>NZ_JBSVZN010000006.1:0-190356 GCF_054052225.1 Methylobacterium sp. JK268 | reverse complement strand
TAGAGCATTTATCGTTCAGGTAGAAATGGCTTCGCTTGGCTGGACGTGGTCCCGCTCCTATGTGGATGTTACCTGGTGGAGATCAATCCTCAGGTGCACGAGGAGGAACCGTGCCTGCCGCCCTGTCCGTCGATCTTCGTCGTCGCGTCGTTGCTGCTCTGGAGCAGGGCTTGTCCTGCTCGCAAGTCGCCGAGCGGTTCGGCGTCAGCCCAGCCAGTGCCAGCCGGTGGCGCACCCAGTTGAGCTGCGACGGTTCGCTAGCAGCTGCCCCCATGGGCGGGGACCGTCGCTCGGCTGATCTCGAAGAGCACGCCTCGGTTCTGCTCGACCAGGTCGCGCGGACGCCCGACCTGACGCTGGCCGAGTTGAAGGGTCGTCTGTCCCGGCGCGGGGTCAAGACCTCGCTCAGCGCGATCGCGCGCCTGCTCACGCGGCACGGCCTGACATATAAAAAAAGACAGCGCATGCCGCCGAGCAGCAACTCCCAGACGTGAAGGAAGTCCGCGAGGCGTGGTTTGAGGACCAGCTCGACCTGGATCCGGAGCGGCTGGTGTTCGTGGACGAGACCGGGGTCAACACCAAGATGGCGCGTTTGCGCGGGCGAGCGCCCTGCGGCGAACGATGCCGGATGGCGACCCCGCACGGGCATTGGGCGAGCACGACGCTGGTGCTGGGCTTGCGCAGCGATGGGCTGGTCGCCCCGCATCTGCGCCGCGGCGCGATGACCGGTGCCGCATTCCTGGCCTACGTGAAGGAGGAGTTGGCGCCGAGCCTGCGCCCGGGCGACACGGTGATCCTCGACAACCTGTCGGCCCACAAGGTGGAGGGGGTGCGCGAGGCAGTCGCGGAGGTGGGAGCGCGGATCCTGTATGTCCCCGCCTACTCGCCAGACTTCAACCCGATCGAACAGGTGTTTGCCAAGATCAAGGCGCTGCTGCGCAAGGCGGCAGCGCGCAGCGAGGAGGCTCTGTATCGGGCCGTCCAGCGCATCCTGCGCTGCTTCAAGCCACGGGAGTGCGGCCGCATCATCGCTGCGTCGGGCTACGATGCCGACTGAGCCGCAAGCCAAGCTATTTCTAACTGAACGGCAAACGCTCTAACCTCAAATCGATGGTCCGGCGAGACTGTGACGTAGCCGAGATCAAAGAGTCGGTGGATGTCGGTGCGCAGCAGCAGGCCGTTGGAGAGGTGATGCGCGCCGCCCTCAGTGAATGGGCGGATGTGGGCGGCGTCCAGGATCGGCAGCGTCCGCTCGCCCGTGACTGCACAGCGCCGCTCGTAGCCGTCTGTCACGGCCAGACGGAACGCTCCCTGACCAAGACGAGGCAGCACCAGCACAGGAGAACCGTAGCGGGGGAGGTCTACAGCAGGCGCTGCCGCCTCAGACGCCGAACCTGTCGCGAGACGCTCAGTCACAGCGTCCCAGATCGCGCGTCCCTCCGGTTCGTCGGTTCTGTAGCCCTTGCCTTGAACGATGGCCTTGGCGAAGCTCGCTGGGGTCGGTAACCATTGCGCGCGAGGCCAGAAGAACGGCTGCGTCAGGATGCGGCAGCCGATCACCGGATCGCTGCGCGGGTCAAGCGGTCCTGCCTCTCGCCGGTAGCGCGCGATGCGCTGGCGCATCTCGGCGAGACTGGACGCGCCATTGCGGGTCTCGAAGGCTTCCCAGGCCAGTGACAGTGGTGCGAGCGAGCCGTGGGAGAACACGCCACCGCCGACGATCACATCGTCGGGCGCGTGTAGTTTGAACAGCAGCAGTTCACCCGGCTGTAGGGCGCGGAAGTTGTAGCGACCGCTCGGCTGCCAGAAGTTTACCTCATCCGGCGTCTGCCGGGCGAGGGTGTCGAACCAGTCCCGGTCGGTGATCGCGACGAACAGGTGAACCATCCGTCGAGCGTGGTGGAGCGCCCGACGTTTGGCAAGGCCACGATCGTATCGCTGGCCGACAGACTTGATGACGCGCCCGCGTCGACGCAGAACGTCCCGGTCTCTTCATCGCCGATCCAGTCGGCATTCCTGCTCCACGGGCCGCATGAGCGTTTTAGATGGGACCATCGCCGCCTACGATCGCGGAGCGGCGGCGTTCACGGCGCGCTACGAAGCTGTGTGTGCTGGAGCCCTCTGGGGGCGGCTTCAGGACCTGTTACCGAGCGGTGCGGGACGCCTCGCCCTCGATGTCGGAGCGGGCTCCGGCCGTGACGCGGCGTGGCTAGTCGGCCTGGGCTTCGAGGTAGTAGCCGCAGAACCTGCCGCTGGGATGCGTGCGGAGGGCAGGCGGCTGCACCCGGAGCTGCGCTGGGTCGACGATCGATTGCCCGCGTTGACGGCCGTGCATCGGTTGGGTCTGAGCTACGACCTCGTACTGCTCTCGGCCGTGTGGATGCACCTGCCCCCGGGCGAGCGCCCGCGCGCCTTCCGTAACCTGACCACGCTGCTCAAGCCCGGCGGCGTGCTCATCTTGACCCTGCGGGGTGGCCCCGAGGAGCCAGAGCGTGCGATGTATCCGACCTCGGTGGGTGAGATCGAGGCGCTGGCGCGGGATCACGGTCTCGCTGTCCTGCGTGCCCTCGACGAACCCGACCGTCTAGGTAGGGCCGGCGTCGCGTGGACGAGCATGGTTCTGCGCCTGCCCGACGACAGCAGTCTTGGCCTGCCACTGATCCGCGGCATCGTGCTCAACGACGAGAAGTCCTCGACCTACAAGCTCGGGCTCCTGCGTGCGGTGGCCAAGATCGCCGACGCGGCTCCGTCGCTCGCCGTACCGGCCCCGGATGGGGGCGACCAGGTGCTTGTACCGATGGGCTGCGTCGCCCTGCACTGGTTGCGTGCCTACCTGCCCCTCGTCGCGGCCGGCCTGCCTCAGGCGCCGGGCAACTCTGGGCCGGACGGTCTCAGGTTCGCGGGCCCGGGCTTCCGCGCGCTGTTGGCGCTCGGGATCACGGCGGGGGATCTGCGGCTCGGCATGCGCTTCGCCGGTCCCCGGGCCGACGCCCTCGTTGCGGCGCTCGGCGAGGTGCGACGCACGATCCTCGCGATGCCGGCGCGCCATACGACCTACCCGAACGCGGGTGGACCTGTGTTCGAAGGGGTCGGGCGACCAGCACGCGTGACCGGCCCGGTGACGCTCACGCCCGAGACACTGACAGCCTGGGGCCACTTGTCCGTGCCGGGTCCGCTGTGGCGCACGCTGCTGCGGCTTGGCGCCTGGGTCGAGCCGGTGCTGGTCGCCGAGTGGGCGCGGCTTATCCGGGGCTACGCGGTGCGCATGAGCCGCGCGTGCGAACCCGGTGCGGTCGAGACGTGCCTCGTCTGGCAGGAACCCGCACGGGATACAGGGTTGGCCCGCCTCGTAGCCGGGCGGCTCGCCGAGACGGGGACGCCGCTGGTCTGCGTCTGGTCCGGTACGCCGCTGCGACTCGATGCCCTCGACATCGATCACGCCCTTCCGTGGTCGGCGTGGCCGTGCGGCGACCTATGGAACCTGGTCCCGTCCTCGCGCCGGGTGAACCAGCATGAGAAACGCGACCGGTTGCCATCCGTTTCGGCGCTGGCCCAGGCACGCGAGCCGATCCTGGCGTGGTGGCAGACGGCCTGGGACGCTGACCCAGGCCTGGCGCAGCGGTTCTGGGCCGAGGCGCGGGCGGCGTTGCCGATCGGGGCGGATGCTTCGTTCGATGCCGCGTTCGCGGGATTGGAATGGCGACGGTTGCGCGTCAGCCAGGATCAGCAGGCACCAGAATGGGCAGGCGCGCGTGGCCAGGCACTGCGGCCGAACGAAGCGGCGATCGGATGAACTGGGCCCGTCGTCGCGCCAATGGTCGTGCAGCGGATGTGCGGTTGATGAGCGCTTCCGGAGGCATTGACCTGTTGGGCCGAGCTGGAGCTCGTTGGCCGCCTTCGAGGCCGCGTGTCGGCAGAACCGACCCGTCGAGCGGTGCCAAGTTCCAAACACTTGGCGTGGTCGGGATCGGCGGAAAACCGGCGATGGTCCGGGTCGGGTGGTCTCGGTGCCGAGGTCTACCGGGTGGAGAGCTTAACAGCGCCAAGCCGTAGGGGCATGGCCGCAGAGGTGCCGGGGGCCAAGGGGGCACTCATCCGCTCGCCGGAGGTACGCTGGCGTCCACCGGCAAAAGCGCCGTAGGCGGCAGGGGGGCCTACCAGTCTAACTTGTCTGCCTCTACCTGGGGTGATTTTCGTTGTGATGTAGTGGTCGCGACAGGCGCGAAACAGCCGTGGACGCGGTCGCCCTACGCAGCGATGCGAAGCTGGCATGTCGGACGGCTGGACGCTCAGCGCTCGCCGCTGTCCGCGGCCTTCGCTCGTTGTAGCTGCCAGATCGGTACGCGGTTCGGGTCGAGCCGGGTGCGCCGCTCTGTCATGAACCTGTTGAACGAGGACGTTGCCGATAAGACCGCGTCGCCGATTGCTAACCGCAGTCGTCGCTGACCGCTTTCCTCGACGTCGTCTGTCGTGCGCAGCAGACCCCGTACGCAGTAGAGGTCGACCGTGCCGCCCACGATGAGCGCACTGGCGTTCATGGCATGGTCAGGACCCTCGGTGCGGCACCACAGCCAAAGCAGGTGCTCCGCGCTCGCTAGTCGTGCCTCGACGCCGAACCATTGGCGGGGGATCGCCTTAGACAGCAACTGTGCCTCGATTGTACAGGTGCTGGGCCTCAGCGTCAGGACGATGGGGTGCTCGCACTGCCGCGGGTCCAGGTGTGCCGCGAATCGTTCCTGGGTCGCTCGTGTGAGGACCGCGATGCGTTCGTGCTCGTCTGCGTCGAGAGCTACGACGATCTCAATCTCGCGTACGGAGCGGGCCTGCTCATGAAGCGCCAGGGCGATGCGGCCGACCACGGCGTAGCTGAGACCAGCCGCATCAAGGCCCCCGATGATGTCGCGAAAGATAGCCGGCAGCATGCCGGGCGTCGGGTTGCTGAGGTCGTTGCCGTCGAACAGTAGTGCCTCGATATCGGCCGAGCTGGTGGTCATATGAACTGCCCTCCGTCCCGGGTCCGATAGTGCGCGTCTGAGCGCACCGTGTGCCGCTCGCCGGTGAGGCCGAAAAGCCGGAGGATGCTGGTGACCGTCTCCGGCCGGTGCAGGTGCCGGTCGGCGTAGAGGGTGAAAAGCGCCGGCTCGCGCATGTAGACCACCCGCCCGCGCGGGAACGCCTCGTACTCGTGATTCACGATGGCCGGCGGCAGGCCACGGCGGCGCAGCGCCGTGGCTCCGAGCTTGCGCCATGCTTCCCAGACCTCGTGGTGCCCGCGCGGGTGGGTGAGGCAGTCGCCGTAGACTTCCGCCTCGGTCATAGCCGTGCGGTCGGTGACCAGCACGGTGCGTCCGCCGTTCGGCACGCACCAAAAGATGCCGACGCTCGGTGCGGTAGGTCCCGCGTTGTCGGAGTGCTCCAGCCGGCATCTACCTGCTAGTTGCATGTCTTAGCTTCTCCAGCTGCCGGGTCGTTGGGCGCGGGCAGTTTACCGGACGTGCGGGCGGATTTCGTCCGCGCTGCAGGTGTCACGGCAGACGATCTTCAGGACTTCGAGCGTGTCCGGCTTCACGACGTAGTCCACGGTCGCGCCGTCCGCGCGCTCCCAGCGGCCGACGCAGTAGTCGGCGTAGCAAGCGCGAATCTCGGGGTACTTCTTGCAGAAAGGCTGCGTGCAGACTTCGTGCGTGCGGCGTACGAGCGGCTTCGCCTTCGCGCCCAGGAGCTCTGTGCGGCGCTCCTCGTAGTCCGCCGGGTAGGCCTGCCCTTCGTAGAACTCGCCGCCGGCCAACGGGGGCAACACGTACTGGCTCGTCGTCGCGGCCGCGCGCTGCACTTGCGCGCTCGGGTCCGGCAGGTCCGCCTTTACGCAGCGGACGTACTCGACCACCTCGGGCTTGCGGTCGACGAAGCTGTTCGTCACCATCAGCGTGCGGGTCGGCATCAGGCGGAAGGAGTAGTCCGTGCGGAAGTTGTACGGCGGCTCTTGGCCGCGGCCGCAGACCGTGTCGAGGTTGACGCCGTCGGGGTAGTGCCGCTGTTTTTCGATGCGGCAGGAGATGTCGCCAGCGCGATCGTCGTAGAGGTAGAAGCCGTCGTCCTCGGCTGTGAGCGTCAGGCGCTCGCTCGCCCCTTTGTCTAGCACGCCGCAGGCTTGCTTGGTCGGCGCCCAGGAGCCGAGGTAGCGGGTCAGCGCACTGCGGCCGGGCGCGGGCTCGCGGGCGCAGGCGGCGTGGGCGCCGAGGCAGAGGCCGGTGAGAATACCGGCCCGGAGGGCGGTGCGCAGGGCGGATGACGGGAATGGGCTGGACATGACGAAGGGGTCTCGCGGAGGCTCCGGCAGAGCCGAGGATATGTATTCCCGTTGACCCCCCTCGGAATTTACCGCCGGACGCAGATTCCTGCCGCGGCCGGCGGTCGCACCCTACCTGGGTGGGTGCCGTCAGGCCGCGTCGGCGGGGCGGCGGAAGGCAGCCGTCGTGCGCCCGCCGGGCCGGCCGACCGCGTAGACCTGTAGCCTGTGCTGGCCGCGCAGTTCGTCGATCACCGCCTTCAGTGCGCCGTCACGCTGGTCGGCATCGAAGCCGAACACCACGAGACGCGGCTCGGTGTCGACCCGGAGCAGGCGCGCGCCGCGGGCGACCTCGTCCACGAGTGGATCGAGGGTCGGCACGGCGGCGAGGCCGCGGGCGGCACGCACCGCCCGGCGCAGGGCATCGAGGCGGACGAGATCGCGGCACAGAGCCGGGTAGCTCTCTGCCAGCCGCTCCGCCTGCTCAGTCAGTGTCGCGCGGTAGCGCGCGAGCTGTGTGACGATCGCTGGGGTGGTCTTCGAACGAAGGCTCGGGTTCGCAGCGAGCTTGGCCTCGTGGAACACCAGCCACGCCTCGTTGGCTGCGCCCCGCTCCTCCAGGCTCGCGGCGTCGAGCCGATCCTGGCGGGTCTGAGCCGGAGTTGGAGTTGCCGAGGCTTCAGTGTCCGGTGCCAGGAGCATGGCGTCTGCTTCCGCGTCCTCCCGTTCGGTGGGCGCAGCCTCCATGGGTGCGCCGGTGAGCGCGATCTCGACATCGACAACGTTCGGGCTGGCCTTCACCAGCGCGTGCACGCCCGCCTTCTCCAGGCCGGAGAGTGCGGCAGCGGCCCGCTTCATCTCGGACAGCGTGCCGGGCCCCTCGTGGCGCGTCCACACCGCCGTGCCTGGGTCGAGCGCGAAGCTGCCGTCCTGGCCGAGCCGGGTCAGCGCTTGACGCTGGCGCACGAGGTACTTCACGTGCGTCTCAGCCGAGACGCCCGCGCCCGCCGGGGTGATCCGGAACAGCGACGCGCCGCGATAGTAGACGTTGAGCGAGCGGTCGCGCACTGCCAGCAGCAGGTCCGAGTCGGCGAGGACGTCGGCCCACCAGCCGCCATGCGGCGCGGTCGCGAGGGCTTCGAGCGCCGCGAGGAACGGCTCGCCCAGGACTCGATAGGGTGCTGTCTCGCTCATGCCGTCGTGTCCCACCACTGTCCGTCCTCCTTGATGTCGACGCTGGCGCCGAACAGCGCTGGGAAGCGCTGCGGCTCGAAGGTGTGAATCGGCACGAGCCGCCGGGGCGCGATCGCCGCCACCAGACGCTTGAGGTCCGGGATGCTGGCATGGCCCGAGGTATGGGCGTGGGTCAGCGGGATGTCGCGGGCGGCAAGATCGGTGGCGAGGGCCTGTCCGCGGGGCTGTCGGAGGTAGCCGTCCCACTGTGACCAGATCGCCTCGGCGCCCGCGAGGCAGACGGCCCGGTCGAGGTCTGGCAGCAGGGAGTGCCGGAACAGCAGGGCCGCCTGAGGCGCGAGCGCCGCGAGGTGCTCCGCGTAGATGCGCTGGTGGCCGTGTCGCGTGAGCAGATCGAAGCGGCCGGTGCGCTTGATGCGCACGCGCTGGTGGTGCGGGACGAAGACCGCCACGCCCGGCCAGTCGGATTGCGGGATGCTGGGGTGGCCGGTCGCGGCCAGGATCTCAGCGGCGTAGAGGTCGAGGATCAACGTACGGTCGGTGCGCTTGCAGGCACGGTAGAGCGAGACGACGCGGTCGATATTCTGGGCGGAGGCCGCGACGAGGGCCAAGCCCGTCATCTCGCGGAACCGCGCAACGAAGCGGTCCTCGATCTCGTCCTCGGTCGGGAAAAGCCGCTCGGCGTCGAGGCGGCCGAGGCTCGATCCTTCCATGAGGAGGGCGTCAATGTCGCGCGGCGGGCTGCGGACCAGACGTTCGAAGAGGGCGCCCTTGCGCCCGTGCGCGCGCAGGTCGCCGGAATAGAGCAGCCGCTGCCCGCCGGCTTCCACGAGGAGCGCGTAGGCGTCGAAGGCGGAGTGGTCGACGAGGGTCGGGGTAACGGTGAAGGGGCCGAAGGTGAGGGGTTGGCCGTGGCCGAAGGTCACCGGCTTCGGCGGTACCCAGGTATCGGGAACGAACGTGGCGGCGGCCTGGAGGATGCGGAGCGTCGCCGCACCGAGCGCCACCGGCAGGTTGAGTCCGGTGAGGTGGCTTAGCCCGACATGGTCGCGGTGGCCGTGGCTGAGAATGAGCGCGAGGAGGTCACCGCTGCCGTCGAGTCCTTCGACCGGTGGGTGACAGGTCGCGTCGTTTGCCGTGGCGTCGAGTGTCAGGCCGAGGTCGAGGAGAAGCCGGGCGCCGTCGTGGGCGAGTTCGACGCAGGTGCCGCCGATCTCGCGCGTGCCGCGGTGAATGCACACCCGCATCGTGACCCTGCTTGCCCCGTGCGGTCTTCCTCGCCGCATGCCAACCGTAGCCGTTCCCTATGGCTATAGCCAGTGGTTTGATAGCCCGCCCTGACCCTTGATCCTTCTCCATGAAGGGACGAGCTTTGGTCGCGTGGAACCTGCGCCGCGTGCGTGTCGCGCAGGGTTTGAGCCAGGAACGGCTGGCTGCCGATGCGGGCGTTGACCGGGCGTATTTAGGGGGGCTGGAGCGTCAGGTGGAGAACCCGACAGTCGATCTACTCGACAAGGTCGCCGAGGCGCTGGCCGTGCCGCTGAGTGAGTTGTTCGTAGCGCCAGCCGCCGACGAATCACCACCGCTGCCGCTGCGGGGTGGCCGACGGGGACGCAGTTAATGCGGAGGTGTTAGGTGCTGTGAGCGACCAGTGGGCACGCCCGGGCCTTCGACTGTCAGCACGGCATGCACACCCTACACAGCCTACACGGTGTGCATACCCTACACGGCCAAAAGCCAATCCCGACAGGTCCGATCCTGTCCGAACCCACCCGAATCAAAATGTGGGATGCGCTGTGGGATACCCATATAGCCAGATCGAAAAATCAAATCTAATCAGCATCTTAGGGCGATAAATGGCGGAGACGGAGGGATTCGAACCCTCGAAGCCCCTTTCGAGGCTTGCTCATTTAGCAAACGAGTGCCTTCAGCCGCTCGGCCACGTCTCCGGGTCGGATCGCTCTAGGGAATTGCCGGGTTTCGGTCAACCCGGATTCGCGCGATCGGCCGCTCCTGACCGGGCGCCCGGGACCCGGTGGCCGCCCCGTGCGGCCGGTCCGGCTCCACAGGGCGCACGGGGCCGGCGCCGTCAGGCCGGCCTTAACCAAGCCGCCCCTACAGCCGGGTCCACGTCGCAACGGATCGGGAGCGCTGCCGGTGAACGCCTTGGTGCCGAAGGACCTCGCCGCGAGGTTAAGCGAACTGCCGCGTCGGCCCTGCGCGCTGAGCGAGGCCGGCCACCAGCCGCATCGGCCGGTCTTCGCCGAGATCCTCGACCGGACCGGGCACGGCACCGGTCACTTCGTGCGCCTGCCCCAGAGCATCGTCGAGATGATCGCCCGCGAGGCGCGGGCGTCGTCCGGGCCGGTCCCGGATCCCGAGCCCGCGGAGCCCCCGGCCGCCAAGCGCCGGTCCCGCAAGGCGGCCCCGGCCGGGGCGTGAGGACGGGCCGGCGCGCGGGCGCGTCCGCGTGAACCGGCGGCGCGGGACCGGGTTCCCGGCCCGTTCAGGCCGGACGCGCAGGGCAGCCCCCCGCCCGGGACCAGAGCAGCCCTAACCTGGGTCAGGGCATGCGGCGCCCCGGCCCGGCAGGGTGGCGGCGTCGCACCGGCCACCGCATCGTCCCTCCCGGCCGGGCGTCCGGCGGGTCGGAAAAGCCTCTCCTCCCTCGGCGCTTCCAGGCCCGCTGCCGTGACGGCGGGCGATCCCCCCACCGACGTCGGCGCGCGGGGCGTCCGGATCGCGTGCGGGCGCCTCTCAAGCTCCGCCGCGCTGAAATGGGCGATCCGCCCACCGCGCGGCGGGGCGGATCCCATCACGCGAAGGGCTGGCCGGACTGGGCCTGCGCCTCGGCGGCCTTCTGGCGGTAGAGACCCACGAAGTCGATCGGGTCGATGTAGAGGGGCGGGAAGCCGCCGTTGCGCACCGCGTCCGCGATGATCTGCCGGGCGAAGGGAAACAGCAGCCGCGGGCACTCGATCATCACCGCCGGATGGATCTGGTCCTGCGGGATGTTGCGCAGCCGGAAGATCCCCGCATAGGTCAGTTCGAAGGCGAACAGCACGTCGCCGCCGATCTTGGCGTCGCCCTCCAGGTGCAGGTCGACCTCGAAATCGGCCTCCGCGAGCTGCCGGGCGTTGACGTTCACCTGGATGTTGATCTGCGGACCCTGGCCCTGCGGCGGCTGCAGCGAGCGCGGCGCGTTCGGGTTCTCGAAGGAGAGATCCTTGGCGTATTGCGCCAGCGCGTTCAGGGCGGGCGTGAGGTCGTCGGGCTGCGCCGCGGCGCCACCGTTGCCGTTCGGGAACGGGGAATCGGCCATGGTGGGTGTTTCCTTCGGGAATCGTGTTGCCGGTCGGACCCGCATCGGGTCGCGCCGGCGCGCGGGGACCGCGCGCGCCGGGCGGAAAGCCGCTAACATGCCGGACCGGGGCGAACAAGCGTGGGGGTGCGGCGTCGCGCCCGGCCTTATTCCCTTACGACATCAGGGGTTGCGACGGTGCCGGACCCGCCGCGACGCCTGGAAGCCGCGGGGGCGTGTCCCCATATCCGTCGGATGAGCTGCGGAAGGGAGGCGCGGCGCGGCCCCGGCGCGCGGCTTGCCTTCCACGGAGGCCGATGCCAAAGCCGCCGGGCGGGCCCGGGCGGCGCGTGAGCCGCCGCCACGATCGGATCGATGATGCAGGACTCCCTCGACTTGACGACCCTGATCTTCCTCGGGCTTGCGGTCTTCGTGATCTGGAAGCTGCGGTCGGTCCTCGGCCAGAAGACCGGCAACGAGCGCCCGCCCTTCAACTCGCTGCTGCGCCGCCGCGACGAGCCGCCGCCCGCGCCCCGCGAGGGCGGCGACAACGTGGTGCGCCTGCCCGGGGCCGGGCCGGAGCGCGCCGCCCCCGCCCCGGCCACCGCGACGGTGCCGCGCAACTGGAAGGGCGTCGTCGAACCGAACTCGGCGGCGTCCCGCGGGCTCGACCTCCTGCTGCAGCAGGAGCCGGCCTTCGATCCCCGCGCCTTCACGGACGGCGCGAAGATCGCCTACGAGACGATCGTGATGGCCTTCGCCAAGGGCGACCGCAAGACCCTGAAGAGCCTGCTCTCGCGCGAGGTCGCGGAGGGGTTCGAGCGGGCGATCCAGGCGCGCGAGCGCGCCGGCCAGAGCGTCGAGACGACCTTCGTGTCGATCGACCGGGCCGAGATCGTCGGCGTCGACCTGCGCAACCGGGTCGCCCAGATCACCGTGCGCTACCTCTCGAAGTTGATCACGGCGACCCGCAACGCGCAGGGCGCGGTGGTGGACGGCAACCCGGAGGCGGTCGTGGACGTGACCGACGTGTGGACCTTCGCCCGCACGCTGGGCAGCCGCGATCCGAACTGGCAGCTCGTCGCAACCGAAGCCGGGCAGTGACGGCCGCGCGCGACCTGCGGGCATGCCGCCGGGATCCCGCCTCCTCCGCGCCCTGGCGCTGATCGCCGCGGCCGCCCGGCCGGCCTCGGCCGAGCCGCTGCGCGTCGGGGAGGCCGTGCTGGAGCCGGTGGCGCTCGCCGACCGGCCGGGCTTCGCGGCGGACGATCTCGGGGCCGCGCTCGCCGCCTTCCGGGCCTCCTGCGCGAAGGCG
The DNA here is from genome assembly GCF_054052225.1 of Methylobacterium sp. JK268. Taxonomy (NCBI): domain Bacteria; kingdom Pseudomonadati; phylum Pseudomonadota; class Alphaproteobacteria; order Hyphomicrobiales; family Methylobacteriaceae; genus Methylobacterium; species Methylobacterium sp. JK268. Next base: position 178,257 of record NZ_JBSVZN010000006.1, on the reverse strand, counting down.
GCGACCCTGGCGGTGGACGGGCATCTCCCCGAGGGCGGGCCGGTCCGCGAGGTCAGGCCCGATCTGGCCCGGGACCTCGCCGCCGCCTGCGCGGCCGCCCCGGCCGATCCGGGCGAGGCCCGCACCTTCTTCCAGGCGCACTTCTCCGCCTACCGGGTGACCCGGCCGGGCCGGGACGACCCGGCCGAGCGGCGGGCGGGCTTCCTCACCGGCTACTTCGAACCCGAGGTCGCGGGCTCGCCGGTGCCGACGCCCGATTTCCCCGTGCCGGCCCTGGCGCGGCCCGACGACCTCGTCTCCTTCGCGCCGGGCGAGACCCGGCCGGGGCTGGACCCGGCCCTGCGGGCCGCCCGCCTCCTGCCGGACGGGTTCGCCCCCTATCCGGACCGCGCGGCGATCGACGACGGGGCGCTGGGCGGGCGGGCGCGGCCGCTCCTCTACCTGCGGGACGCGGTCGACCTGCTGCTGCTCCAGGTCCAGGGCTCCGGCCGCGTGCGATTGCCCGAAGGGCGGATCGTGCGCCTCGCCTATGATGGCCGCAACGGGCAGCCCTACACGGCGGTGGCGAAGCTCCTCGTCGCCGAGGGCCACCTGCCGCTGGAGGGGCTCACCCTCGCGCGCTGGACGGGCTTCCTGCGCGCCCATCCGGAGATCGCGCGCCGCCTGATCCGCCGCAACGCCGCCTACGTGTTCTTCCGCCTGGAGGAGGTGGCCCCGGGCGCCCCCGGGCCGCTCGGGGGCGGCGGCGTGCCGCTCACCCCCGGCCGCAGCCTCGCGGTCGACGCCGCGCTCTGGCGCTACGGCCTGCCCTTCTGGCTGGAGGGGAGCCTGCCCGGGCCCGACGGCGCGCCCGCACCCCTCGCCCGGCTGGTGATCGCGCAGGATACCGGCTCGGCGATCCTCGGCCCGGCCCGGGGCGACCTCTATCTCGGCACCGGCGAGGCGGCGGGCCGGGTGGCGGGCCTGCTGCGGGATCCCGCCCGCTTCGTCGTGCTCCTGCCCAACCCCGCGGGGCCGGACCGGTGAGCGGGCCGCGTCGCCCGCGGGAGCGCCGGCTCACCCCGGACGAGCGGCGCCTCTGGGCCGAGATCGCCCGGCAGGTGACGCCCCTCGGGGGCCGGGCGCTCCCGCCCGAACCGCCGCCGGCCCCCTCCCCTCCCGAGGTGCCGGCGACCCGGGAGCCGGCCGCGCTCCCGCCCGCCCCGCCGCGCGCCGTCCGGCCGGTCCTGCCGCCGCTCGCGCCGATCGAGCGCCGCGTGCGCACCGCCCTGCGGCGGGGCGCGCGCAGCGTCGACGGGGTGATCGACCTCCACGGCCTGCGGCAGGCCGAGGCGCATGCCGCCCTCGTCGCCTTCCTTCACCGCTCGCGGGGGGCGGGCCACGTGCTGGTCCTGGTGGTCACCGGCAAGGGCGCGCCCGGCGACGACCCCTACGCCGAGCGGGGCGTCCTGCGCCGCAGCGTGCCGCACTGGCTGCGCCTGCCCGACCTGCGCCCCCTCGTCCTCGGCTTCGAGGAGGCGGCCCTGCATCACGGCGGCAGCGGCGCCCTCTACGTCCGCCTGAGGCGGCGGGGCGCCCCGTGACGAGCCACCGTATTCGCCGGGCGGGCCACCAATGTTAATGCGGATCCGCGCCGGAATGTGTGGGATGATCCCGCCGCCTGGGGGTATCGCCCCTTTTCCCGCGACGGGGCCTTGAGTCCAGCCCTCGGAACCGCTACATAAAGGCTCTCCCTCCTAAAAGTCAGGTCACGTCGCTCGCGAGCCAAAAGGCTCATTCCTCGCGACCTTCCGGGACAAGAGGCGACGATCCACGGCCGGTTCTCCGGTCCAGGCCCACGCCCCTCGCCGGCCGCCCGGCCGAGACGATCCCGAGATGACGCCTCCCGCGCTTCTCTCACACCCCGATAGCCGATGATCGAAGATACCATCGCACCCGAGACCTTCACGCCCCCGATGCGGGAGGTGAAGCTCCAGGACCTCAAGTCGAAGACACCCACCGAACTGATCGCTTTCGCGGAAGAAGTCGAGGTCGAGAACGCCTCGACGATGCGCAAGCAGGAACTGATGTTCGCGATCCTGAAGCAGCTTGCTGCCAAGGAGGTCGAGATCATCGGGGCCGGCACCGTCGAGGTGCTGCAGGACGGGTTCGGCTTCCTGCGCTCGTCCGATTCCAACTACCTGCCGGGACCGGACGACATCTACGTCTCGCCGACGCAGATCCGCCGCTTCGGCCTGCGCACCGGCGACACCGTCGAGGGGCCGATCCGGGGCCCGAAGGACGGGGAGCGCTACTTCGCGCTGCTGAAGGTGAACACCATCAACTTCGAGAACCCGGACAAGATCAAGCACAAGGTCCATTTCGACAACCTGACGCCGCTGTTCCCGACGCAGCGCTTCAAGCTCGAACTGAGCGAGCCCACCCGCAAGGACTTCTCGCCGCGGGTGATCGACATCGTGTCGCCGATCGGCAAGGGCCAGCGCGCCCTGATCGTGGCGCCGCCGCGCACCGGCAAGACGGTGCTGATGCAGAACATCGCCCAGTCGATCACCCTCAACCACCCGGAATGCTACCTGATCGTGCTGCTCATCGACGAGCGGCCCGAGGAGGTGACCGACATGCAGCGCTCGGTGAAGGGGGAGGTGATCGCCTCCACCTTCGACGAGCCGGCGACCCGCCACGTGCAGGTGGCCGAGATGGTGATCGAGAAGGCCAAGCGCCTCGTCGAGCACGGTCGCGACGTGGTCATCCTGCTCGACTCGATCACCCGGCTGGGCCGCGCCTACAACACGGTGGTGCCCTCCTCCGGCAAGGTGCTGACCGGCGGCGTCGACGCCAACGCCCTGCAGCGGCCCAAGCGCTTCTTCGGCGCGGCCCGCAACATCGAGGAGGGCGGCTCGCTCTCCATCATCGCGACCGCGCTGATCGACACCGGCTCGCGCATGGACGAGGTGATCTTCGAGGAGTTCAAGGGCACCGGCAACTCCGAGATCATCCTGGACCGCAAGGTGGCCGACAAGCGCACCTTCCCGGCCATCGACATCACCCGCTCCGGCACCCGCAAGGAGGAGCTGCTGGTGCCGCCGGACACCCTCAAGAAGACCTACGTGCTGCGCCGCATCCTCAACCCGATGGGCGTCACCGACGCGATCGAGTTCCTGCTCGACAAGCTGCGGCAGACCAAGAGCAACCAGGACTTCTTCGACTCGATGAACACCTGAGCCGAGGGGCGGCGTCCGGACCGGGCGCCGCCTTTCCGCTGTCGCGGAATCGTGTCCTATCGGGTGCCGGCTGCGCGGTCCTGAACCGCCGCAACGGCCCGCCTCATCAGCAACTTCTTCACGCCTCCCGGATTACATCGCTCGCGAGGGCGGTGAGCGGATGAGCCGGATCGAGGTCGAGGGAGGAGTGCACCTGTGCTTTCCGGGGCGCGGGGCCGAGTTCGGCGAGGGCCTGACGATCGGCCTCGTCGTCGCGCGGCTCGCCGCGGGGGCGGAGGCCTTCACGCAGCGCGTCGCCCCCGAGACCCTGGTCCAGGTGCGGGACGTGGCCGCGCAGTTCGGCTACGGCGCCCGCGTGGTCGGCGAGAGCGCCGAGGGCTGCGAGGTGGCCTTCGCGCGGCCCCCACGGCGGCCGGCGCTGCGGCTCGTCGGCGAGGCGTGAGCCGATCGCGGGTGGGACGCCTCAGCGGAAACGGGCTCGCGGGGAGTGTGAGCTGGCGCGAGGGTTCGTGTCACCGCTTTTGCGGATCTCCTTCCGCTGATACTGCTCTCGTCCGGAAAAGGCAGGCGGGGGTCAAGCCGGCTCCGAAGCATTGTCCCGACCCCTCATGACCTCTCGATCTCCGGCACGTAGAGGCGGTCGAGCAGCACCTTGCCGACCGCCATGAGCGGCAGGGCGAGGGCGATGCCCCACAGCCCGAGCAGCACGCCGAGCAGGATCTGCCCCGCGAAGATCGTGGCGGGCGGGATGTCGAGGGCGCGCTTCTGGATGAAGGGTGTCAGCACGTAGCTCTCCAGCCCCTGCACCACGAGGTAGACGCCGAGCCCCTCCAGCGCGCCCTGCGGCCCCTGCGCGAGGCCGGCGAGCACGATCACGAGGCCGGCGATCAGCGCCCCGATGGTGGGGATGAAGCAGAGCAGGCCCGCCTGCAGGCCGAGGATCAGCGCCCCGTCGAGGCCGAGCAGCGTCAGGCCGAGCCACACGCAGACGAAGATGGCCCCCATGATCGCGATCTGCCCGAACAGCCAGTGCCGCAGGGTCTCCCCCGTGGCGTCGGCGATCTCGGCGGCGCGGTCCCGGTGGCGGCGGGGGACGAAGTGCAGGAGCCCGTCCCGGTACGTCGCCGGCTGCGCGGCCAGGAACAGGCCGAGCGCCACCACGACGAAGAGGTTGCCGACCGCCCCGAACACCCGCACGGCAATCTGCGATGCCTGTCCGAGCATGCGGCCGGCATCCGACAGGAGCGCGCTCGGGTTCGGCAGCCCGCTCCGGGAGCCGCCCTCCCGCGGCGCCTCCCCGCCCTCCTTGCTCCCCGCCGCCCCGAGGTCGAGGCCGCTCGTGTCGATGCCGTGGGCCTTGAGCCAGTCCCGCACGGTGCCGGTCTGGTCGCGCAGGGTCCGGCCGAGGGTGTCGGTCTGCTTCGCCAGGGTGGCGCCGCCGAAGCCCACGAGGCCGAGAACGAGGCCGGTCAGGACCACGCTCACCACGGCGAGGCGCAGGCCATGGCCCAGGGGCAGCACCCGGCCGAGGACGCGGGCGAGCCCGTCCAGGAACACCCCGAAGAGGATCGCGGCGAAGATCAGGAGCAGCGTGTCCGCCGCCTGCCAGGCCAGCGCCAATCCGGCGGTGAACAGCACGACGCCGATCCCCGCGAGCAGCCGCGGCCGCACTCCGTCCTGAGTCATCGCGATGCTCCCCGCGGCCGGCCGCGCCCCCGCGCGCGCGTCACCAGCGCGCCGCCGCCGCCGCGTCGCGGTCGGTGGCCTCGACCCAACCGCCGACCGTCCCGCCGGCGAGGTGCTCGCGCTTCCAGAACGGCGCCCGCGTCTTGAGGTAATCCATGAGGAAGCTCGCGGCCTCGAAGGCGGCGGAGCGGTGGGCGGACGCGGTCAGCACCAGCACGATTCCTTCCCCGGGCCGGATCAGGCCGTAGCGGTGGATCACCGTGGCAGCGTCGAGGGGCCAGCGGCCGGCCGCCTCGTCGAGGACGCGGCCCATCTCGGCCTCGGCCATGCCCGGGTAATGCTCCAGTTCGAGGGCGGCGAGCCGCCCGCCCTCGTCCCGGCACAGGCCCGTGAAGGTGACGACCGCGCCGGCGCGGCCGCCCGCCGCCGCCGACAGGGCCGCGATCTCGGCCGCGACGTCGAAGGGCTCGGACTGGATGCTGAGGCGTGGCGACATGCTCCTTCCCTACCACAGGCGATCCGGGCTGGCGCAACCGGGCGCCTCGGGTAAGACACCGCGAATCCCGCCCGCTTGCCCGAGACCGCCGTGACGCCCGACCTCCTCATCCCGTATGCCGGCACCGCGCCGGCCTTCGCCGCCCCGCCGCTGCGATGCGGCCCCCGCAGCACGGTGATCGGCCGCACGAGCCTCGGCGGCGGGGCGATCCTCGGCGCGGCGAGCGTGATCCGCGGCGACGGTCACGACGTCATCGCCGGGGACGACCTCTGGCTCGGCCCCCGGGCCACGCTCCACATCGCCCAGGACAAGTATCCGTGCATCCTCGGCGACCGGGTCACGGTGGGGCGCGACGCCGTCGTGCACGCCTGCACGGTGGGCGACGACGCGGTCGTCGAGGCGGAGTGCGTCATTCTCGACGGATCGCTCGTCGAGGACGGCGTGGTGCTCGAGGCCGGGAGCACGGTCTATCCGCGCTCGACGCTGCCCGCGGGCTTCCTCTGCGCGGGCTCCCCGGCCGTCCCGGTCCGGCCGCTGGCGCCGGGCGAGGCGGCCGCCCGCGCGGCGCGGATCCGAACGGCGCCGCCCGCCCCGGAGGCGGCGGCCGCCCCGGGCGACCCGGACCCGGCGGTGTTCGTCGCCCGCACCGCCCGGCTCGTCGGGCCGGTCGCGCTCGCGCCCGGCGCCAGCGTGTTCTTCGGCTGCGACCTCGTCGCGGAGGGCGGGCCGATCACGATCGGGCCGAACGCCAACGTGCAGGACAACGCTGTCCTGACGACGCGCGGGAGCGGGCTGGAGATCGGGGCCGAGACCACGCTCGCGCACAACGTCGTGGCGGCGGATGGCCGCATCGGCCCGCGCAGCCTCGTGGGGATCGGGGCGCGGCTCGCCCCGGGCACCGAGGTCGGCGAGGACGTGCTGGTGGCGGCGGGCGCCGTCACCGAGCCCGGCCAGGTGCTGGACCCGGGCTGGCTCTGGGGCGGCCGTCCGGCGCGGCGCCTCGCGCCCCTGGACGCGGAGCGCCGCGCGATGATGCAGGCCATCGTCCGGCAATATGCGGGCTATGGGCGCGTCTACCGCAAGGCGCAGGCCGCGCTGCCGGGCTGAGCCGTCCTCACGAGCGCCCGGCCGGGGAGGCCAGCACCGTGAAGCCCTGCTGCGTGAAGGCGTCCCTCGCCTCGGGCCCGCTCAGGAAGGCGAGGAGGGAGGCGGCGTCCGGGTGGCGCGAGGCGGCGACCTGGGCGAGCGGGTAGACGATCGGCGGGTGCGACTCGGGCGGGAAGGTCGCCACTACGCGCACGCCCGGTTCCGCCACCGCGTCGGTGGCGTAGACGATGCCGAGGGGCGCCTCGCCCCGCGAGACCAGGAGCAGGGCGGCGCGCACGCTCTCGGCCTGGGCGACGCGGTCCTTCACGCCCTCCCAGGCCCCGAGGTGCTGGAGCGCCGCCTGGCCGTACTTCCCGGCCGGCACCGCCGCGAGCATGCCCATGGCGAGGCGCCCGTCGCCGAGGGCGGGACGCAGGTCGAGCCCGGGCCCCAACGTCACCGCCACGTCGGACCTCTTCGGGGCGACGAGCACGAGGCGGTTGCCGAGGAGGTCGATCCGGGTCTCGGGCCGGATCAGGTTGCGCCCCGCGAGGTAGTCCATCCAGTCGCGGTCGGCCGAGACGAACAGGTCGGCGGGCGCCCCCGCCTCGACCTGCTTGGCGAGGGTGTTCGAGGCCGCGTAGGAGGCGCGCGCCGCGAGCCCGGTGCGCCGCGACCAGCCCGCGATCGCCGCGTCGAGGGCGTTCTTCAGGCTCGCCGCGGCGAAGACCAGAACGGGACCGTCCGCGGCCCATGCCGGCGACGCGAGGCCGGCCGCTGCGAGCCCCACGACAACGTCGCGCCGCGTCCACCGCATGATCCGGTCCTCCACCGCTTGCCCTAAGGTTAGGGCCGGCTGGGGCCGAGGCCAACGCGCCCCGGCCTCAGGATGCGCGGCTCCCGGCCTCCTGCGCCTCGCCCGCAGCGGCCTCCGCCGCTACGATCTCGGCCCGGTGCAGGCGGCTCAGCAGCACCAGCAGGTGGCCCGGAAGGGCGGTCTCGTCGGCGATGAGGGGATGGGGCGCGGTCCGCAGCCGGCGCGGCGCGCGGCGGGGCGGCAGGGACGACGACGCCACCTTGGGGGAGGCCAGGGGAACACGAACTCGAACACGCATCGCCATGACTTTCTGGGCCCGGCTTCTGCGACCGGCGCCGGCAAGAACGCGGAGCACCCGCTCCGGTTCCGACAGCTTCTGCCGGAGGGACGTGACGGGGCGGTGACCCAGGTGGTAGAGGCCAGGCATGCTCGAAGGCCTCCCGCCCCACCGCCCGACCCACGTGCTGCGGCTCGACACGACCGAGCGCGGCGCCCGCGCCATGACCGACCTCCTCGGCGAGGTCTTCGACCCGACCGAGACCGCGGTCGCGGCCTTCGAGGCCGAGGACGGGGTGACGTGGCGCCTCGAAGCCTATTTCTCCGAGGAGCCGGATGCGGAGGCGGTGCGCGAGCTGATCCGCCCGCTGGTCGGCGAGGCGGCCGACCGGGCGGAATTCACGGCCATCGACCAGCAGGACTGGGTGCGCGCCTCCCTGGAGGGGTTGAAACCTGTCCGGGCGGGCCGCGTGCTGGTGCACGGGGCGCACGACCGCTTGCGGGTGCGCCCGAACGATGCCGCGATCGAGATCGAGGCGGCGCTCGCCTTCGGCACCGGCCATCACGGCACCACGCTCGGCTGCCTCCTCGCCCTCGTCGGGGCGATGAAGCGGGGCCGGCCGCAGCGGATCCTCGACGTCGGCACCGGCACCGGCATCCTGGCGCTGGCGGCGGGCCGGCTGCTGCGGACGCGGGTGATCGCCGGCGACCTCGATCCCGAGGCGGTGGCGACGGCCCGCAGCAACGCGCGCCTCAACGGCCTCTCGCCCTGGCTCACCCTCTACGAGGGCCCGGGGGTGCGCCACGCGCGGGCGGACCGGGTGCGCCGCTTCGACCTCGTCTTCGCCAACATCCTGGCGCGGCCGCTGCGGCGCCTCGCGCCCTCGCTGGCCCGGGTGGTGGCGCCGGGGGGCCTGCTCGTCCTGTCGGGGCTGATCGCCCGCGACGTGCCGGGCGTGCTCTCGGCCTACGCGGCGCAGGGCTTCACCCTGAGCCGCCGCCGGATGATCGAGGGCTGGGCCACCCTGGAGCTGCGCCGCGGCGGGGCGGCCCCGCGGCGCCTCAGCGGATCGACACCTTGACGTCGAGGTTGGTGGCGGTCCCGTCCGGGTAGATCAGGAAGACGCGGAAGCGGTCGAGGCCCTCGTAGCCCTCCGCCGCCTCGAAGACCAGCTTGAGCCCGTCGACCTTGCGGCTGTTGCAGGCGGCGAGCGGGGAGCCGGCCGAGTAGCGCGGGAAAGACGGGCCCTGCGTCAGCGACACGGTGCCGTGCTCCGGCTTGGTGACGAGCCGCGCCACCACCGGCCCCTGCACCGAGCAATCCGGGAACAGCGAGGTGAAGAAGCCGATCATCCGCGCCTCGTTGGCGGGCACCACCCGGTTGAAGGGCGTCGGCGCGAGGTCCGGGAAGTCCTGCGGCGGGGGCGCGGGCGGGGGCGGCGCGGGCGGAGCGGCGGGCTGAGCCGAGGCGGCGCCGATGCCGCCGGCGAGCAGGGTGGCGCAGAGGAGCGGGCGAAGGCGCAACGGAGAGACCTCCGGGAGGCGTGCGGGATCCGACGCCCGGCAGACTAGAGCAGCGCCCGACCGCGTTGCAATCGGGCGCCGCTCTCGGTGTTGATGTCGGCCGTATTGTTGAGGCTGAACCGGCGGCCCTCAGCATTTCCGAAAGAATCGGTAGGTGTCCGGCGCCGTCATCCACTTGAAGTCCTCGGTCAGGCCGCCCCGGTCGGCGATCCACTTCCGAATATCGGACGGGTAGCCGTTCCACATCGTCGCCGTGCCGCTCGGCCGGCGCGCGCGGTGGAAGCCGAAGGTCGCCTCCGGCGTCACGCAGAGGGCCTGCCGGGGAACGTGGCCGAGCAGCGTCGTGCAGGCCGACTGGCAGGGGCCGACCACCCGGACCTTGGTTCCCTTCCGGGCGATCTCCGCCCACATCGCGTCGTACTGCGCCACGGAGCCGCCGTGGCTGTCCGAGACGTCGACCGTGTCGCCGTTAAACCGCCACTCCGATTGCGGGTCGCCGCGAAGGCCGCCCCGGGCCGAGGCCGCGACGGGGTGAGCCGCGAGGATGAGCGCCCAGGCGACGCATCCGAGGATCCGGGTCATGACGGCGATCTCCGCCCAGGCCGAAGCCGGTCCCGAACGATGACGCGCCGGGCGCAGCGCCGCAAGGCTGGGCGACGCGCATGGGCGCCGGCCCGCGGATGCGCTAGATGCGATGTCCGCCCCGCGAGACGAGGATGAGCCGCACGATGTTCCCCGATGTCCACCTGCACATCGCCGGTGAGTGGCGCCGCGGCGCCGCCGGCCAGACGCTCCCGATCCTGAACCCGGCCACCGGCGAGACGCTGGCGCAGCTGGCTGTCGCGACCCGCGCGGATCTCGACGCGGCGCTCGAAGCCGCCGAGCGCGGCTTCTCCGCCTGGCGCAAGGTCTCGGCCTTCGAGCGCAGCAAGGTGCTGCGCAAGGCCGCCGACCTGCTGCGCGCCCGGGTGGACGAGATCGCCCGGATCATGACCCTGGAGCAGGGCAAGCCGCTGGCCGAGGCCCGCATGGAGACGCTCGGCGGCGCCGACACCATGGACTGGTTCGCCGAGGAGGGCCGGCGCGCCTACGGCCGGGTGATCCCGCCCCGGGCCGAGGGCGTGATGCAGATCGTGCTGCGCGAGCCGGTGGGCCCGGTGGCGGCCTTCACGCCCTGGAACTTCCCGATCAACCAGGCGGTGCGCAAGGTGGCGGCGGCCCTCTGCACCGGCTGCTCGGTGATCCTCAAAGGGCCGGAGGACACGCCGGCGAGCTGCGCGGAACTAGTCCGCGCGCTCCTCGACGCGGGCGTGCCGGGCGACGTGGTCGGGCTCGTCTACGGCGACCCGGGGACGATCTCCTCCTACCTGATCCCGCACCCGGTGATCCGGAAGATGTCCTTCACGGGCTCGACGGCGGTGGGCAAGGAGCTGGCGGCTCTGGCGGGCCGGCACATGAAGCGGGCCACGATGGAGCTCGGCGGGCACGCCCCGGCGATCGTCTTCCGCGACGCGGACCTCGACAAGGCCGTGAAGGTGCTGGGCGCCAACAAGTTCCGCAACGCCGGCCAGGTCTGCGTGGCGCCGACCCGGTTCCTGGTGCACGACTCGGTCTTCGACCGCTTCGTGGACGGGTTCGTGGGCTACGCGAAGGGCATCCAAGTCGGCAACGGCCTGGAGCCCGGCGTGACCATGGGCCCGCTGGCCCATGGCCGGCGCATCGAGGCCATGGAGGCCTTCGTGGCCGATGCCGAGGCGAAGGGCGCGGGTCTGCGCACCGGCGGCAAGCGGATCGGCAACCAGGGCCACTTCTTCGAGCCGACGGTGTTCACCGACGTGCCGCTCGACGCCCGGATCATGAACGAGGAGCCCTTCGGGCCGATCGCGGCGATCCAGCGCTTCACGGACGACGAGGAGGCCTTCGCGGAGGCCAACCGCCTGCCCTACGGGCTCGCGGCCTACGCCTACACGGCCTCGGCCGAGACGGCGACGAAGCTCGCGAACCGGGTCGAGAGCGGCATGCTGTCGATCAACCATCACGGCATCGCGCTGCCCGAGACGCCCTTCGGCGGCGTGAAGGATTCGGGCTACGGCAGCGAGGGCGGCTCCGAGGCGATCGAGGGCTACCTCAACACCCGCTTCGTGACGCAGGCGTCGTACTGAGGCGTGGGGGCGGCCGGTCCTCCGGGGGCCGGCCGCCTTGCGTGACGGTTCGGTGATTTTGAGGGTTGCCAAGCCGGCCCGGACCCTCTAGATCACCGCCACCGACGGAGGCCGCTGCCTCGCGGTCAGGCGCCCGTAGCTCAGCTGGATAGAGCACCAGACTACGAATCTGGGGGTCAGAGGTTCGAATCCTTTCGGGCGCGCCATTTTATTCCATCGCCCCAGTTTGGCGTCAGGCCCTTGGTGATGGGACCAAGTTGCGGTTTAGAACCCAGTATTCCTACTGCGTGATAGCAGGCACAGGAAATTTCGTCCGACCCACAACCAAAACGTTCACCGATAGGCTCCAGACCAGAACCGACCCGTCTGAATGTTTAACTCAGGCGGAATAAGCTGTCCAATAATTGTGCGGCCGCAGAATTCCCTTCAGATATGTCTGTCGAGATCCATACGCTGGTGCAGGATTCGCACGACCTCGATCATTCCCGCGGAACCTATGCGATAGAAGACAAGGTGAGACTCAACGGCGAGCTTGAAGTAGCCGGGGCGGATTCCCTCTGCACTTCGGCCCTTGAGGATGCCGCGGGCGAGGCCGTCGAAGCTATCGGACAACAGTCGCACGTAGCGGTCGGCCTGAGCATCATCCCAGCGTTTGGCCGAGTAGGTCCATATTCCGGCGAGGTCGCGGCGAGCCGCGGCGGAAAGGCGGACGCGCACTAACGCTCGGCAGAGAGGCGCATCGACACGAGAAAGGCGTCCCGGTCGAAGTCCTGAAAGTCACCGCTGGCTTCGCCCTCGGCCAAGGCCGATCGCAGTGCCTCGAGCTTGGCTTCGCGCTCTTCAAGAAGGCGGAGACCGGCGCGCACGACGTCGCTGGCAGAGCCGTAGCGGCCGCCCTCAACCTGACGGGCGATGAACTGCGTGAAGTGGTCTCCGAGCGAGATCGATGTGTTCCGGGCCATGGCCGACCTCCCGCGGGCACCGTATACCAAAATTTGGTACGGCTCCAACCGCTTGCGGAGAGGCCGGCAGAGCAGCCCATTGGCGCGGGCCGGATGTCTGAACGAGTGGCAGCCCCCGCCGGTACCCCTCGGTGGGCGGCCGCGCCAAGCCTTTGATCCGGGCGGCCCCGTTCGGGCGCCCGCTCCCCCCCTCACCCCGCCTTCAAGAACTGCTCCACGCTCCCCCCGAGCTGCGACGAGTGCCCGGCCAGATCCCCGGCGATCGCCCGCACCGCCTCGGCGAGATCCCCCGTCTCCGTCGCGGCGGTCGAGACGCCGGCGATGTTGCCCGACATCTCCGAGGTCGCGGCCGACTGCTCCTCCACCGCGCTCGCCATCGACAGGGTCAGCTTCGAGAGCTCCGCCACCGCCGTCGCGATGGTCTCGATGGCGTCCACCGCCTGGCCCGTCGAGGACTGGATGTCGGCGATCTGGCGGGTGATGTCGTCGGTCGCCCGCGCGGTCTGGCCGGCGAGTTCCTTCACCTCGCTCGCCACCACGGCGAAGCCCCGCCCCGCCGCGCCCGCCCGCGCCGCCTCGATCGTCGCGTTCAAGGCCAGCAGGTTCGTCTGGCTGGCGATCGACTTGATCATCCCCACCACCGCGTCGACCTTGCGGGCGTTCTCGGCGAGCTGGCGCACCGTCGCGTCGGTCGCCTCGGCCTGGGTCGCGATCTGCTGCGCCCGCTCCGAGACCCGGCTGACCTGGCCCGAGATCTCCCGGATCGAGTCGTTCATCTGCTCGGAGGCCCCCGCCACCGAGGTGGCGCGGTGCCGGGCATCCTGCGCCGAGCGGCCCAGCCCCTCCGCCGAGGCCTGCATCTGCTCCACCGCCTCGCTCAACGCGCCCACCACCCGCGAGACGTCGTCCGCCATCCGGGCCTGCGCGGTCACGATCGACCACGTCAGCATCGGCCCCTCGTAGGTCCCGTCCGCGCCGTGGATCGCCGAGACGCGCAGTTCCAGCGTCTCCGGGCCCAGCCGGATCTTGGTCCGGTGCGGCAGGTGCCGCGCGTCCTTCAGCATCTCGCGCTGGTGCTGCGGGTTCTTGTGGAACACGTCGATCGACGCGCCGTGCAGCTCGGAGATCTTCACCGGCAGGTACTGCTCGATCGCGCCCAGCGTCCGCCGGGAGGTCTGGTTGAGGTAGTTGATCCGGAACTCGTTCTTGGGGTCGGCCGTCATGACCGCGACCGGCATGTCGTCGATCATGGTCATCAGGCGGCTGATCTCGTTCTTCTTGGCCGTGATGTCGGTCCCGACCTTCAGGATCCGCTCCACCGTGCCGTCCGGGCCGAGGACCGGGTTGTAGCTCGCCTCCAGCCAGACGCGCTGCCCGGCCTTGTTGAGCCGCGGGAATTCGCCCGAGACGAAGTCGCCCGAGCGCAGCCGCTTCCAGAAGGCCGTGTAGTCCGCGCTGGCCGCGTAGGCCGCCTCGCAGAAGATCCGGTGGTGCTTGCCCTTGATCTCGTCGAGCCCGTAGCCCACGACCGACAGGAAATTCGCATTTGCGCCGAGGATCGTGCCGTCCGGGCTGAACTCGATGCTGGCCAGCGACCGGTCGAGGGCGTCGAGGCGAGCTTTGGCGGTGTCGTAGGCTTTCGGACGGAACATGGAGAGGTCCTTGCACGGGCCGCGCGCGACGCGGCCGAGCGGCAGTCGGGGAAGTGGCCCGCGGGCAGCCGGCCGCAGGCACCCAGCGGAGTGTGTCTCGTCGGAGCGGAGGGATGCGGCCGCGCGATCACTACCGCGGCGTCTGTATTGACCCTAGGGGAACTTCCTTAACGGGATGTTTCGGCAATTCAGCCGTAATCCGCGGGGGCTTGTGGTGTCGAGGCTTAGTCCGGTTGGACAGGGTCCGACTGAGTACAACTCGCACAACTCCCACCGCGCTGGAGGCGCCACGGCGAACGACGACGGCGATTGGGAGTTTTGCGAGGGACACTGACTCCGGCACTGCGCGACGGCGGCCTCATCCTCGACAGGCGGCGCGGATCGGCCGTCGGAATCGGGGCCGTCGTCTCGCGAAGACGTGTCGGCGGGGCCGCCGCGTTGGACTGCCGTCGGGATTGACGCCCGGCCGCGCCTTCGTCCTCAATCTGCGCCGGAGCGGGCCCGGACGAGGTCCGCCGCGGGGAGACGGCCGGATGGCAAGGTGCGGGATGACGGCGGCGCCGCACGGGTGCGGGGCGCGATGAGGAGCGCGGATCTCACCGCGCCCGCGGGACCGGCCGCGGCGGTGCCCGACGAGACCCTGCGCCGGGTGCTCACCCTGCGGGACGGGCTGGAGGACGGGCTGATCGGCTGTGCCGGCCTGGTGGAGCGGCTGCTGATCGGACTCCTCACCGGCGGCCACCTGCTGATCGAGGGCGCGCCGGGCCTCGCCAAGACCCGGGCGGTCAAGCGCCTCGCGGACGGGCTCCACACCGGCTTCGCCCGCGTGCAATGCACCCCCGACCTGATGCCCGCCGACCTCACCGGCACCACGGTCTGGCGGCCGGATGGCGGGCGGTTCGAGTTCCTGGCCGGCCCGCTCTTCCACTCGCTGGTCCTCGTCGACGAGATCAACCGCGCCCCGCCCAAGGTGCAGTCCGCCCTGCTGGAAGCGATGGCCGAGCACCAGGTCACGGTGGCGGGCACGACCCATCCCCTGCCCGACCCCTTCATGGTGGTGGCGACCCAGAACCCGATCGAGCACGCCGGCACCTACCCGCTGCCCGAGGCGCAGCTCGACCGGTTCCTGCTGCACGTGGTCGTCGAGATGCCCGACGAGGCCGCCGAGCGGCGTATCCTCGACCTCGTGGAGGGCGAGATGCGCGCCGAGGCCGCGCCGATGCCTCTGCGCCTCACGGCCGAGGACCTGCGGGCCGCCCGCGCCGCGGCCCTCGGGACCTACGTCGCGCCGGCCCTGAAGGACTACCTCGTGCGCCTCGTCGCGGCGACCCGCAGCGAGGCGGTGGCGCCGGACCTGCGCGCGGCCATCGAGCACCCGGTCTCCCCCCGCGGCACGCTCGCCCTGATGGTCGCCGGCAAGGCGCGCGCCTACCTGCACGGGCGCGACCACGTGGTGCCGGAGGACGTGGCGGCGCTCGCCGCCGACGCGCTCTCCCACCGCCTCGCCCTGACGTGGCGGGCCGCCGCCGAGGGGCAGACCGCCCGCGCCCTCGTCGCCGCCCTGCTCGACAGGGTGCGGCCCCTCTGAGCGGGCGCGCGGTGCCGACCCCCCGCTCCACCGCCCCGGCCGCGGGCGGCGACCCGCTCGCGGCGCCGGGCCTCGCCCTCGACGCGGGGGCGCTGATGGGCCTGCGCCACCTCGCCCGGCGCGGCACCGGGCGCGCGACCCGCAGCCTCGTGGGGCTGCCCGGCGGCATCGTCACCCGGCGCCGCGGCCGGGGCTCCGAGCCCGACGACGTGCGCCCCTACGCGGAGGGCGACGACGTCCGCCACATCGACCGCAACGCCACGGCCCGCACGGGCCTCATCCACACCCGCACCCACCACGAGGAGCGCGACCGCGCGGTGGTGCTGCTCGCGGATTTCCGCCCCTCCATGCTGTTCGGCACCCGCCGCGCCCTGCGCTCGGTCGCCGCCGCCGAGGCGCTGGCGCTGCTCGGCTGGCGCATCGTCGAGGATGGCGGCCGCATCGGCCTCGTCGTCGCGGCGACCGACCCGGAGGCGGTGGCCCTGCGTCCCACCGGCGGCGGGCGCGCCATGGGGGCGCTGGCGGGCGCCCTCTCCCGGGCCCACGCGCGGGCCCTCGCCGAGCCCGCCCGCGCCGACCCGCCTCTGCTGCCCGCGCTCGCCCGCGCCCGCGCCCTGCTGCCGGCCGGCGGCCACCTCGTGGTCGCGAGCAGCCTGGACGCCCCGGGCGAGGGCTTCGAGGCGGCCGTGACGGCCCTCGCCGAGCGGGTCTCGCTCAGCCTGATCCTGGTGAGCGACGCCTTCGAGCGGGCGCCGCCGCCGGGGCTCTACCCCTTCGCCACGCAGGAGGGCCGCCGCGGCACCGGACGGGCCGGCCGCTGGGCTCCGCCGCCGGACGATCGCCTCGCCCATTACGCCCATGCGGGCCTGGAGGGCGTGCGGCTCGACGCCGAGGGCGGGCCGGATTCCTTCGCGCCCCTGATGGAGCGGCTCGATGCCGTGCTGTGAGGGCGTCCTGACCCCGGAGATGCGCGCGGCGCTCGCCGACCTGCGCGGCCTCCACCCGCCGCCGGATCCCGGCGGGCTGCGCCTCGACGTGCTGGCGGCGGTCGCGGCCGGCCTCGCGCTCGCGGCGCTCGGGCTCGCCCTGCGGGCCTGGCTGCGGCGGCGGCGGCCCTCGGTCCGGCGGGCCGCGCTCGCCGACCTGGCAGCCTCCCGGACGCTCGATCCGCCGGGCCGGCTCCTGGCCCAGGCCCGCCTCGCGGCGCGTCTCGCCCGCACCCTCGGCCAGGACAGGCCGGAGCCGGGCCCGGAGAGCCGCGCGCGCGCCCTCGACCGCCTGCTGCGCACGGATTTCTTCACGGCGGGGCCGGGCCGCGCCCTCACCCGCGACCTCTACGGCCGAGCCGCCCCCGACCTCGACGCGATCGACGCCGGGCTGGCGCGGCTCCTCGGCCGGCTGCGGACCTGACCATGCCGGCCCTCGCCTCCCTCTGGCCCGGCGGCTTCGACCTCGCGGCCCCCCTCGCCCTGCTGCTCCTGCCGCTACCGCTGCTGGCCGCCCGGCTCCTGCCCGCCGAGCGGGCGGGCGGCGCCGGCGCGCTCCTCGTCCCGGCCTCGATCGTCGCGCGGATCGGCCGGGCCGAGGACCTGCGCGCCCGGGCGCGGCGCGTCGCGCTCCTCGCCTGGCTCCTCTGGGCCTGTCTCGTGGCGGCCCTGGCCGGGCCGCGCCTCGTCCTGCCGGCCGCCGCCCTGCCGGCCTCGGGCCGCGAGATCATGCTCACCCTCGACCTCTCGGGCAGCATGGAGCGGATCGACTTCTCCCTCGACGGCCGCAACATCTCGCGGCTCGCCGCGGTCAAGCAGGTCGGGGCCGATTTCATCCGCCGCCGCGCCGGCGACCGCATCGGCCTCGTGATCTTCGCCGACCAGGCCGACGTGGCGGCGGGCCTCACCTTCGACACCGCCTCGGTGGCCCGGGCGCTGGAGGAGGCGCAGATCGGCCTCGTCGGGCGCTCGACCGGGATCGGCGACGGGCTCGGCCTCGCCCTCAAGCGCCTCGCCGCCACCACGGCGCGGGAGAAGGTGGTGATCCTGCTCTCGGACGGCGCCAACAATGCCGGGCAGACCACGCCCCACGACGTGGCGGGGCTCGCCCGCGACCTCGGCATCCGGGTCCACACCATCGCGCTCGGCCCGCGCGACCTCTCGGATGCGGGCGACGACCCGGACGTGGTCGACACCGAGGCGCTGAAGGACGTCTCGGCCACGAGCGGCGGGCGCTTCTTCCGGGTGCGCACCACCGACGACCTCGCGGCGGTGGCGCAGTCCATCGACGCGATCGAGGGCGGGCGGGCCAAGGCGCCGCCGGTGCCCCTACGCCGCGACCTCTGGCCCTGGCCCGGGGGCGTCGCCCTCCTGACCGCCCTCGGGCTGCTGCTGGCGAGGCGCAGCGCGTGAGCGAGGCCGTCACCCTCCTGCGCCCCTGGTGGCTCCTCGCCCTGCCGCTCCTCGTCCTGCTCGGCTGGCGGGTGGCCCTGCGGGCCGCCCCGCTCGGGGACTGGGCGCGGGCGATCGAGCCGCATCTCCTGGCCGGCCTCGCGGCCCGCGGCGCCGTGCTGCCGGGGCGACGGCGCGTCCAGGGGGCGCTCCTGGCGATCGGGGCGGTCCTCGCCCTCGCCCTCACGGGGCCGGCGGTCCAGAGCGGCGACGCCGCGGGGTTCCGCAACCTCGACGCCACGATCCTGGTGATGGACCTGTCGCGGTCCGTCGCGGAGGGCGGGCGGCTCGACGCGGCGCGGGGCGTCGCCCAGAGCCTCGCCGAGGCGGCCGGCTCCCGCCAGGTCGCCCTGGTGGTCTACGCGGGCGACGCCTACGTGGCGGCGACCCCCACCACCGACCGGGACGCGCTCGGCACGGTCCTGTTCGCCCTCGACGGCGCCACCGTGCCCGAGCGGGGCAGCAACCCGGCGCGGGGGCTGGCGCTCGCCCGCCGCACCCTCTCGGGGATGGGCGCCGTCGCGGCGGACGTGGTGCTCCTGTCCGACGGCGGGGGCGTGGACGCGGCGGCACGGCGCGAGGCCGCGGGCCTCACGGGCGACGGCCACCGCCTGCACACGCTGTTCGTGCCGACCCCGGCCCTGCCTCCGGAGGCGCCGCCGCCCGACCGCGCCGCCCTCGACCGGCTCGCGGCGGCGGGCGGGGGCGTGGCGGCCACCGTCGACGCCCCGGCTTCCGTCCTGGCTTCGGTCGGCGAGACCACGGCCCGGCACCTCGCGGCGGGCGGCCTCGCGGTGCTGGCCTGGGAGGATCTCGGGCGCTGGCTCCTCCTCGCCGCGCTCCCGCCCGCCCTGCTGCTGTTCCGGAGACGCGCGTGACCGCCTCCTCCCTGGCGCTCCCCGCGCGGCGCGCGCCGCGCCGCCTCCCCTCGCTCGGCCGCGGCGGACGGGTCCTCGGGCTCGCCGCGTCGCTCGCCGGGCTCGCCCTCCTCGCCCTGCCGCCGCCGGCGATCGGGCGGCTCCTCCTCGGCGCCGGCCTGCCCGGTCTGGCGGCGCGCGTGGCGGACGATCCCGGCTGGCGGGGCACGGCCCTCTACGCGGCGGGCCGCTACCAGGAGGCCGCCGCGGCCTTCGGCGAGGCCCGGGGCCGCGCGGCGGCCTACAACCGCGGCAACGCGCTCGCCCTCGCGGGGGATCTCGACGGGGCGCTGCGCGACTACGAGGATCTCCTCGCCCGCGATCCCGGCAACGAGGATGCGCGCGCCAATCGCGACCTCGTCGCGCGGCTCCTCGACGAGCACGTCACGCTCGGCCAGCAGGTGGCGGGCGCCGCCGATGCCCGCGCCGACCAGACCACCCGCTACGACGCCCGCGCCCACAGCGACGCGGACGATCCGGGCAACGCCTCCCGCGGCGAGGGCCTCGCCGGCAACCGCGAGGCCTCGGCCTCCACCGACGTGCCGGGCAGTTCCAAGGCCTCCCGGAGCGGCAAGGCCGAGCAGCGCTCGGTCGATCCGGGCCGCGGGCAGGCCCGCGGCTCGGCGAGCGACGCGGAGGGCGGGGGGCGCAGCGGCGGCGGGATCGCGGCCGCCTCGCAGGTCTACGAGCGCGAGGTCCGCCGCATCTCGAAGAGTTTCGAGGCCAAGGAGATCCGCGCCGACCGGCACTGGCTCACCACGCTCACGGACGATCCGGGCCGGTTCCTGAAGCGGCGGATCGAGGCGGAGCACCTCCGCCGCCAGGAGGCCGGAACCGCCGTGCAGCCGGGGAGCAACCCGTGGTGAACGCCTGGGCGAGGTGGGGCGCGCCGGCGATCCGGGGGCTGCGCTCGCGCCCCTGCGGGGAGACAGCGGTCGGCGCCGCGGTTGCGGTCCTTCTCGCCGCCCTCCTCCTCGCGGGCCCGGCCCGTGCGCTCGATCCCGGCGACCTCACCCTGACGGTGATCCCGGAGACCGCCGGCAGCGCCGCGCCCTACCCGCGCGAGATGGTCCTCCTGCGAATCCGGGGCCTCTACCGCGCCCAGATCACCCTGGAGGACCTGCGCCAGCCTCCGCTCCAGAACTTCAGCTGGACCCAGCTCGGCCGCGACCGCTGGTTCAAGGCCAGCATCGACGGCCAGGAGGCCCGCGGCTTCGAGCGCGTCGTGGCGGTGTTTCCCCAGCACGCCGGGACCTTCACCATCGACCCCTTCGTCCACCGCCTGACCGTCGTGGATGGCGGGGGGCGGCGGGTCGTGGACGTGCCCTCCGCTCCCGTCCCCGTCACCGTGCAGGCCTGGTCCGGCGAAGGCGGGCCGGACGCCCCGGAGCCCTGGTGGCTGCCCGCGACCGCGGTCACCGTCACGGATGTCTGGAACCCGGAGCCCGAGACCCTGCGGGTCGGCGAATCCGCCCGGCGGACGGTGATCGTCGAGGCGAAAGGCATCACCGCCGACGGCCTGCCGCCCCGGCCCATCCTGCGCACCCGGGGCGTGCTCACCTTCGCCGGGCCGACCGCGCGGGAGACCGCGATCACCCCGGACGGGCCGGTGAGCCGCGCCACCTACCAGTGGGACGTGCGGCCCGGCGTGGCCGAGCCGGTGACCCTGGAGGCCATCCGCGTGCCCTGGTTCGACACGGTCGCGCGCCGGATGCGGGAGGCCGAGATCCCGGCCCGGATCGTCGGCGCCCGGGCGCGGTCCGAACCCGACGAGGCCGACCGCCCGCCCTCCCGCTCACCCTGGACGGCGCTGCTGGCAGGGCTCGCCGCTTTCGGGCTCGGCCTCGTCCTGCTCTCCGGCCGCCCGCCGGACCCGCGGGCCGCGCTCCTGCGTGCCCTGCGCGCGCCCGCGCGGCGCGGCGACCTCGCGGCCTTCCGGCTGGTGCTCGACCGCGCCGATCCGGCCCTTCTCGCGCAGTGGCGGCGGGATCCCGGGATCGCGGACAGCCTCGCTTCCCTCGACCGGGCGCTGTTCGGGCCGGACGGCGCGCCGCCGCCGGACCTGCGCTCCCTGCGGCGCGCCCTCGCGGCGAGCCGGCCGGTGCCGCGGCCGGGCGCGCCCGCGGACCCGCTCACGGCCCTCGACGGACCGCGCTGATCCGCCCCGGTTCGGTCACGGAGCCTGCCTGGAATGGCCAAGGTTCGGCGGCAGAAGCGGCCGTCGCCACCAGGATCGGAGCGCCGCCATGCCGTCCCTCACCCGCCGCGCCGCCCTGATCGGCGGCCTCCTCGTCCCGCAGGCGCTGCGGGCGGCCGAGCGCCCCGGCGACGCCCTCGCCCGGCTCGCCGCCCTGGAGCGGCACGATGGCGGGCGGCTCGGCGTCAGCGTCCGCGACACCGGCACCGGCCGCACCCTCTCCTACCGGGCGGACGAGCGCTTCCCCCTCTGCAGCACCTTCAAGGCGGTGGCGACCGCCGCGATCCTGGCCCGGGTCGATGCCGGGACGGCGCGCCTGGACGACCGCCTCGCCCTCACCCCGGAGGACGTCCTCGACTACGCGCCGGAGGCCCGCAAGCACCTCGCGGCGGGCGCGATGACCCTCGAGGAGGCCTGCGCCGCGGCGGTAACCTGGAGCGACAACACCGCCGCGAACCTGATGCTCAAGGGGCTCGGAGGGCCGCCGGGCGTCACCGCCTTCGCCCGCGCGCAGGGCGACGACGTCACCCGCCTCGACCGCACCGAGCCGACCCTCAACACCGCGATCCCCGGCGATCCGCGCGACACGACGAGCCCGGCGGCGATCACCGCCCTGCTGGAGCGGGTGCTGCTGGGGCCGGTCCTCTCGGCGGAGAGCCGCGCCCGCCTCCTCGGCTGGATGACGCGGAGCCCGACCGGCGCCAAGCGTCTGCGCGCCGGTCTACCCGAGGGCTGGCAGGTCGGCGACAAGACCGGGACGGGGGAGAACGGCACCGCCAACGTGGTGGCGCTCCTGCACCCGCCCCGGGCTGCGCCGCTCGTTGCGGCGGTGTATCTCACGCAATCGTCCGGCCCGGCGGCGTCCCGCGACGGGGTGCATGCCGAGGTCGGGCGCCTCATCGCCCAGACCTTCGCCTGACCCTTCCCCATGTCGAAGACCACCCGCGCCACCCTGGCCCTCGCGAAGGCGGCGGTGCCCCACAGCGTCCACGCCTACGCGTACGACCCGGACGCGCCGCGGATCGGGCTCCAGGCCGCCGAGGCGCTGGGCGTCGCGCCCGACCGGGTGCTCAAGACGCTGATGGCGCAGGTCGACGGCAAGCCGGTCTGCGTGCTGGTGCCCTCCGACCGCGAGGTCTCCCTGAAGAAGCTCGCTGCGGCCTTCGGCGGCAAGGGGGCGGCGATGATGAAGCCCGCCGAGGCCGAACGCCTGACCGGCTACCACGTGGGCGGGATCTCGCCGCTGGGCCAGAAGCGGGCCGTGCCGATTCTCGTCGAGGCGGAGGCCCTGGTCCACCCGCAGGTCTTCGTGAATGGCGGCCAGCGGGGCCTGCAGGTGCAGATCGCCCCGGCGGACCTCGTCGCGGCGACGAGCGCCGCGGTCGCCTCCGTCACGTGAGGCGCGCGGCGATCCGTTAACCATCCGGGCGCAGGGTGGCGGGGAGCGGTGCCGAGAGATCAGGCGATGGGGACGAAGCGGCATCCGGTGCGGGATCCGGGACTGACCGGCAGCCCGGCGACCGACCTCGCGCGGCCCATCCGGCGGCCTCTCCTCGCCCTCCTGGCCCTCGCCGCCCTGTCCGAATCCGCCGCCGCCGCCGACCTCCTCGGACCGGCCTACGGCGCTCCCACCGTCCTGCGCTACTTCCCGCGCGGCGACGACGCGGTGGTGCGCCGGGAACCGGCCCCGGTTCCGGTCGTGACCTGCGCGCCCGGTGGCGTGGTCCCGACCAACTCTCCCCTCGACCCGAGCTACGTCGGCTCCTCCTTCGGGCTCGGCAAGCCGAGCTACTACGGCCTCACGCCCCCACCCGGCATCGACGACCCCTACGGGCGGCGGCTGCGCGTCTGCCCGTGAGGGGTGGCGCCCCGTGCGGCCGGACGGTTCGTGTGTGCGCATCCCCCTCTGTTCCGGGCGCATGCCGCGCCAGCGGCCTCCTGGATCGACGGGTCAGGGTCGCTTCTTCCGTCAAAAAAACCTTCGTGTCCGACGGATTGCTTCGTGATGCGGGAGGCGGCCCGTGTCGTCCCGTCACGCGTCGCACCGGCCCTCCTCCAGCACCTTCTCGAAGAACAGGTCCGGGTAGGGATCGTCGTTGAACCGCGGGATCTCGACCCAGCCCGTGCGGCGGTAGAGCTGCACCGCCTCCGGCAGCGCGCTGTTGGTGTCGAGGCGCAGCACTCGCATGCCGAGGGCGCGGGCGGCCGCCTCGGCCTCCTCCATCAGGCGGCGGGCGAGGCCGAGGCCGCGCGCCTCCGGCGACACCCAGAGCCGCTTGATCTCTCCCGCCTCGCCACCCTGGCCCTTGAGCCCGACGCAGCCCAGCGGCAGCCCGTCCGACAGCGCGACGAGGAAGACGCCGCGCGGGCGAATCATGTCCGCGGCCTCCGGGTCGCGCGAGAGCGAGACGTCGAACCCCCGCGCGAAGCGGCGACCCAGCTCCGCGTAATAGGCCGCCAGGCAGGCGCGCGCCGCCTCGTCGCGCGGGTCCCTCTCCTCCAGCCGGATGCGGTCCTGGCCGAGCGCGGAGGCGATCAGGTCCATGGCGGCGAGGAGGGGGCCCGGATCCCGGTAGCGCCCGAGGATGGCGGAGGCCTGGGCGTCCGACAGCGCCTCGTAGGCCTCGAACTCCCGCCTTCCCGCCTCGGTGAGGCGCGCGACCCGCCGCCGCGCATCCTCGGGATGCGGCTCGGTGACGACGAGCCCCTCCTCCTCCAGCCCCCGCAGCAGCCGGCTCGCCAGTCCGGAATCGAGCCGCAGGTAAGACCGCAGCTCCGCCACCTCCGCGTGACCGTGGCCGATCGCGTTGAGCACCCGGGCCGCCCCGAGG
The DNA here is from genome assembly GCF_054052225.1 of Methylobacterium sp. JK268. Lineage (NCBI taxonomy): Bacteria > Pseudomonadati > Pseudomonadota > Alphaproteobacteria > Hyphomicrobiales > Methylobacteriaceae > Methylobacterium > Methylobacterium sp. JK268. Next base: position 154,404 of record NZ_JBSVZN010000006.1, on the reverse strand, counting down.
GGCCGGCCGCGGCCGAGGAACGAAGTGTCGAGGGCGCCGACCTCCGCCGTGACGGCACGGCTGAAGCGGCGGAACCGGGCGATGGCGTCGGGGCTCATGATCTCTGACTAAAGTCAGAGAATGCGGCGCGTCAACGGCAAAGTTCGGCCCGCCCTGCCTTAAACGACGGCACCGCGATCCTGCTCGGGAGCCCCCTCGGCCTCGCGCTCGCTGCCCCAGAGGAGGCGGCGGATCCCCACGAAGGGCCGGTCCGTCTCCAGGGGCGGCAGGATGGCGGCGCGGCGCAGGATCCCGGTGCGGCGCCAGCGCCACCACAGGATCGTGGTGCTGCAGCAGGCCGCCGCGATGGCCGCGACCCACGCTCCGAGGAGCAGGGGCGCCGCCACGACGCCGTTGAACTCGCGCAGGATGCCGAGCGCGAAGGCGAACATCCAGGAGGCGCCCGACACCGCTCCGGAGAGGAGGAAGGCCGCCGCGACGCCCGGCGCGAGCCCGTCGAGGATCGGGCGGCGCACGTCGCGCAGCACCTTGGGCAGCACCAGCGCGTGGATCAGGAGACCGTTCAGGGTGAGCACCACCACCACCGTCACCTTGGCCCAGATCTTCGGGTTGGCGAGCTTCTCCGGCGCCTCGATGGTGTAGACGGCGAGGAAGCCGAGCCCCGAGAGCCACAGCAGCGCGAGCCCCACCGTCACCGCCTTGGCGAAGAACCGTACCATCCGCTCGATCTCGCGCGGCATGCCGCCCCAGCGCATCCAGCGGAGGATCCAGAAATCCGTCATCGCGGCGCCGCCGAAACCGAGGCAGAGCCCCAGCAGGTGGAGACCGGTCAGGAGGGTCATGACGCGCAGGGCAGGAAGCGGTGGCGGCAGCGGCAGCGCGAGGGGGGCGGCCAGCGCGGAGGCCGTCGGGAGGACGAGCCCAGCGGCACTGGCGAGCGCGAGCCGCCACCCTATGCCTCGCAGCGATCTCTTCATGATTCCCTCGCCTGCTCCCGCAGGGCTTCGCGGTGCCTCTCCAAAGGTAATCTGGCGCTGTTAACGAGCCATAAACGAGATGTCCCGCCATTCGATGCCGTCGAACGTCGGCCGGTGCATCATTTACAGCATCTTCACCTCGACAGGATGGGATGACGGCGTCGACGCGAGGACGAGATGATGATGAGAGCGCGAGGTCGCGGGAGACCCGGACGGACGCGGCGAGACGCCGGGGCCGGCTTCTCCCTGGTGGAACTCCTCGTGGTGCTGGCGATCATCGGCATGATCGCCACCATGGTGACGCCGCAGGTGCTGGGCTATCTCGGCCGCGCCAAGGGCGAGACCGCCCGCATCCAGGTCAGGAACCTCGCCCAGGCGGTGGAACTCTACTACCTCGATCTCGGCGCCTATCCGTCCTCGCAGGAGGGCCTCTCCGCCCTGGTGACGCCGCCCGCGGGCGCGCAGGCGGCGTGGCGGGGTCCCTATCTGCGCGACGCGAAGGGGCTCGTCGACCCGTGGGGGCACCCCTACCTCTACCGCGCGCCCGGGAGCGGCGGCGCGCCGTTCGAGATCTCCTACGCGAGCCCCGACGCGCCGAAGGGCAGCGCCGAGGCGGCCGCGCGCTGAGGAAGGCGGCCGGCCCATGGGCCGCGTCCCCTCCGGCGGCCGCGCGGACGGGTTCAGCCTCGTCGAGATGCTGGTGGTGCTGGCGATCCTGAGCCTCGCCGCGCTGGCGGGGGGCGTGGTCCTGAACGGTCTTCTGCCCGGCCGCCGCCTCGATGCCGCCGCGGCGAGCCTCGCCCGGGAACTCGCGGCCACGCGCGGCCATGCACGGCTCTCCGGCGCGCTCGCGGTGCTGCGCCTCGACCCGGACCGGCACCTCGTGCTCAGCACCCGGCCCGGCGCCCCGGCGCTGGCCCTGGCGGGGTTCGCGGTCGCCGTGGAGGCGGGACCCGGGAGCCGCGCCGCGCCCGGCGAGATCCGCTTCGCGCCCGACGGCTCGTCGTCGGGCGGGGCCGTCCTGCTCGCCGGCCCGGGCGGCCGCCGCCGGCTCGTCGTCAGCCGCCTGACCGGGCGGGTCGCCGAGGAATCCGGCCCGCCGTGAACCGCCCGTCAACCCGGCGCCGCCAGGCTGCGGGGGCGGTCCGCGCCATCCGTCGCGCCGGGGCCGCGAACCGGATCGATGCGCCGATGGGCAGGAGCGGCCCCTCCCCCCGGTCCCTGCGAGGCCCGGTTCCGGCGCGAAGCGCGGCCGAGGCGGGGTTCACGCTGGTGGAGGCCCTGGTCGCCCTCGCGGTGGCGGCGCTGATCGGGCTGCTGCTGGTGCAGGCTGTGCGGGGCGCCGGGGCGTTGACGCAGCTCGGCGCCCGGATCGCCGTCGAGGCCGACCTCGCCACCGTGCGCGACCACCTGCGCGGCGCGCTCTCCCGGCCGCGGGGACGGGGTGCGGATGGACGCCAGCCCCCCTTCCTCGGCACGCCCGAGCAATTCGCCGCCACGATCGCGGCCCCGATCGACACGGAGCGCGGGGCCGACCTGCGGATGGTGCTCGCTGCGGCACCGCGGGCGGATGGCGGGATCGACCTCGTCGAGAGCCGCGGCCTCGACACGGGCGCGGCCGATCCTCCCGAGGTGCTGGTGGCAGGCGCCGCGGCCCTGCGCCTGCGCTATTTCGGGACCGGCCAGACCGAGATGCAGCCGCGCTGGCTGGACGGCTGGACGCGGCGCGACCGCGTCCCGGACCTCGTCGAGATCACCCTCGCCTTCCCGCCGGGCGACCGGCGCCGCTGGGCGCCCCTCGTCATCGCCTTGAGGGGCGCCTCGTGAGGGGCGGGCCCGCGGAGGGCTTCGTGCTGCCGTCGGTGCTCGTGGTACTGATCGTGGTGGCGATCGCCGCCTCCATCGCCGCGACCCGCTTCGCGGGCCATCTCGGCGTCACCGGCGGCCGGGCGGAGAGCCTGCGCCTGCAGGGCATCGCGGATGGGACGGCGCGGCTCGTCGCGGCGTCGCTCCTCAACGAGCGCCAGCGGAGCGCGCCGGGTCTCGGCCTGCCGGAGGATGGCCGCCCCGTCGCCTGCCCCCTCGGACCGCGCCTCGCCATCACGATCGCGGTGCAGGACCAGGCCGGGCTCGTCGACCTCAACGCGAGCCCGCGGGCGCTGCTGGAGGCCGCCTTCCGGGTGCTCGGCCTCTCCGACCGCGACGCCGGGGCGATCGCCGCCGAGGCCGTGGATTACCGCGACGCCGATCCGGACCCGGAGCCGAACGGCGGTATGGAGGCGCCCCAGTACCAGGCGGAGGGCCTGCCCTACGGGCCCCGCAACGCCCCGTTCCGCAGCGCCGCCGAGATCGGCATGCTGCCGCATCTCGGCGAGGCGGACGCGGCCAAGCTGGTCCCGTTCCTGACGGTCTACAATCCGACCGGAAAGTTCGACCCGTCCCTCTCCCCGCTGCGCGGCCTCCTCGGCAGCACCGTCGGGGAGGCCCTGCGGCCCTACGCGGCGCGCTCGCCCCGCAGCCACTTCGCGATCCGGGTCGTCACCGCCGCGGGACGGGCGCGGGCGCAGCGGGAAGCGGTGCTGGCGGCGGGCTCCGGCCGCCAGACCGGCACGGGCCTGCTCAGCTGGCAGGCCGGCTTCGGCGACGGCACACCGCCCCTCGAGGGCGGCGGGCCGCACCCGGCCTGCGCGGTCCTGGCCGCCGCCTTCGGCCTCCTGGGCGGCGCGGAGGGCGGCGGGCGCTGACGTGCCGCCCTCAGGCCGCCCGGCTCTCGAAATCGATCCGCGGGTCGATCCAGCTGTAGGTCAGGTCGGAGATCAGGTTCACCACCAGCCCGACCAGCGAGAAGATGTAGAGGTTGGCGAACACCACCGGGTAGTCGCGGTTCACGATCGACTCGAAGGACAGAAGCCCGAGCCCGTCGAGGGAGAAGATGGTCTCGATGAGGAGCGAGCCGGCGAAGAAGGCCGAGATGAAGGCGCCCGGGAAGCCCGCCACCACGATCAGCATGGCGTTGCGGAAGACGTGCCCGTAGAGAACCTGCCGCTCGGAGAGGCCCTTCATGCGGGCGGTGAGCACGTATTGCTTGCGGATCTCGTCGAGGAACGAGTTCTTGGTGAGGAGCGTCGAGGTGGCGAAGGCGCCGAGCGCCATCGAGACGATCGGCAGCGTGATGTGCCAGACGTAGTCCGTCACCTTCTGCCAGAGCGGGAAGGTGTTCCAGCCCTCGCTGGTGAGGCCGCGCAGCGGGAAGATCTGCAGGAAGGAGCCGCCCGCGAACAGCACGATCAGCAGGATCGCGAACAGGAAGCCCGGGATCGCGTAGCCGACGATGACCACGCCCGAGGTCCAGACGTCGAAGGGGGTCCCGTCCCGCACCGCCTTGCGGATCCCGAGCGGGATCGACACCGCGTAGGAGATCAGCGTCATCCACAGGCCCAGCGTGATCGAGACCGGCAGCTTCTCGCGGATGAGCTGCAGCACCGAGACGTCCCGGAAGTAGCTCTTGCCGAAGTCGAAGCGGGCGTAGTCCCACAGCATCTTGGCGAAGCGCTCGGGCGCCGGCTTGTCGAAGCCGAACTGCTGCTCCAGGCGCTTGATGAAGGCCGGGTCGAGCCCTTGAGCGCCGCGGTAGCGGGAATTGGCCTCGCCCCCGCCGCCCCGCGGCGCGGCCCCGCCCGCGAGGTCGCCCCCGCCGCCGGTGACCCGGGACATCGCGCTCTGGCCCTGGAGCTGGGCGAGCACGCGCTCCACCGGCCCGCCCGGGGCGAACTGCACGATCACGAAGGAGATCAGCATGATCCCGAGGATCGTCGGGATCATCAGGAGCAGGCGGCGCAGGATGTAGTTCGCCATCGCGTCAGCCCCGCCCGATCCGCCGCGCCCGGGCGGCATCGACCCACCAGATCGCCGGGGCGCCGAGCCCGTAGCGCGGCAGCGGGTCCGGCCGGCCGTAGAGGTCCCAGAGCGCGAGCCGGTGGGAGCCCGAGTACCACATCGGCACCCAGTAGCGGCCCGCCCGCAGGCAGCGGTCGAGGGCCTTGCAGGCCACCGTCAGTTCGGCCCGGCTCGCCGCGGTGGCGACCCTGTCCAGCATCGCGTCGATCACCGGATCGGCGATGCCGGCGTAGTTCTGCGAGCCCGGCGTGGCGGCGCTGCGGCTGCCGAAGACCTCCCGCAGGTCCGCCCCGGGCGTCGCGGAGCCGCTCAGCCGGATCGACATCACGTCGAAGTCGAAATCCTTGACGCGGGCCTGGTACTGGGCCGGGTCGACCATCCGCGAACTCGCCCGGATGCCGAGAAGCCCGAGATTCTTGATGAAGGGCTGCACCAGCGGCTGGAAGACCGGCGACGCATCGAGGAACTCGAAGGCGAGGGGCTTCCCGTCCGGCAGCTTGAGCTGGCCGCCCTCGCGGATGCAGCCCGCCTCGCGCAGCAGCGTGTCGGCCCGGCGCAGCAGCGCCCGGTCCTGGCCGGAGCCGTCCGAGCGTGGCGGCGGGACGGGCGCGCCGAAGACCTCGTCCGGGACCCTGCCGCGGAAGGGGTCGAGGAGGGCGAGTTCCTCCGGGCCGGGCGGCCCCTCCGCCTTCAGCTCCGAATTCTCGAAGAACGAGGCGGTCCGGCGGTAGGCGCCGTACATCAGGTTCTGGTTCGACCACTCGAAGTCGAAGGCGAGCCCGATCGCCTCGCGGATGCGCGGGTCCTTGAAGACCGCGCGGCGGGTGTTGAAGAACCAGCCCTGGGTGCCCAAGGGCGTGGCGTCCGGCACCGTCTCGCGCTTGACGCGCCCCTCCTTCAGGGCCGGGAAGTCGTAGCCGGTCGCCCAGATCCTGGAGGTGAACTCCTCCCGCCAGGTGAAGGCCCCGGCCTTGAAGGCCTCGAAGGCGACGTCGCGATCGCGGAAATACTCGTAGCGGATCTCGTCGACGTTGTTCTGGCCGACATTGACCGGCAGGTCGGCGCCCCAATAGTCGCGCACCCGCTCGAAGGCGATGAAGCGGCCGACCTCGAAGCGGGCGACCTGATAGGGACCCGAGCCCAGCGGCGCCTCCAGGGTCGAGGCCTCGAAGTCACGCCCGGCATAGAAGGCGGCCGAGAAGATCGGCAATCCCGCCACGGTCAGAGGCAGGTCGCGGCTGCGGCCGGGCGCGAAGGTCACCGTGACCGCCTCGTCTCCCTCGGCCACCGCGTCGACGACGTCGCGCAGCAGCGCGGCGATCACCGGATGGCCCTTCTCCTTCAGGATTCTGATCGAGAAGACGACGTCGCGGGCGGTGAGCCGCGTGCCGTCGTGGAAGCGCGCCTGCGGGCGCAGGGCGAACCGGTAGGCGAGCCCGTCCGAACTCGCGCGGACCGAGCGGGCGACGAGCCCGTAGAGCGCGTCGGGCTCGTCGAGCGCCCGGGTCATCAGGCTGTCGAAGGTGAGGTTCATGCCGGCGGCGCCGTCGCCCTTCAGCACGTAGATGTTGAGAGTGTTGAAAGTGTCGAGGGACTGGTTGCCCGTGCCGCTGGAGATCTGGGTCGAGAAGGTGCCGCCCTTCGGCGCCATCGGATCGACGTAGTCGAAGCGCGGGAAGTCGGCCGGGTACTTCAGCTCGCCGAAGATCGACAGGCCGTGGCGCTCGGGCCCCGGGAGGGCGGCACCCTCCTGGGCGACTGCCCCCTGCGCCCCCTGGGCGGCCTGCGCGCAGGCGGGGCGCGGCAGCGTCCCGGCGAAGGCCGCGCCGGCCGCGAGGCCGAGCACCCTGCGGCGGGTCGCCCTCATCGCGCCACCCCGGTCTTGGCCGCCGACGCCTGATCGTACCACCAGGTCCAGGGGAAGCCCGAGCCGCCATAGGCCGGCAGGGTCGCCGGGTGCGCGAAGCGGTTCCAGCGCAGCGTCCGGCTCACCGTGGTCGTCCATTGCGGCACCACGTAGTCGTGGGCGAGCAGCACCCGGTCGAGGGCGCGCGTCGCCGCGACGAGCTCCTCGCGATCGCCCGCGTAGATCACCTTCTCGATCAGCGCGTCGACGCCCGGATCCTTGATGCCCGCGAGGTTGCGCGAGCCCGGCCGGTCGGCCGCGGCCGAGCTCCAGAAATCGCGCTGCTCGTTCCCGGGCGAAAGGGATTCCGGCCAGTTGGCGAAGGCCAGTGCGTCGAAGTCGAAGCCGCGCACGAGGTTCTGGTACTGGGCCGGGTCGACGACGCGCAGGGACACCTTGATGCCGAGCCGCTCCAGCTGCTGGCGATAGGGCAGCACCACCCGCTCGGCGGTGGCATCGAAGCCCAGGAACTCGACCGTGAGGGGCTGGCCGCTCGCGGCCTCCACCATCTGGCCGCCCTTCTGGGTGAAGCCGGCGGCGTTGAGCAGGCGCACCGCCTCGCGCAGGTTCGTCCGCTGCGCCTCCGCGCTGCCGTTCACCGGGTTGCGGTAGGGCTCGGTGAAGACCGTCTCGGGGATCTTGTCCTTCACGCTCTCCAGGATCGCCCGCTCGCGCCCCTCCGGCAGCCCCGAGGAGGCGAGTTCGGTGCCGAAGAAGTAGGAATCGATCCGCCGGTAGAGCCCGTAGAACAGGGTGCGGTTCATCTCCTCGAAGTCGAAGGCGAGGTTGAAGGCCCGGCGCACCCGCGGATCGGCGAACTTCTTGCGGCGCAGGTTGAAGGTGAAGGCCTGCATGATGCCGCTGCCGCGGGAGGGGAACTCCTCCTTGAGGATCCGCCCCTCCTTCACGGCCGGGAAGCCGTCATAGGCGGTGGCCCAGTTGCGGGCGATGTTCTCGCTGCGCCAGTCGAACTGGTCGGCCTTGAAGGCCTCGATCAGGACCGTGCCGTCCCGGTAATACTCGTTGCGCAGCGTGTCGAAGTTGTAGCGGCCCCTGTTCACCGGGATGTCGCGGCCCCAATAGTCGGGCACGCGGGCGAAGGTGACGCTGCGCCCGGCATCGACCGCGGCGATCCGGTAGGGACCGGAGCCGAGCGGCACGTCGAGCGTCGTCTCGGTCGGGTTGCGGGGGCGCCCGGCCGCGTCCTTGCCCGTCCACCAGTGCTGGGGCAGCACGGGCAGCTGGCCGACGATCTGCGGCAATTCCCGGTTGCCGGCCTCCGTGAAGGTGAATCGCACCTCGCGCTCGCCCACGGCCTCGGCCTTCGTGACGTTGTGGTAGTAGGAGGCGTAGAGCGGGTTGTTCTGCTTCAGGATGTCGAAGGAGAAGACCACGTCCTGCGCCGTCACCGGGGCACCGTCGTGCCACCTCGCCTGCGGCCGCAGCCGGTAGGTGACGCTGCCGAGGTCGTCGGCCACCTGCACGCCCTCGGCGAGCAGACCGTAGGAGGTGAAGGGCTCGTCCGCCGCCTCGGTCATCAGCGTATCGTAGATCAGCGGGACGCTGTCCTCGAGGTCGCCCTTCAGGCCCGAGACGATCAGGTTGAGGTTGTCGAAGGAGCCCTGCTGCCCGAGGCGCAGGAGGCCGCCCTTGGGTGCATTCGGGTCCGCGTAGGCGAAATGCGTGAAGTCGGCCGGGTATTTGGGCGTGCCGAGCAGGGTCAGGCCGTGGCGCCAGGGCGGATCGGCGAGGGCCGGCGCGGCCGGCAGGGCGGGAACGAGGCCGAGAACGGCGAGCGCGGCGAGGCTGCGGCGTGAGATCACGCGGGGGGTATCCTCCGGCTGGAGCCCGGCGCGGGGCGCCCGGCCCGTCGTGGGCTTGCGCCTGTTCTAGGTATGCGGGCCGGGTCCGCCAACCCGCCGGATGCGCGCAGGGGCGCGCCGGCACCCGGTGGCTGCGGCGGACACGAGACCGTCGCATTCTCCACAAGTCTCCCGGAAATCGGTCGATATCGCCCCGGTCCGGCGCGAGAACCCGGAGGCCCGCTCGGCTTTTCCGGAACCATCGGGGGTTTTGGCTCGGATATTGACCTAGCGTTAGAACTCCCCGGATAGAGGGTCCGCGAGGCATTGTCTTGCCGCAGCGGGGCGCGCGGCGCGGGGGCAGAAGCGATGACGGCACGATCGATCTCGGAGACGCTGACGATCAGGCGGGTGATCATCGGGATCGTCGGCGTCCTGGGGATCCTGCTCAGCACGATGGCGCTGCGCGACCTCGCGGAGGGTTGGGCGGACCACGACCGCCAGCGCCGGGCGGCCGCGCTCGCCGGTCTCGACGAAGCCATCCTGGATGCCGTTCAGGGCGTGCGCTTCGAGCGCGGCGACACGCTCGGCGCCCTGGCCCAGGTGCCCGACCGCGCGGGCGTTCCGGCCGGGATCGCGGCGGAGCGCGGGGATGCCGACGCCGCCCTGACGAGGGTGCTGGACGGGATCGCGGCGGCGGGGACTCTCGCGGGCCTCCCCGAGGCCGGCGCGGCGCTGGGGGACGCCTACGACGCCCACCGGGCCGCCCGCCGCGCCGTCGACGAGGCCCTGCTCCTGCCGCGGGCCGAGCGCGACAGGGCCCTGCCGGCGCGGATCCTGACGACCGGCGCGCAGCTCTTCGCGAGCCTCGAGACGACCGGCAAGCTCATCGAAGCGGAGCTGCGCCGGCTCTCGGCCGCGGCCGGGCGGCTGCTGACGATCAAGAACCTGATCTGGCAGGCGCGCGGCTCGGCCGGGGACGCCGTCGTGACGGCGATCGGCGGCCTCTCGAACCGCGGCGGCGTCTCTGCCGCCACGCTCGACGCCGTGATCGCCAAGCAGGAACAGGCCGCAGGCACCTGGGCCTTCGTGCGCGACGTGCGGGCCTCCGGCGATCTGCCGGCGAGCCTCGCCGCCGCCATCGACGCGGCGGACGCCGCGTTCTTCGCCGCGGAGGTCCGGGACCGGACGCGGGAGGTGGTGCGGCGGATCGCGGCGGGCCAGGACCCGGCGATGACCCCGCCGCAGGCGCAGACCTACTTCATCCCGCGCCTCACCACCGTCGCGCAGGCCGCCAAGGCGGCGCTTTCCAGCGCGACGGAGGACGCCGCCGCCCGGACGCAGGCGGCCCGCTCCGCCCTGGTGCGGGGCGGCGCGCTGTTTGCCGCCACCCTGGTCCTCGTCGCGGCCGGGTGCCTCCTCGCCCATGTCCGGGTGGCGCGGCCGATCGCCCGGATGACCGAGGCGATGCGCGGCCTCGCCGGGGGCGACACCGGGATCGCGGTGCCGGACCTGAACCGGCGTGACGAGATCGGCGCGATGGCGGCGGCCGTGCAGGTGTTCCGGGACAGCCTGCTGCGCACCCGCGCCCTGGAGGAGGAGACGGCGCTCGCCCGCGCCTCCGCCGAGGCGCAGCGCCGGGCGGGCACGCACCAGCTCGCCGACGCGTTCGAATCCGCCGTGGGCGGCATCGTGGTCCGGGTCTCGGCCTCCGCCGGCCAGTTGCGGTCGACCGCCGAGGCCATGGCCGCCACGGCCGGGGAGACCGCGGGCAGCGCCGCCGCCGTGGCACAGGCCGCCACCGCGGCGGCCGCGCATGTCGGCACCATCGCGTCGGCCGCCGAGGAACTGGGCACCTCCGTCGAGGAGATCGGCCGGCAGGTCGCCGGCGCGGCCGGGCTCGCGCGGGTCGCCGTGGCGGAATCGGATCAGGTGGGGGCCCACGTGCAGGCGCTCAACGCCGCGGTGACCAAGATCGACGACGTGGTCGGGATGATCGCCAGCATCGCCGGCCAGACCAACCTGCTGGCCCTCAACGCCACCATCGAGGCGGCGCGGGCCGGCGAGGCCGGGCGCGGCTTCGCCGTGGTCGCGGCCGAGGTCAAGGCGCTCGCGACGCAGACCGCGGCAGCGACCGGGGAGATCGGTCGCCAGATCGCGCAGGTCCAGGGGGCGACCCAGCAGGCCGCGGAGGCGATCGGCGGCATCGGCGGCCGCATCCGCGCGTTCGACGCCGTGGCGACCGCGATCGCGGCGGCCGTCGAGGAGCAGGGGGCGGCGACGCGCGAGATCGTGCGCAGCGTCGCCGAGGCCGCGCAGGGAACGGGCGACGTCACCGGGGCGATCGGGACGGTGTCGGGCGCCGCCGAGGCGACCGGCGCCGCGTCGAGCCAGGTGCTCGCCTCCGCGTCCGACCTGTCGCGCCAGTCCGATCACCTCGCCGAGGAGATCCGCCGCTTCCTCGCCACGGTGCGGGCGGCGTGACGCCGAAGGCTGCCCGCAAGGTCGATCGGTCGAGGCCGCGCCCTGCGGCGCACTCTCTCCTTCCGGGAGCCCCGGATGCGCTTTGGTTCGTGCGCATGCCGTCTCCCGGCACGCCTTGCGGATCCACACGTCGCTGCCTGACACAAAGTGATTGAGGATGAAGCGGGATCTCCCCTCCCCCTTGTGGCGACCGTGTGCACACAGCATCGAAAAACGCGCATTGTTTCAACAGGATGATCGATCACATCGATCAGACATCGGGCCGGCCCGCCATCGCTCATCCGCACGCACTGCACGATCGCCTGCATGGCGTCGGAAGGCTCGACCGACGCCGATCAGGCGGATGACCGGCAGATGTCACCCAGCCAAGCGGCGGTAACCCAGCATCAGACCCGGCCGATGGCAACAAACCCAACTCCCTCATGCTGAGGTGCGACCGTAGGGAGCCTCGAAGCATCCCAGAACAGTCTGTCCAAGCAGATCTTGTGTTGGATCTATGGTGAGGGGTGCTTCGAGGCTGCGCGCGATCTTCGATGGCCGCAGCACCTCAGCATGAGGGGTCTTGTGCCTTCCAGATCTGTTCAGCCGATGAGCCGGCTACCGAGATGTGTGCGCACCGTAGCCCCTTTTGGGGAGGGTAGGGGTCGGGGTCGTGGAGGAGGCTCAACGGTGCCTCCTGCACCATCCCCACCTCCAACTCCTCCCCAGTCTCGACGCGTTGCACGTTCCAACCGCGACGTGTGAATGAATAAGCCCGGCGCGCGGGAAGAGGAGAAACCCGAGCCTCATCCGGCGAAGCGTGAGCGCGACGCGCCCCCCAACGCATACGCGAGCCGGGGAGGGAGCGGAGGGTGCCGCGCGCCTCACCTGAGCCTCACGCCGTTCGGGAAACCCGCCGCCAGGGCCGCGCGCCTCGCCCTTACGGCTTGGGGAACTCCACCGGGCTGTCCGAGAGCGTCTTCAGGTACGACAGGATGTCGGCCCGCTCGGCGCCCGACGGCACGCCCGCGAAGGCCATGATCGTGCCCTGCACGTAGCCCTTCGGGTTATGGATGAACTGGTCGAGATCCTCGTAGGTCCAGTTCCCACCCTTGCCCTTCATCGCCGCCGAGTAGTTGAAGCCCTCGTGGCTGCCCTTCGGCCGGCCGACCACGCCCCAGAGGTTCGGGCCGACCTTGTTCGGACCGCCCTTCTCCAGGTTGTGGCAGGCCTGGCACTTCTTGGCCGCCGTCTGGCCCTTGGTGGCGTCGGCGCTGGCGAGCCGCACCGGCAGGGGCTCCTCCTTCGCCGCTTCCGCCCCGCCGCCCGCGGCCGGCGCCTCGGAGGCGGCCGGCAGGGCATAGCCGCGCTCGCCGGCCGGCTTCGGCTTGTAGATCAGCTCGGCGAGGAAGCCCGTGCCCATCGCGAACAACAGCGTGCCGAGCACGGCACCGGCGACCTTGTTAAGCTCGAAGGAATCCATGTCTCGGCAGCTCCGGTGCTCGAACGAGCAGGGCCTCTCAGGCGGTGGGCGATGCGGGTGCGGCCCCCAGGGAGCCGCGCGCGGGGCGAACACGGCCGGGTGCTTAGCCGTTCTTCCGCGCGATTGACAATGGCTCCAATGAACGTCGGTTGGTCGCAGAGGCGTTTCGCGACGCCCTGCGGCAAGCGTGCCGCGCCGCCCGGTGGCGGGCCGGCCCAGAAATGCTCTATGAGCGCGGGAGGAGCATGGACACCCGCCTCGAACCCGGCCCGCACGCATGTCCGACCCGCTGATCCTGATTCCCGCCCGCCTCGCCGCGACGCGCCTGCCGAACAAGCCGCTGGCCGAGATCTGCGGCGAGCCGATGATCGTTCATGTCTGGCGCCGCGCCATCGAGGCCGGCCTCGGGCCGGTGGTGGTCTGCACCGACGCGCCGCCGGTGGTGGAGGCCGTCGAGGCCGTGGGCGGCCTCGCGGTGCTGACGCGGCCCGACCATCCCTCCGGCTCCGACCGCCTCGCCGAGGCGCTGGCGATCATCGACCCGGAGGGCCGCCACGACGTGGTGGTGAACGTCCAGGGCGACCTGCCGACCATCGCGCCCTCGGCCATCGCCACCGCCGTGACGCCGCTGGCCGACCGCTCCGTCGACATCGCCACCCTCTGCGCCGAGATCACGCGGCCGGAGGAGCGCACCGAGCCGAGCGTGGTCAAGCTCGTGGGCGCGGCGATCTCGCCGACGCGCCTGCGCGCCCTCTACTTCACCCGCGCCACCGCGCCCTGGGGCGAGGGGCCGCTCTACCACCACATCGGCCTCTACGCCTATCGCCGCCGGGCGCTGGAGCGCTTCGTGGCGCTCAACCCGAGCCCGCTCGAATTGCGCGAGAAGCTGGAGCAGCTGCGCGCCCTGGAGGCCGGGATGCGCATCGACGCGACGATCGTCGACGACGTGCCGCTCGGCGTCGACACCCCCCACGACCTCGAACGCGCCCGCGCCATCATGGCGGCGCGGCGCCTCAACTGAGCAGAAGGTTCTCAAACGCTTCCCGATGACCCGTACGATCTCCTACCAGGGCGAGCCCGGCGCCAACTCGCACATCATCTCGGCGGACGCCTATCCGGACTGGACGCCGCTCCCCTGCCCGACCTTCGAGGACGCCTTCGCGGCAGTGCAGGACGGCAGCGCCGATCTCGGCATGATCCCGATCGAGAATTCCATCGCGGGCCGGGTCGCCGACATCCACCACCTGCTGCCGGCCTCCGGCCTCCACATCGTGGGCGAGCACTTCCTGCCGATCCACTTCCACCTGATGGCGCTGCCCGGGGCCGACCCGGCGCGGATCCGCACCGTCCACAGCCACGTCCACGCGCTCGGCCAGTGCCGCAAGGTGATCCGCCGCCGGGGGCTGAAGGCGGTGGTGGCGGGCGACACCGCCGGCTCGGCCCGCGAGGTGGCCGAGAGCCGCGACCCGACCCGGGCCAGCCTCTCCCCGCGCCTCGCCGCGGAGATCTACGGGCTGTCGATCGTCGAGGAGAACGTCGAGGACGAGGCCCACAACACCACCCGCTTCGTGGTGGTCTCCCGCGAGCCGGCGCCGCCCGCGCCCGACAGCGGCCCGACCGTGACGAGCTTCGTGTTCCGGGTGCGCAACATCCCGGCCGCGCTCTACAAGGCGCTCGGCGGATTCGCGACGAACGGCGTCAACATGACCAAGCTCGAGAGCTACATGGTCGAGGGCCAGTTCACCGCGACGCAGTTCTACGCGGAGGTCGAGGGCCATCCAGAGGAGCCGCCGCTGCGCCGCGCCCTCGACGAACTCGGGTTCTTCTCCCGGGAGCTGCGGATCATCGGCACCTACCCGGCCCACCCGTTCCGCGAGAGCGCCCGCGTCCCGGCCGAGTGACACGGGATCCGGGCTCGACAGGGCGCCCCGGTCGCGGGCAATCATGGGCGGCCCCGCTGCCCTCCGGTGACCCGAAGGCCATGACCGACCTCGACGCCCTGTTCTCCGCCGCCCGGTCGGCACAGGCCCTCGCCTACGCCCCCTACTCGCGCTTCCAGGTCGGCGCGGCGATCCTCGACGAGGAGGGGGCGATCCACGCGGGCTGCAACGTCGAGAACGCCGCCTACCCTGTCGGGACCTGCGCGGAGGCCGGCGCCATCGCCGCCATGGTGGCGGCCGGCGGCCGGCGCATCGCGGCGATCCTGGTCGTGGGCGACGGCGAGGCCCTGGTGACGCCCTGCGGCGCCTGCCGCCAGCGCATCCGGGAATTCACCGGGCCGGACACCCCCATCCACGTGGCCGGGCCGGAGGGCCTGCGCCGCAGCTTCACCGTGGACGCGCTGCTGCCGCTCTCCTTCGGCCCGGACAACCTCGCGCCGGGCAGGGCCCGGGCGGGAACGGACCGGGCGGGCAAGCCCGGGGCCGAGGCGTGACGGTCCGGGATCCGCGCGCCGAGGACGCGGCCCGCACCCTGCGCGAACGCGGCTTCGGCGGCCCCTTCGCGCTCGCGGTCGTCGCCGGCACCGGCCTCGGCCCGCTCGCCGAGCGGCTCGGGGCGCCCCGGTCCCTGCCCTACGCGGCGGTGCCGCACTTTCCCGAATCGGGCGTCTCGGGCCATGCCGGGCGCCTCGTGGCGGGCGACCTTGCGGGCCGGCCGGTGCTGCTGTTCCAGGGCCGCTCCCACCCCTACGAGCGCGGCGACGCCGCCGCCATGCGGGTGCCGCTCGGGGCGCTGGCGGCGCTCGGCGCGCCGCCGCTCCTCCTCACCAACGCGGCCGGCTCCCTGCGCCGCGAGGCGGGTCCCGGGGCGCTGGCCCTCGTCAGCGACCACCTCAACCTCGCGGGGATGAACCCGCTGATCGGCGAGCCCTCGGATGCGCGCTTCGTGCCGATGGTCGAGGCCTACGACCCCTGCCTGCGCGCCGGGCTGCGCCGGGCCGCCGCCCGGGCCGGCATCCCCCTGCACGAGGGGGTCTACGCGTGGTTCTCCGGCCCCAGCTTCGAGACACCGGCCGAGATCCGCATGGCCGAGAGGCTCGGGGCGGATCTCGTCGGCATGTCGACGGTGCCGGAGGTGATCCTGGCGCGGTTCTTCGGGCTGCGCGTCGCCGCGCTGTCCACGGTCACCAACTACGCCGCGGGCTTCGACGGCGGCGCACCCCACCACGCCGAGACGAAGCGCGTCGCCGGGGAGGCCGCCGACGCGGTCGGCCGGCTCCTGGCGGCGTGGCTGTCCGGCCCAGAGGCACCCTGATGCGCCTGCCCCAGGAGATCATCCGCGCCAAGCGCGACGGGGCCGCCCTCGATCCCGGCGAGATCGCCGCCTTCATCGCGGGCCTCACCGACGGGCGGGTCACCGAGGGCCAGGCGGCAGCCTTCGCCATGGCGGTGTTCTTCCGCGGCCTGTCGCTGCCCGAGCGGGTGGCGCTCACCCGCGCCATGATGGAGTCCGGCACGGTCCTGACCTGGGACCTGCCCGGCCCGGTCCTCGACAAGCACTCGACGGGCGGCGTCGGCGACACGGTGAGCCTGCCCCTCGCGGCTCTCGTGGCGGCCTGCGGCGGCTACGTGCCGATGATCTCGGGGCGCGGCCTCGGCCATACCGGTGGCACCCTCGACAAGCTCGACAGCATCCCGGGCTATGTCACCGCGCCCGACACCGCGCGGTTCCGGGCGGTGACGCGGGAGGTCGGCTGCGCGATCATCGGCCAGACCGCCGATCTCGCCCCGGCGGACCGGCGCCTCTACGCGATCCGCGATGTGACCGGCACGGTGGAATCCCTCGACCTGATCACCGCCTCGATCCTGTCGAAGAAGCTCGCGGCGGGGCTGGGCGGGCTCGTCATGGACGTGAAGGCAGGGTCGGGCGCCTTCATGGCGCACGAGGAGGAGGCGCGGGCGCTGGCCGAGAGCCTGGTCGCGGTGGCGAACGGGGCCGGCCTGCCGACGCGGGCGCTCCTCACCCGCATGGACCAGCCCCTCGCCTCTGCCGCCGGGAACGCGGTCGAGGTGGCCTACGGGGCGGACTACCTCGCCGGGCGCCGCCGCGCGCCGCGCTTCCACGCGGTGACCCTCGCGCTCGCCGCCGAGATGCTGGTCCTCGGCGGCCTCGCCGCGGACGCGGACGCGGCCACGGCGCGGCTGGAGGCGGCGCTCGCCTCCGGCCGGGCGGCCGAGATCTTCGGGCGGATGGTGGCGGCTTTGGGCGGCCCGGCCGATCTCGTCGAGCGGCCGGCGGCGCACCTGCCCGCCGCCCCGGTGGTGCGGCCGGTGCCGCCGCCGCGGGCCGGCGTGGTGGCGGGCATCGCGACCCGGGAGGTCGGGCTCGCGGTGATCGGACTCGGGGGCGGGCGCACCCGTCCGCAGGACCCGATCGACCACGCGGTCGGTTTCACGGACCTGGCGGCGCTCGGGGACGCGGTGGGGACGGGAGCGCCGCTCGGGGTGGTCCATGCCCGGACCGAGGCGGGCGCCGAGGCCGCGGCGGCTGCCCTCCAGGCGGCGTATGCGATCGCCGAGGCGGGCGAGGCGGAGGCTGCGCCGATCCTGGGACGGGTCGAGGCGGCGGAGTGAACCCTCCCCCGCAGAGGGGGGAGGGTGACGTTGCGAATCCGCCTGGAGCAGGCCGTAGCCCGTCGGGATAATGGCTCACGGCGCGTCCTCCTCCGGCCCCCCGCCGGGGGGCGTCAGCCCGCGTCCGATCGCCGACACGACGGTCTCCACCTGCGCGCGCAGCACCGGCTCGCTCAGCGTCATCAGCTTCTCGTCGAGGCCGAGGCTCACCATGCCGTGCGTGGCCGAGAATAGCGAGCGGGCGAGCAGCGCGCGCGCGGCCTCGTCGAGGTCGGGCCGCAGCACGGCGAGCGGCGCCTCGATGTGCTGGAACAGCCGCACCTGCTCGCGCAGAAACCACGCGGGCGGCGTGCCCGCCATCCGGTGCTGGAACAGGGCGCGCCACCGCGCCCGATGCTCGACCGCGAAACGCAGGTAGCTCACCGCGAGGCGCACGAGGTCCTCCGTCGCCGCCCGCCGGTCGGGCCGGTCCGGTCCGCCCCCTGCGGTCGCGGTCGCGACCGCGGTGATCGTCCGCTCGAAGAGCTGCAGCGTGCGCAGGTTCACGCTCAGGATCAGCGCGTCGAGGTCAGGGAACACCGTGTAGATGGTCCCGAGCGCGCAGCCGACCGCCTTGGCGAGGTCGCGCGCCTTCAGCCCGGGAAGGCCCCCCGCCACGATCGCCGCCTCCGCCGCATCGATCAGGGCGCCGCGCAGCGCCTCGCGGCGCTCCTCGGTGGTCACCGCTTCCTCGACGATGAACGATGTTCAAAAATCCTCTTGAACAGTGTTCGATTCCGTGGGATCGTGCGTTCGTGAACAACGTTCATGAGACTCTCGATGCTTCGACTCTTCGCCACCCTCGCCCGCGGGACCGCTGCCCGCGCCTGCGAGGACATCATCGACCAGAATGCGCTGCCGCTCCTCGACCAGCAGATCCGCGAGGCCGCCGCCGCCCAGGAGGAGAGCCGCCGCGCGCTCGCCCAGGCCATGGCGCGCCAGGGCGCCGACGCCAAGCAGGAGGAAGTGCTGCGCGCGCGCCTCGCCGACCTGGAGACCCGCGCGGTGGCGGCCCTGACGGGCGGGCGCGAGGATCTGGCCGGGGAGGCCGCAACGGCCATCGCCGAGTTGGAGGCCGACATCGCGGGCCTGACCGAGGCGCGGGCCGCCTTCGGCAAGGAGATCGACGTCCTGCGCCGGGCCGTGCAGGAGGGCGCGCGCCAGCTCGCCGAGCTGGAGCGCGGCCGACGCCTCGCCGAGGCGGGCGAGGCGGTGCGCCGCCTGCGCGGCCGCCGCGGCGAGGGCGCGCCGGGCACGGCCGCCGCGCTGGCCGAGGCGCAGGCCACCCTGCGGCGCCTGCGCGAGCGGCAGGCCCAGGAGGCGGCCGCGGCCGAGGCGCTCGCGGTCATCGACCTCGCCAGACCCGCCGGCATCGCCGAGCGGCTGGAGGAGGCGGGCTTCGGTCCCCGGACGCGCCCCAGCGCCGCCAGCGTGATGGAGCGCCTGCGGGGCAAGGCGGCCGGGAACCCGGCAGCGCCGTGACCGCAGGGCCGCCGCGTCCATCCGACCCGTTTCCACCACCGCAGCCCCCGATTCGATCCCGCCACAACTTGGCCCACAGAAGGACGTCTCCTGCGATGAATGCGCAGCCCGTGACCCAACACACCTCGGCCTGGGTGGCCTTCACCTACGCCTCGTTCATCGGCGCCGCCACCATGGTGGGGGGCGGCATCCTGTTCCTGCCCCTCGATCTCTGGATCAAGGGCTACCTGATGATGGGCGTGATCATGCTGGTCCAATCCTGCGTGACGCTCGTCAAGACCGTCCGCGACGTGCATGAGGGCCGCCGCATGGTGAACCGCATCGAGGATGCACGCGCCGAGCGGCTCCTGATGGAGATGAGCAAGGAATAGCTGGTAGGATGCGCGCCGCTCCCACGGCACCACCGCCCCGGCCGACCCCAACCGATCAAGGTTCGATCATGTCAGGATCGCTGATGACGACGCGGCGCTTCGCGCCGCTGTTCTGGTGCCAGTTCTTCTCGGCCTTCAACGACAACTTCCTGAAGAACGCGCTGGTGTTCCTGATCCTGTTCGGCGTCGGGGGGACGGGCGGCGGGGCCGACGGCGGCTCGGCCGCCCTGGTGACGCTGGCGGGCGCGGCCTTCATCGCGCCCTTCTTCTTCCTGTCGGGGCTCGGGGGCGAACTCGCCGACCGGCACGACAAGGCGTGGCTGACCCGCCGCCTCAAGGCCGCCGAGATCGGGGCCGCCGGGGTAGCGGTGCTCGGGTTCGTCCTCGCCTCGGTGCCGGTGCTGTTCGCGGCGCTGGTGATGTTCGGCGCCATCGCGGCCCTGTTCGGGCCGATCAAGTACGGCATCCTGCCCGACCACCTGAAGCGCGCCGAACTGCCGGCCGGCAACGCGCTGATCGAGGCCGCGACCTTCCTCGCCATCCTCATCGGCACGATCGCGGGCGGGCTCGCCGTCACCCACGGGGGGCCCGCCGCCTTCGGCGGGCTGGTGATGGGCTTCGCGGTCCTGTGCTGGGCGGCGAGCCTGCTGATCCCCCCGACCGGGGAGGCGGCGCCCGGCCTCGTCGTCGACCGCAACGTGCTGCGCTCCACCGCCGGCCTGATCCGCGACCTCTACGCCGACACGCGCCTGTGGCGCACGGGGCTGATCACCAGCTGGTTCTGGCTCGTCGGCGCCGTCGTGATGGCGCTGCTGCCCGCGGTGGTGAAGGGCAGCTTCGGGGGCGACGAGACCGTGGTCACCACCATGCTCGCCCTGTTCTCGGTCGGGGTCGCGGCGGGGTCGGGCCTCGCCTCCTGGCTCTGCGCCGGGCGAATCGTGGTGCTGCCGACGCCCGTCGCCGCCCTGATCATGGGCGTCGTCTCCCTCGACCTCGCCTGGGTGGCGGCCCACACGGCGCTTCCCGCCGTGCCGCTCTCGGCCGGGCCCTTCCTCGCACGCCTCGTCGGCGCGCGGATCGCCCTCGACTTCGTGCTCCTCGCCGCCGCGGCGGGCCTGTTCATCGTGCCCTCCTTCGCGGCGCTGCAGGCCTGGACCCCCAAGGAGGTCCGCGCCCGGGTGATCGCCGCCTCGAACGTGCTCTCGGCGGCCCTGATCGTGCTGGGCGCGCTCGGCATCGCCCTGCTGCAGAAGGCCGGCCTCTCGGGGGCCGGGCTGTTCCTCATCGTGGCGCTCGCCAACATCGCGGCCGGGATCGCGATCTTCGCGGTGCTGCCGACGAGCGCCTTCCGGGACTTCCTGTCGATGCTGTTCCGGGCGGTCTACCGCATGGAGGTGCAGGGCCTGGAGAACCTCGACAAGGCCGGCCCCAACGCCATCATCGCCCTCAACCACGTGAGCTTCCTCGACGGCGGCCTCGCGCTGACCCTGACCGAGCGCGACCCGGTCTTCGCCATCGACCACGGCATCGCCCAGCGCTGGTGGGTGAAGCCCTTCCTGTGGCTGACCCGGGCGATGCCCCTCGACCCGACGAAGCCGATGGCGACGCGCCGCCTGATCAACGCCGTCCGGGACGGCGAGACGCTGATCATCTTCCCCGAGGGCCGGCTCACCGTCACGGGCAGCCTGATGAAGGTCTATGACGGGGCCGGCCTCATCGCCGACAAGTCGGGCGCCATGGTGGTGCCGGTGAAGATCGAGGGTCCGGAGCAGACCCTGTTCTCGCGCCTGTCGCGGGCGCAGGTGCGCCGCCGCTGGTGGCCGCGCTTCACCGTGACGATCCTGGAGCCGGTGCGGCTCGCCGTCGACCCGGCCCTCAAGGGCAAGGCGCGCCGCCACGCCGCGGGGGCGGCCCTCTACGGGATCATGTCGGACCTGATCTTCCGCACGGCGCCGATCGACCGCACGGTGTTCGACGCGGTCGTGGCGGCGGCCGAGCGCGAGGGCCCCCGGCGCGTCGCCGTCGAGGACCCGGTCTCGGGCCGCCTCACCTATCGCCGGCTCCTCGTCGGGGCGCGGGTGCTCGGCCGGGCGCTGCGGGACCTCGCCCCCGAGGGCCGCGCGGTCGGCGTGATGCTGCCGAACGCCAACGCCGCCGCCGCCACCGTGCTCGGCGTCATGGGGGCGGGCCGCGTGCCGGCGATGATCAACTTCACGGCCGGCGCCGCGACCATCCTCAGCGCCTGCAAGGCCGCGGAGGTGGACACGATCGTCACCTCGCGGGCCTTCGTGGAGAAGGGCCGCCTCGACGCGCTCGTCGCCGGCCTGTCCCAGAGCCTGCGCGTCGTCTACCTGGAGGATGTCCGCGCCCGGCTCGGGCTCCTGGCGAAGCTCGACGGGTTCCTGAACTGGCGCCGGCCCCTGGTGGCGCGCCGCCCGGACGATCCGGCCGCGATCCTGTTCACCTCGGGCAGCGAGGGGCTGCCGAAGGGCGTGGTCCTGTCGCACCGCAACATGCTGGCCAACGCCGCCCAGGCCCAGGCCCGCATCGATTTCGGCCGCACCGACAAGGTCTTCAACGTCCTGCCGGTGTTCCACTCCTTCGGCCTGACGGTGGGGCTGGTGCTGCCCCTTGTCTCGGGCGTGCCGGTCTACCTCTACCCGTCGCCGCTGCACTACCGGATCGTGCCGGAACTGGTCTACGGCGTGAACGCCACGATCCTGTTCGGCACCGACACCTTCCTCGCCGGCTACGCCCGCTCCGCGCATCCCTACGACTTCCGCTCCCTGCGCTACATTCTGGCGGGCGCCGAGCCGGTGAAGCCGGAAACCCGCCGGGTCTACGCGGAGAAGTTCGGCCTGCGCATCCTGGAGGGTTACGGCGTCACCGAGACGGCGCCGGTGCTGGCCCTCAACACGCCGATGTTCAACCGCTTCGGCACGGTGGGCCGGATCATGCCCGGCATGGAGGCGCGGCTCGACCCGGTGCCGGGCATCGCCGAGGGCGGGCGGCTCTTCGTGCGCGGGCCGAACGTGATGCTGGGCTACCTGCGCGCCGAGAAGCCCGGCGTCCTGGAGCCGCCCCCGGGGGGCTGGCACGACACCGGCGACATCGTGACGATCGACGCGGACGGGTTCATCACCATCCGGGGCCGCGCCAAGCGCTTCGCGAAGGTCGGCGGCGAGATGATCTCCCTGGCGGCCGTCGAGGCGATGGCGGCGGAGCTGTGGCCGGAGGCGAATTCCGCGGTGGCCACCCTCCCCGACCCGCGCAAGGGCGAGCGGCTGGTTCTGGTGACGGAGCGGCGGGACGCCACGCGCGCGGCCTTCCAGGCCCACGCGCGGGCGCGGGGCGCGAGCGAGCTCTCCGTCCCGGCGGAGATCCTGGTGGTCGACCGCCTGCCGGTGCTGGGCTCGGGCAAGACCGACTTCGCGGCCGTGACCCAGCTGGTGCGCGAGCGGGCGAGCGTGCCGGAGGCGGCGGAGTAGTGGTGCGCCCCCCTCGCAAGCTTGTCGAGCCAGGCGCGGCGGACGTCGCCACGCCTCCATCGGCTTCCGACGGCTCGGGCATTGCCGGCTCATCTCCGTCGGACCCTCGCCTGCAGCCGGCTTGACGTCCTTTGATTGTTCAAGCCTTGATTCGCGCCAGGCCAGTATTTTCAGTGCTCCTCCGTGATATCATAGGATAATACACCCGATATCCGCCGGTTTTACACCTCATTCACCAATCTCCATTTTTATATCGCAACGATCCAGCAACACCGCCGCGCGATCATTGTCGGAAACCGGCAATTAAGCTGCGCGCGGGCATCGTCCGACGCGCAATCCAATCGAGACCGCTGCATCGGGCGGCCGACTGGGACGAGGAGCGGATGACGGATCTCATCGCCTGCCTGACGGAGCAGCACGACCTGCGCCTCATCGCCGTGGCGGCCCTGATCTGCGCGGTCGGGTCCTACGCGACGCTCGCGCTCGGCCGCCAGGCGATGCGGTCCCGCGCCCCGCGCGAGCGCGCCGCCTGGGCGGCCGCCGGCGTGGTGACGACGAGTTCGGCGATCTGGGCGACCCACTTCGTCGCCATGCTGGCCTTCGAGCCCGGGATGGCCTTCGGCTTCGCGCTGCTGCCGACCCTGGCCTCCTTCGCGGTGGCGCTGCTGCTCGTGGGCCTGGGCGCGCTGGTGATCGTCGGCACCGGGACCCGCGCCGGAGGCCTCGCCGGGGGCGCGATCATCGGACTGGCGATCGCGGCCATGCACTATACCGGCATGGCGGCCTACCGGGTCCAGGGCGCCATCGCGTGGGACGGGGTGCGGGTCGCGGTCTCGGTCGGAATCGGCGTCGGGTTCGCGATGCTCGCGATGGGCCTCTCCTACGCGCGGCAGCGCCTCCTGCGCGACCTCGCGCCCGTCGCGCTGCTGCTCGCGGTCTGCGGCGCCCACTTCATCGGCATGAGCGCGCTCACCCTGCGCTTCGACCCCCGCGTCTCGATCCCGGACGGTGCCCTCGACGCCGCGATGGTGGCGATCCTCACCGCCAACGCCGCCTTCCTCATCCTCGGCGCGGCGCTCACGGCCCTACGCCTGCACCTCCTCGCCCTACGGCGGCGGCGGGCGGAGCGTCAGCGCCTGCGCGACCTGACCGACATCGCGGTCGAGGGGCTGCTGATCTGCGACGGCGAGACCGTCGCGGGGGCGAACCGGAGCCTGGAGCAGATTCTCGGGCTATCCCGGGAGGAGGTGATCGGACGTCCCCTCTCCGCGCTGCTCCCCGGGCTCACAGCCGGCGCGATCCCCGTCGCGCAGGAGCGGGACGCGACCCTGCGCGACGCCGCCGGGACGGAGATCCCGGTGCGGGTGATCGGCCAGGCCCTGGCGATCGACGGCCGCAGCCACCGGGTCGTCGCGGTGCGCGACCAGCGCGACCGCCTGCGCGCCGAGGCCGAGATGAACCGGCTGGCCCATCACGACGCCCTCACGGGCCTCGCCAACCGCCTGCGCTTCAACACCGCGCTGGCCGAGCGCTTCGCGACGCGGCGGCGCGCGTCCTTCGCGCTGCTCACGCTGGATCTCGACCGCTTCAAGTCGGTCAACGACACGCTCGGCCACGGGATGGGGGACGCCCTGCTCTGCCGGGTCGCGCGCCGCCTCGAGCGGGTGGTGGGGGAGGACCTCGTCGCCCGGCTCGGGGGCGACGAGTTCGCCATCCTGCCCGCGGGCGACGGGGACCTGCCCGCCATCCAGGCGACCGCCGAGCGGGTGATCGACATCCTGGCCCGGCCCTTCCTGATCGACGGGCACGTGCTCGACATCGGCGCGAGCATCGGCATCGCGCTGGCTCCTCAGGACGGCGAGACGCCCGGGCAGCTCCTCGGCAGCGCCGACCTCGCCCTCTACGGCGCCAAGGCGGAGGGCGGCGGGCGATTCCGGATGTTCGAGGGCGAGATGAACGCCCGCATGCAGGCCCGCCGCTCCCTGGAGCAGGACCTGCGCCGGGCGCTCGCCCGCGGGGAATTCACCCTGCACTACCAGCCGCAGGTCGACGCGCGGACCGGCCGCTACGACGGCGCCGAGGCGCTGATCCGCTGGCACCATCCCGAGCGCGGCCTCGTCTCGCCGGCCGCCTTCATCCCGCTCGCGGAGGAGACCGGGCTGATCGGCCCCCTCGGCGAGTGGGTCCTGCGCACCGCCTGCGCGGAGGCCGCCGGCTGGCCGGACCACCTCACCGTCGCGGTCAACCTCTCGCCGGTGCAGTTCCGCGACGGGCGCCTCGCCGCGGCCTTCCGCACCATCCTGGCCGAGACCGGCCTGCCCGGCCGGCGCCTGGAGATCGAGATCACCGAGGGCACCCTGATGCAGGACGAGCAGCGCACGCTCGCCATCCTGACGGAGCTCAAGGGCCTGGGCATCCGGATCTCGATGGACGATTTCGGCACCGGCTACTCGTCGCTGAGCTACCTGCGCCGCTTCCCCTTCGACAAGATCAAGATCGACCAGTCCTTCGTGCGCCAGACGCCGCAGGACAACGACAGCGCGGCGATCGTCCGGGCGATCACGATGCTCGGGCGCAGCCTCGGCATCAAGACGACCGCCGAGGGGGTCGAGACGGAGCAGCAATCCCGCTTCATCACCGGGGAGGGCTGCGACCAATTGCAGGGCTACCTGCACGGCCGGCCGATTCCGGCGGGGGAGATCGCGAGCCTGTTCCGGGCGCCGCCCCATTGCGGCGCCGCGCCCCTGGCGGCGAGCGCCTGACGGGAGAGCCATGATGCCGAGCCCCCTGCCCTTGCGGGACGCCGCGCCTCTCCACCGGCTGCTCTACCGCAGCGAGGCGGCCCTTCCCGGCCGCGAGGCCCTGATCGACCGGGACCTCGACGGCATCGTCGCGGCCTCCCAGGCCCGCAACGCCGCGGCCGGGCTCACCGGCGCGCTGCTTCACGTGCGCGGCACCTTCCTGCAGGTGCTGGAAGGGCCGCTGCCCGCCCTCGAAGCCACCTTCGAGCGGATCTGCTGCGACCTGCGCCACCGCCGGGTGGTGCTCCTCGAACTCACCCCGGCCGAGACGCGCCTGTTCGGGGCGTGGTCGATGACCCGGGTGACGCCCGGGGCGGCGATCGACGGCCTGCTCCCCTCGGCGGCGGTGCTGCAGGAGTCCGGCGCGGACAGCATCTCGGCCCGCGCGACGGTGGACCTCATGCGCGCGCTGCTCCTGTCAGGGGGCGAAGCGGCCGGGAGAGCGGCAGCGCATCCCCGCGCGGCGGGCTGACGGGAGCCGATCGCCGTCGCCACGACGGGCCCTCTTGCAGATCTGATATATCAGCTTATGGTCCGGCTGCAGGAAGCCCCTTCGCGACCGGCGCAGCCTGCGCTGACGGGTGAGGGGACGGGGCGGATGCCGGGCGGGTCCAAGGCGACGATGCGCAAGGCGCGACATCGCCGGCCCGCGGCGCGAAGGCCGGACCGGGCCCCCTCGGCCGCCGCGGTGATCCGGCAGGCCCTGCACGCGGAGATCGCCTCCCTCGCCCTCCTGCCCGGCGCCCCGATCCGCGAGAAGGAGGTGGCGGCCCGGTTCGGCGTCAGCCGCACGCCGGTCCACGAGGCCGTGCTGCGCCTCGCCGACGAGGGGCTGGTCGAGATCTTCCCGCAGGCGGGCACCTTCGTGGCCCGCATTCCCTATCGCGACCTGCCCGAGGGCATCGTGATCCGCCGCGCACTGGAGGAGGCGAGCGCGCGTCTCGCCGCCGCGAATGCGGGAAGCGACCACCTCGCGGCCCTCGACGGGACCATGGCGGCCCTGCGCGACGCGGGCGAGGCCGCCGACCGCGAGGCCTTCCACCAGCACGACGAGGCGTTCCACGCGGGCGTCGCGCGGGCGGCCGGCTACCCGGGCCTGTGGCGGCTGACCCGGCAGGTGAAAATCCAGGTCGACCGCTTCCGCCGCCTCACCCTGCCCCAGCCGGGCCGGCTCGCGCGGGTGCTGGGGGAGCACGGGGCAGTGCTCGACGCCATCCGGGCGCGGGACGCCGCCGCGGCGGGGGCCGCCATGAGCGCGCATCTCGACGGGCTCCTCGCCGATCTCGGCGGCATCGCCGGCCTCAACCCCGACTATTTCGACATGTCCGGCCGGCCCGGGCCGGATGATTCCGCGGAGGACGCATGACGATCGAGATCCGGCAGGTCCCTCATCCGGAGGCCGTGCGCGGCTTCGACACCGCGACGCTGCGCCGCCACTTCCTGATCGAGCGGCTGTTCGCGCCCGGCGAGGTGCTGCTGACCTACAGCTACATCGACCGCCTGGTGGTGGGCGGCGCCATGCCGGCGGGAGGGCCCCTCGCCCTGCCGACCCCGCGGGCGGTGGGCACCGATTCCTTCCTGGCGCGGCGGGAGCTCGGCGCGATCAATGTCGGGGGCCCCGGCCGCGTGCGGGTCGGCGGACAGGCCCACGAGGTCGGGACGCGGGACGCCCTCTACGTCGGCATGGGCGCCGGCGAGGTGGCGTTCGAGAGCCTCGACCCCGCGCGGCCGGCGAAATTCTACCTCGTCAGCACCCCGGCCCACGCGGCGCACCCGACCGCGCTGATCCGGCAGGAGGAGGCGCGCACGATGCAGGTCGGCGACCAGGCCACCAGCAACCGGCGCACGATCCGCCAGTACATCCTGCCGGGGGTCTGCGCCTCCTGCCAGCTCGTGATGGGCCTCACCCAGCTCGAACCCGGCAGCACCTGGAACACCATGCCGTGCCACACCCACGACCGGCGCTCCGAGGTCTACCTCTACTTCGACCTCGCGGCCGAGGCGCGCGTGTTCCACCTGATGGGCGAGCCGCAGGAGACCCGCCACCTCGTGGTGGCGGACGGGCAGGCGGTGCTCTCGCCCGGCTGGTCGATCCATTCGGGGGTCGGCACCAGCCACTACGCCTTCATCTGGGCGATGGGCGGCGACAACCAGGACTACACGGACATGGACATGGTCGCCATGGGCGACCTGCGGTGAGGGCGGACACCATGACGAATCCCTTCGACTTCACCGGCCGCAAGGCCGTCGTCACGGGCGCCAATACCGGCCTCGGCCAGGGCATCGCGGTGGCTTTGGCGCAGGCGGGCGCCGACATCGTGGCGGTCGGCCGCTCGGACATGGGCGAGACCCGCGAGGCGGTGGCGGCGACGGGCCGGGGCTTCCAGGTCATCACCGCCGACCTCGCCAGCCTGGAGCCGGTGCCGCGCATCGTCGCGGAGGCGAGCGAGGGCGGGCGGGTCGACATCCTGGTCAACAACGCCGGCACGATCCGCCGCGGCGCCGCCCTCGACTTCACGGAGGCCGACTGGGACGCGGTGCTCGACGTGAACCTGAAGGCGGTGTTCTTCCTGTCCCAGGGCTTCGCCCGCCGCATGGTCGCGGACGAGGGCGGCGGCCGCATCATCCACGTCGCCTCGATGATGTCCTTCCAGGGGGGCATCCGCATCGCCTCCTACACGGCGGCGAAGAGCGGGCTTGCCGGCCTCACCCGGCTGATGGCGAACGAGTGGGCGCCCCTCGGCATCAACGTCAACGCCATCGCGCCGGGCTACTTCGCCACCAACAACACCGCGCCCCTGCGCGCCGACCCGGAGCGCAACGGCCAGATCCTGGCGCGCATCCCGGCCGCGCGCTGGGGCGAGCCGCGGGACCTCGGGGGCGCCGCCGTCTTCCTCGCCTCGCCGGCCGCCGCCTACGTGCACGGCATCCTGCTGCCGGTGGACGGCGGCTGGCTGGCGCGCTGACGCGCCCCGGGGCGAGCCGGAACATCGGCCCCGGGCGGGGGTTGCGTCGGCACGGCCCGTCGCCCCCGGAGGCCCCATGACCGACCTGCGCCGCGCCAGCGTTGTGATCACCGGCGCGTCGAGCGGCATCGGCCGCGCGGCGTCCCTCGCCTTCGCGCGCAGGGGCGCCCGCCTCGCCCTGGCGAGCCGCCGCCGCGAGGCGCTGGATGAGGTGGCGCGGGAGTGCCGCAGCCTCGGCGGCGAGGCACTCGCGGTGCCGACCGACGTGACGGATCCGGACGCCGTCGAGGCCCTCGCCCGGGCGGCGATGGACGCCTACGGGCGCCTCGACGTCTGGATCAACAACGCCGGGACCGGAGTGTTCGGACCGTTCCAGGACGTGCCCCTCGACCTCCACCGCCGCACCATCGCGGTCAACCTCCTCGACGGGGTCCACGGCGCCTCCGCGGCCCTGCCCGTCTTCCTGCGCCAGGGCCACGGCACGCTGATCACGACCATCTCGATCGGGGGCTGGGCGCCCGCGCCCTTCGCGGCCGCCTCCCCGGCGGGCAAGTTCGGCCTGCGCGGCTTCACCGCGAGCCTGCGCCGGGAACTCCGCCGCCATCCCCGCATCCACGTCTGCTCGGTCTTCCCCGCCATGGTCGACACGCCGGGGCTGGAGCACGGCGCCGACGTCTCGGGCCGGCCCGTCGATCCCGGGCCGCTCGTCTCCGCGCCGGAGGACGTGGCCGAGACCATTGTGCAGCTCGCCCGTCACCCGCGGGACGAGGTCGCGGGGGGCTGCCTCGCCGAGGCCACCGACGGGTTGGTGCCGGGCCCGACCGAGCACCGGATGGGGCTGGCGGTCCACGCCGCCCTCGACCGGGCGCGGCCGGCACCGGTCAGCCAGGGGACCGTCCGTGAGCCCCGCCGCCAGCCGCCGCGGACGAGCGGCGGCTGGCGCGCGAGGACGCGCCTGCCCTCGGCCCGCGCGCTCGGCACGGTCGGCGCCGTGATGGGCGCGGCGGGCCTGATGATCCTCGCCTCGACGCGCCCTGCGCGCGGGGGGTGAGCAACGCCGATTTCCGCATCGCAAAGCAATCGACCGGACGTCGCACGAGGCCCCAATCGGCTTGCCCCCCCGCACGCGCTCCGGCACACCGGGCCGGGAGCCGCCGGTGCGGCGCAGGTGAGCGGATGGCGTTGGTCAAGAAGGCGAAGCTCGCGGCCCGCACCGCCCCCGCCGATCCCGCGCCCGACGCGCAACCCGCCCCCGCCGCGCCCCCGCCCCAAGTGCCGCGCCGCCGCGCCGCGCCCCGGGCGGGGGCGCGCGAGAAGGCAGCCGAGCGCCTCGCCGCCGCCACCCACGAACTCGCCGCCGGGCTCGGCGAGGCCTCGGCGGCGGCCGAGGAGCTGCGCCGGGCCATGGCGGAGATCGCGGGCGGCGCCGCCGACGCCGCGGACGCCGCGCAGGAATCGCTGGCGGCGGTCGTCGCCATGGCCGAGCGCCTCGCCGAGGCCCGCGCGCGCGCGGACGAATCCCGCCAGCGCACCGGCGCCTTCCAGGCCCTGCTGATCGAGGCGAACGCCCAGGTCGCGCAATCCGTCGCGGCGATCGAGGCCAATGCGGCGCGCCAGACCGGCATCGTCGCCAGCGTGGAGGAACTGGAGCGCGGCGCGACCACGATCGGCGAGGTCACGGGCGCCGTCGGCGCGGTGGCCGAGCAGACGAGCCTGCTCGCCCTCAACGCCGCCATCGAGGCGGTGCGGGCCGGGGCGGAGGGGCGCGGCTTCACCATCGTGGCGGACGAGGTCCGGGCGCTGGCCGAGACCGCCGAGGGCAATGCCCGCGACGTGGGCGGCCTCGCCGAGGCGATCGTCGGCGAGGTGCGGGGCATCGGCGCGACCGTCCGGGAGGGCGCCGCCCGCGCGGGGCAGGATGCCGCCGCGGGCGGGCGCGTCTCCGCGGCGCTGGAGGAGGCGCGGGTCGGGCTCGGCGTGGTGGCGGACGGCAGCCAGGCGATCCTCGCCACGGCCATCGAGGCCGACACCATGGTCCGGGAGGCCCGGGCGGGGGCCGAGCAGATCGCCGCGGCCGCCGACGAGCAGGCCACGGCTGCCGCCCAGGCGCAGGGCGCGGTGGCGCAGCAGAGCCTCTCCCTCGAAGGAAGCCAGGGCACCGCGCGGGACCTCTCGGGCCTCTCGGAGACGCTGCGGCGGCGCGGCGAGCGGACGGCAGCGCCCGAGGAGATCGCGACCCGGGCCGAGAGCCTGGCGGCGGCGATCCAGGAACTCTCCGGCGCCGCCACCGAGATCCTGGCGGCGGTCGACCAGATCAGCCGCGGCACCGCGGTCCAGAGCGCGGCGGCCCGCCAGTCGAGCACCGCCATGGCCGAGGTGGAACGCGGCGCCGACCGCGCCCGCGAGACCGCCACCACGGTCCTCGGACGCGTGGCGACGCTCGGCGCGGCGATCCGCGCCATCCGCGAGACGATCGGCGGCCTGTCGGAGGGCGCCGCGCGGGGCCTCGACGGGACCCGGGCCTGCCTCGACCGGGTGACCGCCCTCGAAGCCCGCAACCGGGACATCGCGACCATCGTCGACGGGCTCGCCCTGGTGGCGGCGCAGATCGGCATGCTGGCGGTGACCGGCGCCATCGAGGCGGCCCGGGCGGGCACGGGCGGGGACGGCTTCGCGGTGGTCTCGGGCGACATCCGCGCCCTCGCCCGCGAGGCCGCGGGCCGGGCCGAGCGGATCCGCGGCACCGTGCGGGCGATCCAGGACGGCGCGGCGGCGGTCCGGCGCGCCCTGGAGCAGGTCGCCGCCGCCGCCGAGGCCGAGGTGCTGCGCAGCCGCGCGCTGATGGACACGCTCGCGGCCGTAGCGGAGGACGTGCGGGAGATGGAGGGGGCCAACGCGGCGATCGCCGAGGGCGCCGGCGCGATCCTGGCCGCTGCCCGCGAGACGTCGCGGGGGGCCGAGCGCATCGCCGCGGCGGCCGAGCAGGCCGACCGCGCTGCCGCCGAGGCGGCGATGGCCGCGCGGGAGCAGGCGCGGGGGGCCGAGGATCTCGCCGCCGCCGTGGAGGAGATCGCCGCCCTCTCCGACCTCCTGCGGGGCGCGCGTGGCTGAGGGCGGGCGCTTCCTGCATCTCGCCCTCGGGGAGGACCGCTTCGCCCTGCCGGCCGGGCTCGTCCGGGAGGTCGTGCGGCCGGGACCCGTCACTCGGCTGCCGGGCCGGCCGGAGGCGCTGGCGGGGCTCGCCAACCACCGCGGCGCGGCGCTGCCCGTCCTCGACCTCGCCCGGCTGCTCGGCCGCCGCCCCTGCCCCTCCGGGCGGCTCGTCGTCGCGCGGGCCGGCGAGACCGTGGGGCTCCTGGTCGGGCGCGTCCTCGGCCTCGCCTCCGGGACCGACGGGGCCGAGACCCTCGACCTCACGCGGCTCCTCGCGGGCATGGCCCCGCCGCGCCGGCCCCCGCCGGGAGCGCCGCGAATCGCCGACCGCCCTGCCGCCCGCGAGGCGGCCGCCATCACCGCCCTGCTGCGCCTGCGGGGCGCCGGCCGGCCCTGCGCGGTGCCCCTCGACGCCGTGGAGGAGATCGCGGCCCTGCCGCCCGATTTTCGCCCCGCACCGGGCCCGCACGCCGCCGCTCTCGGCCGCATGGCGTGGCGCGGCGGGGCGCTGCCGCTCCTCTCGCTCGACGCCATCCTCGGCGCGGACGCGGCCCCGACCGGCCCGTCGCACCGCGTCGCCATCCTGCGCGGGGCGGCGGGACCCGTCGGCCTCGTCGCCGCCGCGGTCGGGCCGGTGCTGCGCCTCGCGCGGGAGGCCGTCGATCCCTTGCCGCGGGCCCTGCGGCGGAGCGCGGGCGCCGTCGCGGCGGTGGCGCGGCTCGACGACGGCGACCTGCTGCCGGTCCTCGCCGCGGACCGCCTCGCCGCGGAGGCGGGCGGCCGGGAGGAGCCCGCACCCGGGCCGGCCCTGGCACCGCGCGAAGCGCCGATCCTCGTCGTCCGGATCGCCGGGCGGGATTACGGCCTGCCCGCCGCCGCCGTGAGCGAGGTGCTGCGGGCGCCCGCCGCCGCGACCCGCCTGCCCGGCGCGCCCGCCGCCTGCCTCGGCCTCGTTGCCCTGCGCGGGGAGGCGCTGCCGGTCTACGACCTGCGCGCCGGCCTCGGCCATCCGCCGGGTCCGGCGGCGCCGGACCGGCGGCTCCTCGTCCTCGACGGCGCGGACCCGGTCGGGCTCGTGGTCGATTCCGTGCTCGGCCTGCGGGCAGCGTCCCGCGACGGCGGCCCCGCGCCGGACCTCCTCGACCCGGCGTCTTTGCGCTTCGGCCTCGCCCGGGCGCGGCCTCCCGCACCCTCGCGCCGGGAGGATGCGGGATGATCCGGCTCCTCGTCGTGGACGATTCCGCGCTGATGCGGAAGGTGATCTCCGGGATCTTCGCGGCCGAGGGCGACGTCGAGGTCGCGGCCGCCCGCGACTGCGCGGAGGCCCTCGACGCCCTCGACCGCTTCCGGCCCGACGTGATCACCCTCGACGTGACGATGCCGGGCGTCGACGGGCTCGCCTGCCTGGACCGGATCATGCTGGAGCGGCCCTGCCCGGTGGTGATGCTCTCCGCCCTCACGGCGGAGGGCGCCGAGATCAGCCTCGACGCGCTCGCCCGCGGGGCGGTCGACGTGGTCGCCAAGCCCGAGGGCGTCGCCTCGCTCACCCGCGACGCCCTGGCGCCGGTCCTGGTGCAGAAGGTGCGGGCGGCCGCCCAGGTGCGGCTGTCGCCGGCGCGGCGGCTCGCCGCCCGGATGCGCGCCCGCTACGCCGCGCTGCCCGGTGCCCCGCTGCGCGGCCCCGGCGCGCCGGATCCGGCCCCCGCGCCGGGCGGGACGCCGCCGGGCCTCGTCCTCGTCGGCTGCTCGACCGGAGGACCGAGCGCCCTCGACGCGCTCCTCTCCGGGCTGCCGGCCGGCTTCCCCTGGCCGATCCTGATCGCCCAGCACATGCCGCGGGCCTTCACGGGGCCGCTGGCGCGCCGCCTCGACGGGGTCTGCGCCCTGCCGGTGGAGGAGGTGGCGCGGCCGGCACCCCTCCTCCCCGGCCGGGTCTATGTCGGGCGCGGCGACACCGATCTCGTCGTGGCGCTCCGGCCCGCCGGCCTCGTGGCGGCGCCGGCCCCCGCCCATCCCGACCATCCCTGGCATCCGAGCGTCGACCGCCTCGTCGACAGCGCGCTCGCCCATCTCGACGCCGCGCGGCTGGTGGGTATCCTGATGACCGGGATGGGACGCGACGGCGCCCGGGCCATGGCGACGCTGCGGGCCGGGGGCGGGCGGACCATCGCGGAAGCCGAGGAGACGGCCGTGGTCTGGGGCATGCCCGGCGAGCTGGTGCGGGCGGGCGGGGCGAGCCGGGTCGCACCCCTCGACGCGATCGCCGCCGAACTCCTCGCGCTCGTGACCTCATGAGTCCGGTGACCTGATGCCCCTCGTGCGCCGCGACCCGCCGGGCGAATCCCCGCCCGGCCCCGCCGATCTCGCGGCCCCCGCGCCCGAGGGCCGGCTCGCCGCCGCCCGGGCTTCGTCCGGCGATCCGGCGGCCGCGGAGGCCCTGGGGGCCGCGCTCGGCCGCGAGACCGTGCCCCGGGTGCGCGAGGCGCTGCTCGCCGCCCTCATCGCCTGCGGGGAGCCGGGCGCCGCGGCGCTCGCGCGCCATCTCGGCGCGGCGGATGCGGCTTTGCGCAACGCCTGCGTCGAGGCGCTCCAGGAGATGCCCGATTCCGTGCGGCCCCTGCTTCCCGCCCTGCTCGCGGATCCCGACCCGGACCTGCGCCTGCTCGCGGCCGGGATCGCCCGGACGCAGCCGCCCGGGACCGCCACCGCCCTGCTGGTCCGGCTCCTCGCCGCCGAGCCGCACCCGAATGTCTGCGGCGCGGCGATCGAGGTGCTGGCCGAGACCGGCACCCCGGCCGCGATCCCGGCCCTGCGCGCGGCCCGCGCGCGCTTCGCCGCCGAGCCCTTCCTGCCGGGGGCGATCGACCTCGTCCTCGCCCGCCTCGCCGAGGCGCCGTGACCGAGCCCGCCCCCGTCCTGTCGGCGGCCGACTTCGCGCGCTTCTGCGAGTTCGTGTACCGGCGCACGGGCCTGCGCTTCACGGAGGCGCGGCGGAGCTTCGTCGAGCGGCGCGTGGAGGAGCGGATGCGGGCCGCCGGGACCCCGGATTTCTTCGTCTATCTCGACCGCCTGCGGGCCGGGACGGGCGGCGAGGTCGAGCACCTGATCAACGCGCTCACCGTCAACGAGACCTACTTCTTCCGCGAGGAGTACCAGCTGCGCTGCCTCACGGCCTCGCTGATGGACCGCGTGACCGCGGCGAAGCCGCCCGGCGCGACGATCCGGATCTGGTCGATGCCCTGCGCGACCGGCGAGGAGCCCTACTCGATCGCGATCTGGCTGCTGGAGCACTGGCCCGCGGTCGACCGCTACGAGGTCGAGATCGTCGGCTCGGACATCGACACGGCGGTGCTCGCCGCCGCCGCCGCGGGCCTCTACGGGGAGCGGGCGCTGATGCGGCTGCCGCCCGACCTCGTCGCCCGCTACTTCGAGCAGGAGGCCGGGCCGCCCGCCCCGCGCTGGCGGCTCATCCCGGAGATGCGCGACTCGGTGCGGTTCTCGGCCTGCAACCTCACGGACCGGCACGCCATGGCGGCGGAGGGCCGGTTCGACGTCGTGTTCTGCCGCAACGTGCTGATCTACTTCGACGACGTCTCCCGTCGATGCGCCGCCGACCACCTCTACGGGGCCCTCGAACCCGGCGGGTTCCTGTGCCTGGGCCACACCGAGTCGATGAGCCGGATCTCGCCGCTGTTCCACGTCTGCCGCTATGCGGACGCGATCGTCTACCGGCGGCCGCAGGAGGACGCGCATGGCTGAGGCCGCTCCCCCGCCCCGCATCCTCGTCGTGGACGACGCGGGCCTCGTGCGGCGCTACTACCGCGACGTGCTGGAGGCGGCGGGGTTCCGGGTGGAGGAGGCGATCAACGGCATCGAGGCCCTGGAGCGGCTGCTCGTGGATCCCTACGACCTGCTGGTCGTGGACGTGAACATGCCGAAGATGGACGGCCTCACCTTCCTGCGCGCCCTGCGCCGCCGGGAGGCGCCTCTGCGCGGGCTGCCCGTCCTGGTCACCAGCACCGAGGCCGGTCCGGGCGACCGGGAGGCGGCGCGCGCGGCGGGGGCCAACTTCTACCTCGTGAAGCCGATCGCCGCCGACGTGCTCGCCGCCCACGTCCTCGCCCTGAGCGGGCGGCGCCCGTGACCGGCCGGCCCGTCGACGACCTCCTGGAGCCGTTCCTGGCCGAGGCGCGCGAGCTGATCGACGGCGCCGCCGAGGATCTCGTGGCGCTCGCCGCGGCGCCCGGGGACGGCGCGAGGCTCGACAGGGTCTTCCGCGCCTTCCACACGCTCAAGGGATCGGTCGGCCTGTTCGACTTCCCGCCCTTCCTCGCCCTGCTGCACGCGGCCGAGGACGGGCTCGCCGCGGCGCGGGACGGGCGGGCCGGGAGCGGGGACGACCTCGCCGACCTCGCCCTCGAAGCCCTCGACGCGGCGTCGCGCTTCACGGATGCCATCGCGGCGGGCGGCGCGCTGCCGCCGGGGGCCGCACAGGAGGCCGACCGGATCGCCGCCCGCTTCCGGGGGGGCCTCGCGCCGCGGGCACCCTCAGCGCTGGGCCCGGCCGAAATCCCGGACGGCCCCGTGCCGCCCTGGGCGGAGGCGCTCCTCGCGCGGGCGGAGCCGGTCGCGCCCGGCTCGCCGCTCGTCGCCCTCCTCTACCGGCCGCGGGAGGATTGCTTCTTCTCGGGCGACGACCCGCTCGGCCTCGTGCGCGGCGTGCCGGGGCTGCTCGCGGTCACGGTGGCGCCCGCGGGTCCCTGGCCCGCGGACCAGGATCCCTTCGCCTGCACCCTCGCCATCGCGCTCCTCAGCGCGGCGCCGCGGCCGGAGATCGACGCGGTGATCCGCCTCGTGCGCGATCAGGTCACGGCGGTCGCCCTCGTCGCGCCCGCCGCCCCTCCCCCGCCCGACCTCACGGCCGCGATCCTGCGCGAGCAGCTCCGCCTCGCCGCGGCCGACCCCGGGGAGGCCGGGGCCGGCACGCGCGAGGCCGCCGCCGCGACCGCCGCCAACGCCCTGCGGGCGGCCGGGCGGGAGGCCGCCGCGCGGGCCTGCCGGTTCGCCGCCACCGAGGGCGGTGAGGCCCTCGCCGGCCGCCTGGCGGCGCTGCTCGACGCGCCGGACGCGCCCTCCGGGCCGCAGTATCAGCCCGACCTCGCGGGCGGGCAGGAGGCCGCGGAGGCTGAGGCTGCCGAGGTGGGCCGTCCGCTGCGGGTGGAGGCGGCCCGGATCGACGGGCTGGTGGCCCTGGCGGGCGACCTCGTGGCCGCGCGCAACGGGCTCGCGCACCTCGCCGCACGGGCCGAGGCCGGGGAGGCGGCCGCCGCCCTCGCCCCCGCCCTGCGCGAGGCCGAGGCGCGGATCGGCCGGCTCTCCGGCGACCTGCATCGCGGCCTCGCGGCCCTGCGCCTCGTGCCCCTCGCCCCGCTCTTCCGCCGCTTCGCCCGCCCCCTGCGCGAGATCGCCCGCGGGCTCGGCAAGGAGGTCGTCCTGGAGAGCGAGGGCGGCGCGGTCGGCGCCGACCGCGCCCTCGTCGACGCCCTGTTCGAGCCCCTGCTCCACGTCCTGCGCAACGCCGTCGATCACGGGCTGGAGCCGCCGGAGGCGCGGCGCCGGGCCGGCAAGCCGGAGGCCGGGCACATCGGCCTGCGGGCGCAGATCGTCGGCGAGACCCTCGCCGTCACCGTCTCGGACGACGGGCGGGGCATCTACCCGGAGCGGATCCGCGAACGGGCGGCCGCCCTCGGGCTTCACCCGCCCGGGACCCTCGCGGCGATGCGCGACGCGGAGGTCATCGACCTCGTCTTCGCGCCCGGCTTCTCGACGGCGGAGCGGGTGAGCGATCTCTCGGGCCGCGGCGTCGGCATGGACGCGGTGCGGGCCTCCGTCGCGCGCCTCTCCGGCCGGGTGGAGATCGAGAGCGCGGTCGGCCGCGGCACCGTGATCCGCCTCCTGCTGCCGCAGCGGATCGCGCTCACCCGGATCATGCGGGTCGGCATCGGCGACGAGGAGTACGGCCTGCCCCTCGACGCCGTGGTCGAGGCCGCCCGCCTGCCGCGCGAGCGCATCCGGGACCTGGGCCCGGGCGCCGCCGCGCTGCTGCGCGGGCGGACCGTGCCGATCCTGCGCCTCGCCGACCTCCTCGGTCTGGCGCCGGCGCCCGCGGCGCCCTCCGGGGAGGCGCTCCTCGTCGTGCTGCGATCCGGGCCCGAGACCATCGCGGTCGAGGTCGACCGATTCGGCGAGCGCCTCGACGCCCTCACCCGTCCGCTCGCGGGGCTCGCGGCGACGCCCGGGGTGGCCGGCACGACGCTGCTCGGCGACGGTCGCGTGCTCGTGGTCCTCGATCCGCCCGGCCTCGTGGCGGCGGCCGTCGGGCACGAGGAGGACGGCCGATGAGCATGCGCCCGGACCCGGAGGATCCCGGCCTGATCCTCCTCGAAGGCGTCTGCCCGGTGGAGGAGGCCGAGAGCCTCGCCGCCCACCTCCTGGCGAATCCGGGCGCGAGGGTCGACTGGCGCGCCTGCACGCGGCTGCACACCGCCATCCTCCAGGTGATCCTCCGGCTGCGTCCGCCCCTGCGTGGACCCTGCGGCGATCCTTTCGTCGCGCGCTGGCTCGATCCCGACGCGTTCACGTGAGTTAACAGTCCGGGACGATGTCCATCGCGGGTCTCGATTGCGGCTTCACCTCGGCGGGCGGGGGCGCATATACCCCCGGCAGGCTTGTCCGCCCCGCAGGACCCGTGATTCCCCGCATGCCCGTGACCGCGCTCATCGTCGACGACAGCAAGCTCGCCCGCCTGGTCGTGGCGAAGCTCCTGCGCCAGCTCCGCCCGGATTGGACGCTCGCCGAGGCCGGGAACGCCGAGGAGGCGCTCACCCGCCTCGACGCGGGACCGGTCGACGTCGCGCTCCTCGACTTCAACATGCCGGGCCGGGACGGCCTCGACCTGGCGGCGGACCTGCGGGCGAGGAGCCCCGGGATGCCGATCGCGGTGATCTCCGCCAACATCCAGGACGAGATCGTCGCGCGGGCCCGCGAGGTCGGCGCCACCTTCCTGGCCAAGCCCCTGACCGAGGAGACCCTGGCGGGCTTCGTCTCGGGTGCCGCCTTGCGCCTGCGCAGGGGCGGACCGTGAGCCCGGCCGCCGTCGAACTCACCCCGCTGCAGCAGGACGCGTTCACGGAACTCGTCAATATCGGGGTCAGCCGGGCCGCCGCCAGCCTGCGCAAGATGATCGGCGTGCAGGTGCTGCTCTCGGTGCCGGCGATCGAGATCGTCGCCCGGCGCGACGCGGCCCGGCTCGTCGCCGAGCGCGAGGCGTCGGACCTCGTCGTCGTCCACCAGAGCTTCGAGGGGGCGTTCTCGGGCCGCGCCCTGCTGATCTTCCCCCAGGAGACCGGGCGCGAGCTGGTCCGGGCGGTCACGGGCGACGACCTCTCGGCCGAGGAGGCCGCGGCGCTGGAGGACGAGGCGCTGAGCGAGACCGGCAACATCATCCTCAACGGCTGCCTCGCCACCATGGCGAACATGCTTCAGCGCACGCTGACCATGTCGCTGCCC
This sequence comes from Methylobacterium sp. JK268, assembly GCF_054052225.1. Classification (NCBI taxonomy): domain Bacteria; kingdom Pseudomonadati; phylum Pseudomonadota; class Alphaproteobacteria; order Hyphomicrobiales; family Methylobacteriaceae; genus Methylobacterium; species Methylobacterium sp. JK268. The sequence continues at coordinate 115,433 of NZ_JBSVZN010000006.1, read as the reverse complement.
GCGGTGATGCGCGGCGGCGGCGATGCGATCTTCCGGCCCGGCGGCGAGGCCGAGGACGGCGCGCTGGTGCTGTTCCTCTACATCAACTTCTCGGTGCGCGAGCGCGACATCCGCGGCTACATCGCCATGCTGATGGATCTGCCCTCGCTCGAGAATCTGCGCGTGCTGATCGACGATTTCATCGCCCGCGCGATCGGCGAGACGGGGGGCTGATGCACGCCTGCGCTGCGCCTCGGGCCGGAGCCCGGGTCCGATCATGAGCCAGGAGACCGAGGGCGCGGCCGGCGGACGAAACCCGCTCGCCGAGGCGGTCGCGGCCCTGCGCCGCCATGCCGGCCCCTTCATCACGGCCCTGGAGCGGACGCGTCAGCCGATGCTGATCACCGATCCGCGCCTCCCGGACAACCCGATCGTCTTCGTGAACGCCGCCTTCGAGGCCCTGACCGGCTACGCGGCGCGGGACCTCGTCGGGCGCAATTGCCGCTTCCTCCAGGGTCCCGAAACCGACCCGGAGACGGTCGACCGCATCCGCACCGCGGTGCGCGAGGTGCGGGACGTGCGCGCCTCGGTCCTGAACTACCGCCGAGACGGCACCCCGTTCTGGAACGAGCTCTACGTCTGCCCGGTCTTCGACGCGGCGGGCGTGCTCATCAATTACTTCTCCTCGCAGATCGACGCCACCCTCGCCCACTCGGCCCGGAGCGCCCAGGACCGCCTCTCCACCCTGGAGAGCCGCCTCGCGGAGGTGCAGCGCCACCTCGCCGTGACTCTGTCCTCGGCGGGCATCGCCGGCACCTTCGACTGGGACATCGAGAACCGCCGGCTCCACGTCGACGAGCGCTTCGCCCTGCTCACCGGGATCCCGCTCCCGGTCGATCCGGCGGGCATCCCGACCGCGGGCTTCTTCGCGAGCATCCACCCCCTCGACCGCACCCGCATCCGGCTCGCGGTGACCGGCATGCTCAACGGCGCCGAGGTGTTCGACAAGGAGTACCGCCTGCGCACGCCCGACGGCGCGGTGCGCTGGGTCCATGGCCGCGGGCGCTGCCACTACGGTCCGGACGAGGCGCCCGTCCGCTTCAGCGGCGTCCTCGTCGACATCACCGACCAGAAGCGCGTCGAGGAGCGGCTGCGGATCGCCCAGACGGCCGGGCGGGTCGGCGCCTTCGAGTACGTGCCGGGCTTCGCCACGGTGGCGGTCTCGCCGCAATTCTGCAGCCTGCTGGGCCTCATGCCGGCCGAGACGCTCGCGGTGAGCGCCGTCAACGCCCTGGTGGTCGAGGACGATTCCCCGCTCCTCGATCCCGGGCTGCGCGAGGTCGGCGAACTGCCCCCCGCCGAGATGCGCGTGCGGCGCGCCGATACGGGCGAGACCCGCTGGCTCGCCCGGCGGGGCGAGGCGAGCCGCGACACCGAGACCGCGAACCTGCGCCACGTCGGCGTCATCTACGACGTGACCGAGACCAAGGGGACAGAGGTCGCGCTGCGCGACCTCAACGAGACCCTGGAGGCGCGGGTGCGCGAAGCCATCGCCGAGCGCGAGCAGGCCGAGGAGCAGCTGCGCCAGGCGCAGAAGATGGAGGCGGTGGGCCAGCTCACCGGCGGCATCGCCCACGACTTCAACAACCTCCTCACGGGCATCGTCGGCTCCCTCGACCTGATGCAGACCCGCATCGCGGAGGGGCGGATCGAGAACCTGTCGCGCTACGCGGGCCTCGCCATGACCTCGGCGCAGCGCGCCGCGGCGCTGACCCACCGGCTGCTCGCCTTCTCACGCCGCCAGCCCCTGGAGGCGCGGCCCGTCGACGTGAACCGGCTGGTCAATTCCATGGACGAGCTGCTGCGCCGCACGCTGGGCGAGCAGATCCGCCTGGAGGTCGTGGTGGGGGGCGGCCTCTGGCTGACCCTGTGCGACCCCAACCAGCTGGAGAACGCGGTCCTCAACCTCGCCATCAATGCCCGCGACGCGATGCCGACCGGGGGCCGGCTCACCATCGAGACGGCGAACGCCTATCTGGACGACGCCTACGCGTCCCGCGAGGTCGGCGTCCGGGCCGGCCAGTACGTCTGCATCGGGGTCAGCGACACCGGCACCGGCATGCCGCCCGACGTGATCGCGCGGGCCTTCGACCCGTTCTTCACCACCAAGCCCCTCGGCCAGGGCACGGGCCTCGGCCTCTCGATGATCTACGGCTTCGCCAAGCAGTCCGAGGGTAACGTCAAGATCTACTCGGAGCCCGGCCAGGGCACCACCGTGCGGCTCTACCTGCCGCGCTACCGCGGCCCGGTCGAGGCGGCGGCGGCGCCGCGCGGGGAGGCGCCGCGGGCTGAGCGGGGCGAGGCCGTGCTGGTGGTGGAGGACGACGCCACCGTCCGTGCCCTGGTGATCGAGGTGCTGCAGGAACTCGGCTACCGGACGCTCGAGGCGCCGGACGGCCCGGCGGGCCTGCGCCTGCTGCAATCGGAGGTCCATGTCGACCTCCTGATCACCGATGTCGGGCTGCCCGGCCTCAACGGCCGCCAGCTCGCCGACCAGGCGCGGCTCGCCCGCCCGACCCTGCGGGTGCTGTTCATGACCGGCTACGCCGAGAACGCCGCCTTCGGCAACGGCCAGATCGCGCCCGGCATGCAGATGATCACCAAGCCCTTCGCGGTCGAGGCGCTGGCGACCAAGATCCGGGCGATCTTCGAGGGGTAGGGCCGGGACGGCCGCGCTCCTACGCGAGCGCGGCCTCCACCCGCTCCGACACGGCCGCCGCCCGCTCGACCGCGACGTGGATGAGGTCGTGGAGGTACATGCCCGCCGCCAGGCCGCGGTCGTAGCTCGCCCAGTGGCGGGGCAGGATCTCGACGCGGTGGCCGCCGCGCGCGTGGAGCCTGACGAGACCCGCGGCCTCGGCGGCGGCCAGCAACTGCCGCACATGCGTCCGCGAGACGCCGAAGCGGTCTCCGATCCCGGCATAGGGCGCGGCGGCGTGGGGGTAATCCGGCGCGGCCATGGCCGTGCGCAGCAACTCCGCCTGCACCACGGCGCCGGCCGCGTGGTTGAAGAACAGCATCGTGTCCGGAAGCGAGAGCAGGAGCCGTGCGCCGAGCGGCAGGAAGGCGATGCTCAGCCGCCGGTAGGCGGCGTGGACGTCCGGGTCACGCCGCAGGACCGGCCCGTAATCGTGCTCCGGGTACAGCAGCGCCAGCGGCGCGATATGGGCCGCGAGCCACTCGCGGTCGTGCGCCCTGAGCATGTCCGTGGGCCTCAGGATGCGCACGCGGCGGTCCCGGTCGGCCGGCTTGAGTTCCATGAAACCGGTCGAGCACAGCCGGGCGATCAGGGTGTCGATGTGGCGGTCGCTCGCCAGGCCGAACAGGCCCATCTCCCGCTTCAGGCGGGTGACCGTGAGCCAGGTCTCGCGCCGGGCCGGGTCGACACCCGCGTCGAGCACGCCCGCGATGTGGTAGACGAGGAACCGCCCCGACTCGATCAGAAGTCGAACCGTGAACGGATCACCGCTGTAGAGCCCGAGGAACCGGTCGAGGAAGACTTGCCGCGCCGCGGCCAGACGCGGGTGGTTGGCGATGTCCTCGAACGTCAGCCGCGGCGGCCCGCCGGCGAGGCGCTCGATCTCCGCCGTTTCCAACATCGCCCCCGGGAACGATAGCCTTTCCGGGAGGATAGTGGTCGCCGCGGATAGACGCAAACTTTTTCAGCCGCCTGCAGTGCCGGTCGGGTATCAGTCAGTCGCGCGTGGTGGCGCGGGGCAATTGGATCCCGGGTCATCTGCGGATACACATCGGACGCGCTGGGAGAGATGGCGGGTCGCCGCGTCATCTCTTCTGGCAACATCGATGATAATCTCGGTTTAAGGCAAGCTAGAAACGCCACGTTCGATCCAGGGAGGACGATCTGCGAATCGGTCTCTTCCTTTTCGCAATGAATGCTCCCCGTGAGATCAAGAGATTGAAGCAAGTCGTTCTATCGTCAGCATAGTATAAGTCTCACGCACCGCGCATCGGCGGCGCATCCAGGCGCGAAGTTCATTCTCAACGCCCGGATGGGCGTCGGACTTGGATCGCCACGCCGGCTTCACGATGTCTGGAGGCAGCACCATGGTGTCTGGATCGAATCGGACGGTCTTGATCGCGGCGGTCCTGATGCTCCTCGGCGGCGCGGCGCCCGCGCGATCGGAGCCGCCGGAGCCCCCCGCCTGGGCCTACCCGCTCAACCCCGCCCCGCCGAAGCCGCCGACGGACGACGGAGAGGTCCGACACGTGCCCGGCAGCACGGTCGGACTGACGCGGACGCAGACTCTCGACCGCTTCACCGCCGTCGACTGGCATCCGGAGGGCCACCCGCCCATGCCGGACTCGGTCGCTCACGGGCGCAAGCCCGACCTGTTCGCCTGCGGCTTCTGCCACTACCCGAACGGGCAGGGCCGGCCGGAGAATGCCGGTCTCGCCGGGCTGCCCGCCGCCTACATCATCGCCCAGACGGCGGAGATGCGCGACGGCGCGCGCCGGAGCGCGTCGCCGACGATGCTCGCGCCGGCCCTCATGCTGAAGGTCGCCGCACACGCCGACGCGCGCGAGGTGGCCGAGGCCGCGGCCTACTTCGCCGCCCTCCCCTACCGGCCCTGGATCCGGGTCGTGGAGACCGACACGGTGCCGCGCCCGGAGATCCACGGCGTGAGCGCCTACGCGGCCGCCGCGGACGGGTCGCGCGAACCGATCGGCGAGCGCATCGTCGAGGTGCCGGAGGACCGCGCCCGCACCGACCTGCGGGACGACGCCTCCGGCTTCGTCGCCTACGTGCCGCCCGGTGCGATCCAGCGCGGCCGCGACCTCGCCGCCACGGCCGCGGGGGACCGGCAGCCCTGCGGCGCCTGCCACGGCAGCGACCTTCGGGGCGGCGAGGGTCCGCCGCTGGCGGGCCGCTCGCCCAGCTACCTGTTCCGGCAATTGTTCGACATCCGGTCGGGCGCGCGCACGGGGTCCGCCGTGGAGAAGATGAAGGTCCAGGTCGCGGCCCTCGCGCCGGCCGAGATGCGCGACCTCGCCGCCTATCTCGCGAGCCTCGCGCCGTAGGGCTGCCCGCGAGCAAACGCGCGTCCCGACCCGACCGGACAGGCCCGCATTCGGAGGGCGAGGACAGGGGCGCCTCACCGGAGCATCCCTGAACGCTCCTCCCGGCCGCCAGCGGACCGGGGTCTTCACAGCAGCGACGACCTGAGACTGTTCCGTCGCCGCGCCCAAGGGCGCCGCATTCACCACCAATCCCGTGCAACCGGAGCTCACAGGCATGAACTCCCGTCGTCTCACCATCGGGCTCGCGCTTCTCGCCGCGACGGCGCGTCCGGCCCTGTCGGAGCCGCTCGATCCTTCACTCATCGCCGGCTCCTGGAAGATGACGTCCGTCTACGACCAGTTCTCGGACGGCGGCAGACGCGAGACGTGGGGCGCCGATCCGCAGGGCATGCTGCAGTTCACCCCGAACGGCATCATCAGCGTCCAGATCTCCGGCGGCGACAGACCAGCGCGTCCCAGCACCGTTCCGACCGACCCGGCCGGTCCCTTCAACGCCTATTACGGCACGTACACGATCGACGCTGCCAGTCGATCCCTCGAGGTCCATGTCCAACGGTCCAGCTGGCCGCAATGGAACGGCGCGACCCTCAAGCGGACGATTCTGGAATTGTCGCCAACCACCTTGAAGGTGGTCGGAGCCCCGATCAAGGACACGGACGGAAAAACGTTCCAGGCTCATCTGGAATTCGAGCGAATCAAGTAGAGGGCTTGGTGACACGGAATCGCGCCGCGTCCCACGACGGGCGTGGCTGGTCGTGGGATCGATCACGCCACTCGATCGGGCTGGGCGGCGTCACGCTTCGCAATCGACCAGCTCGAACCGATCCTTCCCGCCCCGAACCTGACCGCCGCAGCCGCGCACGCCTGCGTGAGGTCGCGCAAGGCGACGGTTTCCCGGAGGCCGCCCTCACCTACCTGAGCGCGCAGGAGCGGACCGCATCGCGCTCCGGGAGAGTCCCCGCATGACCGTCTTCGAGTCAGACCTGCGCAGCCTGGCGCCCGAGATCGCGCCGTCCCGCCGCACCATCATGGTGACGAGCCTCGCCACCGGCTTCGCTATGGCCGTCCAGCCCATCGCCGCCCAGACCGCCATCACCACGGACGCGGCCGGCCTGGAGGCGGGCGAGGTCAAGATCCCGACGCAGGACGGGTCGATCCCCGCCTACCGCGCCATGCCGGCGAGCGGCGGCCCCTTCCCGGTGGTGCTGGTGGTGCAGGAGATCTTCGGCGTCCACGAGCACATCAAGGATGTCTGCCGCCGCCTCGCCAAGCTCGGCACCCTGGCGGTCGCGCCCGAACTCTACGCCCGCCAGGGTGACGTCTCGGGCATGACCGACATGGGCCGGATCATGCGCGACGTCGTGGCCAAGGTGCCGGACGCGCAGGTGATGGGCGACCTCGACGCGACGGTCGCCTTCGCCAAAGCCTCGGGCCATGGCGACACCGCGCGGCTCGGCATCACCGGCTTCTGCTGGGGCGGGCGCATCGCCTGGCTCTACGCGGAGCACAACCCGACCCTGAAGGCCGCCGTCGCGTGGTACGGGCGCCTCGCCGGCGACACCACGCCGCTGCAGCCGAAGAACCCGGCCGATCTCGTGGCCGAGTTGAAGGCGCCGGTGCTGGGCCTCTACGGCGGGGCGGATCAGGGCATCCCGGTCGCGACCGTGGACGCGATGCGGCAGGCCTGTGCCCAGGCGGGCAAGACCTGCGACCTCGTCGTCTATCCGGACACGCCCCACGCCTTCAACGCCGACTACCGCCCGAGCTACCGGCCCGGGCCGGCGAAGGACGGCTGGGAGCGGATGCGGACGTGGTTCCGGGAGCACGGCGTGGCCTGACGGCCCCGCCGGGCCGGATCAGGCGGCGGCGCGGGTGGCCGCCGCGGCCGGCTGGTGCGCGGCGTCGAGATCCCCCGCCGCGCGGGCGACCTCCTCGGGAACCTCCTCCTCCGAGCCCCACCAGATCGTGTCGCCGTTGCTCATCCGCGCGTAGCGGGCGAGGCCGTAGGTACCGATCTCGACGATCCGCCCGCGCAGACGCGTGCCCAGAATGCCCAGCATCACCGGAGTTCCTTCCCATGCTTCGCTGATAACCGGCGCAGCGGCCCGCGGGTTCGATCGATCGCGCATCCGGCCGGCCGGGGCGCGGTGTGTGCGCCAGCGCACCGATCGGGCGCCGGCCGCCATGGCGGGGTCACAGCCTGGCCTCATGTCTGCGCCGGCGCAACTCGAGTGAGGTGGTCATGAGCACCGTCATCGCACGGCTCGTCGCGAAGGCGATCCGCGACCTCGACCTCCGCCTCGACGTCCCGTACGGCCTGGAGCCGGCCGACGCGGAGGCCTTCGCCCGCGCGGCGATCGCCGCCTACGGGGATGCTCTGGCCTCCGCCGGCCTGGCGATCGTCCCCCTCGCCGCCGCCGAGCGCCTGCGCGCGCAAGACGGCCGGCCGCACGACGACCGCCCGGCCGTCCGCGACGAGCGGCAGGTCTCCGGCCGCAAGATCCTGAACGCGCGGCTGCGGCCCTATCGCGCGGTCGGCGGCCGGCGTGGGTGAGGATCCAGGTGAATGAGCCGGAGCGGGAACCGGCGCAGACCGGTCCGCAGGGAGAAAAGGCCGAGTAGGGGGCACGCCGTCACCGCCCTGAAGGAACGTCCATGCGCGTCCTCCTCCGATGCGTCGCCGTCTCGGTCCTGATCCTCGCCGCGGCGCTGGTCCTCACCGGCCGTCCCGGTCCCGCGCCGGCGCAAACCGGCTCCTGTCCGCCCGGCACGAAGTTCGCGGCCGGCGCCTGCGTGCGGTCCTGTCCGGGCGGCTACGAGGATACCGGCCGCAGCTGCGTCTACCGCAACGAGGGGCACTGAGGCCTCCGATCCTTGCGCCCACGCAACACGGGAACCGCCGGACGCAATCCTGCTGAAACGCCGGATGGGCAGGGATGGACGGCCGGCGGATGGGCCGGCTGCTTGCGACGGAGGGCGCGGATGACCGGCACCGAGGCTCCCACGCTGGCCGACCTGTTCAAGGCCCGCTCGCTGACCGACCAAGATCTGAGCGCGGCCGTGACGGCCTACTTCTCCGATCCGCGGCCCGGCCCGCGGGAGATCGCCCGCGGGATCCGGCTCGACATCGCGGCGGCGATCGCGGCGCACGACTGGGCGCGGACCGTCGTCGCGGACGAGACGATCATCGCCACGGCGCGCCGGAACGCCGTGCGCGCGGCGATCCTCCGGGCGCGCCCGCTCTGATCCGTCAGGGCGCCTCTCCCTCGCCGTCGATCACCCGGCGCGCGAGGCTTGGCGCGAACCCCGCCCGTGCCAGCGCGGCGACGTCCCGCTCGCGGGCCTCGGCCCGCGCCTCGGCGCGTCGCCAGGGGCCGAGGCGGCGCCGACGGGCCAGCGCCCGCGCGGCCGCCTCCTCGTCGTCGCTCCCGGCCTCCTCGCCGTGGGCGGCAAGCGCCGCCCGGACCGTGTCGCGGTCGACACCCTTCGCGGCGAGCCGCGCCTCGATCGCCCGGGCGGAGCCGCCGCGGCGGCGCAGGCTGCGCACCTTGGCATCCGCGAAGGCCGCGTCGTCCACGAGGCCGGCCCGGACGGCCTTGGCCACGACCTCCTCGACGAGCGGGGCGTAGGCGGCCGGGTCCTCCTGCCGCAGGCGGCAGCGGGACTCGACCCGGCGCAGCAGCACCCGCCGCAGCATCGCGGTCGAGGCGCCGTAGCGCTCGAGATAGGCCAGGGCCGACCGCTCCAGCGCGGCGGCGGTCGGGGCCCGCGCCGTCTTTCCGCCATCCCGGTCGGCATTGTCTCTCGTCGCCGGGATCGCGGACGGGTCCTCCGGGGTTCTGGTCCGCATCCGGTGCGAGGCGCGATGTCCGGGATATTCCACAGGCGCGACACCTTTCTGCTGGCCGGCTGCCTGGTGATGGCGGCGCTCGCGGCCCTGGTCTTCGTGATGACCCGCCCGACCACCCTGCGGGTGGCGGTGGGGCCGCGGGACGGCGTCGAGGCGCGGCTGATCGAAGCCTACGCGGAGGCGCTCGCCCGGGGTCAGGAGGATATACGCCTCAAGGTCGTGCCCTACGACGACGTGCGCGACAGCGCCGCGGCCCTGCAGGAGGGCCGCACCGACCTCGCGGTGGTGCGGCCGGACGTCAAGCTCCCGGAGAACGGCCTGACCCTGGCGATCCTCCACGACGAGGCGCTCGTGGTGGCCGCGCCGAAAGCCGCCGGCATCACCGATGTCCCGGGCCTGACGGGCAAGCGACTCGGCCTCGTCGGGCGGCACGGGGCGGACCTGCCCTTCGTGACCAGCCTCCTGACCTACTACGACCTCGCGGCCGCGCCGGCCGATCGGGCCGGGACGCCCGGGACCGTGGCCCTGGTGCCGCTGCGGGCCGAGGAGGTGACGGCGGCGGTGGCGAGCGGGCGCGTCGACGCGGTGGCGGTGATCGCCGCCCCCTCCTCCCGCTGGGCCGGGCACGTGGTGCGCGCCGTCGAGGCCGCGGCGCCCGAGCACAGCGCCGACCTCGTGGCGGTGCCCGACGGCGACGCGATCCTCCAGCGGCTGCCCGAGCTCCAGACCGTGACGATCCCGGCCGGCACCTTCGGGGGCCGTCCCAAGCGCCCGGCCGAGGAGGTGCACACGGTGGGAGCCTCCTACCGGCTGATGGCCCGCGCCTCCCTCGACCGCGACACCGCCGCGCGGGTGACCCAGCACCTGTTCGAGCTGCGCTCGCGGCTCGCCGCCCGCACCACCGCGGCCAATCTCGTCAAGGCGCCCGACTTCGACAGCTCGGTGGCCGCGACCAGCGCCCGGCTCCCCAACCACCCGGGCGCCGTCGACTATTACGAGCGCGAGCAGCAGACCTTCCTGCAGCGCTACGAGGACTGGATCTACCTCGTGGCCTTCTTCGGCGGCGGCCTCGGCTCGGCCGGCGCCTGGATCGGCCAGCGCCTCGCCCGCGAGAAGCGCGCCCGCATCGACGGGGTGCTCGACCGGCTGCTCGGCATCCTGTCGGAGGCCCGGGCGGCGTCCGACCTCGCGACCCTCGATGCGCTCGCGGTCGAGATCGACGGCCTCGTGGTCGACGTCGTCGGCCACGCAAGGGCGCACGACACGGACATCCGCACGATGAGCGCGCTGATCCTGGCGGTCGATGCCGCCCGCGCGGCCATCGCCGATTGCCGCCGCGGCCGCGATGACGCACCGTCGCGGGAGCGCTCGGCGCAGCTGCTGACGCTGCACGCGCCGGGCGCCTGATCCCGCGCCCTCCCTCCGCAGGTCTCCCACGCAATGGCCGATTCCCTCGACTGGACGGGGCCGCCGCTCGTCGCCCTCTACGGCGCGCTCGCCTGTGCGGCGCTGGTCCTCGTCCTCGTCCTGCGCAGCGCCTGCCGAGGCTCCGCCGAGCTCCCGGCCGGCCCCGGGATCGGGCTCCTCGACCTCGCCTACCTGGCAGCGGGCCCGCAGCGGGCAGCCGACCTCGTGGCGCTCGCCCTGGTGGCGCGCGGGGGCGCGTCGGTGGCGCCGGCCGGGCAGCGGCTCCTGGTCTGGCCCCACCGGCCGCCGCTCCCGGCACAGCTCGAACCGCTTCGGCCCGGGCCCGGGGACCGCAGCCGGGCGGAGCTGACCGCGTCCCTCGGCGATCCGCTGGCGCGGCTCGCTGCGGAACTCGCGGCGCGCGGGGTCGCGCCGGCGCCGGCGCGGCTGCAACGGACCCGCCTCGCCGGGATCGCGATCCTCGGGGCGGTCGTGGCCCTCGGGGCGGCCGGGACGGCCCTCGCCCTCGCCCGCGGCCGCCCGGCCGGTCCCCTGGCTCTCCTCACGGTCGCGACCGGTCTCCTCGGCGGCACGGCGCTGCTGCGCCCGCTCCGGCGCACCCGGGCGGGCGACCGGGTCGTCCGCGCCTACCGCGCGCGGCAGGCGCGCGCCGCGCGGGCGCCGCGCCCCGACGAGGTGCTGTTCGCCTTCGCAGTGTCCGGGGTGCTGGCGCTCGCGGGCACCGACCTCGCGGGCTTCGCCGCCTTTCTGCGCGGGGGTGACGGGAGCGGCTGACCGCCGGCGCCGGCTCAGGGCGGGCCGGCCCAGAGCCAGATCGCCAGCAGGGCGGGGGCCAGGAGGGCTCCGAAGGGAATCTTGTCGGTCCGCCGCAGGGGTCGCGCCCGCAGGCGGCCGATCCCCACGAGGGCGAGGCCCGCGAGGCTCGCGAGCAGGAGGGCCCAGGCGAAGCCTTCCGGGCCGACGAGCAGGCCCCCGGCCGCGGAGAGCTTCACATCGCCGAGACCGATCCCGTCGTGGCCGCGGCGCCGGTAATAGGCCTCGCGCACGAGCCAGATCGCGCCGCCGCCGAGCAGGGCGTCGAGGAGGAGCGCCGCCCCCTCCCCGGCGGTCCCGCCCGCGGGCAGCCGGGCGACCGCGCCGGCAAGGCCGATCGCCAGGACCGCGCCGTCCGCGATGGTCAGGCTCGCCACGTCCTGCCAGACCACCTGCGCCGTCGCCAGGAGCAGCGCCAGGACGAGGGCCGCGGCCGGCACCGGGGCGGGGCCGAGCCAGAGGGCCGGACCGATGAGGAGCAGGCAGAGCGGCAGGATCCAGCGTCCCGCCCGGCGGGCGGGCGGGAGGGTCGCCACGGGTTCGGCGGCGGGCGGAATCATCCTCGAAGCCGGGTCGCGGCAGAGGCCGGAGCGTGACGGATCGGGGTCAAGCGCGGATCCCCGCGGTGCCGGCGGGAGCTCCGACTCAGTGCCGGGCGCCGGCCAAAGCCGCGACCGCGTCGTCCTGCCTCCGGATCCGGCGCGGGATTCCGACGCTGCGTCCGAGATCCTCCGGCCGCGGCAGGCGGGCGTGACAGGCCTTCATCACCGCGAGGTTCGTCAGGATGTCGGGCGGGAAGGGCGCCACCCGGCGGGTGGTCGCATCCACGTGAAGCGACAGCGTCTCGGAGGCCGCCGCCACCCAGCCCTCCTGGGCGTGCCGGATCTCGGAGTAGAAGTGGATCCGCTTCTCGTCGAAATCGACCAGTTGCAGGGTGACCCGCACGCGGTCCTCCAGCACCAGCTCCCGCCGGTAGCGCACGTGGACCTCCGCGGCGAAGATGGTGGCCCGCCGCTCCTCGATGTATTCGGGTCCCAGGCCGACGATCTCGAAGGCCTCGTCGACCGCTCGGTCGAAGAGAACATGGTAATAGGCCATGTTGAGATGGCCGTTATAGTCGATCCAGCCAGGTTCGATCGGCATCGTCGAGGAGACGAACGGCGCGAAGAAGAACACCGAGGCGTGACGCTCGTCTGCCATGGGGGGCCTCCGGGCAGGCGCGGGGGGATCTCAGGTCAACGGCATCCGGGGTAGCACGCTCATCCGAAAGGTCTACCCCCCGGGAAGACCGGTCCTATGCGGCCAAGCTGGCTGGCCAAGGCTTGACCGTGATATTTGCACAACAATCCGGCACCGGCGACATTGTGCCGCAAGTGGTGTGACAGGCGGGTGAAGGGCGCGTAGGAGGCGTGGGAGACGAGCCGGACGCCGCAACGCGCCGGACGCGGACCGGGAGGAGAGTGAGGAAACATGAACGCACCGAGCCCTGCCCCCTCCCGCGAGCGCGCGAGCCCGGAGACCGTGGCGGCGGTCACGGCCGCGCTGGCCGCGCAGTTCGGGAACCGCCTCGTCACGTCGCAGGCCGTGCGCGAGCAGCACGGCAGCACGCTCACCTGGGTGCCGAACCAGCCGCCGGACGCGGTGGTCTTCGCGCAATCCACCGAGGACGTGCAGGCGATCGTCCGGATCTGCGCGGCGCACCGGATGCCGGTGGTCGCCTTCGGCACCGGCACCTCGCTCGAGGGCCACGTGAACGCGCCCTACGGCGGCGTCTCGATCGACCTCTCGGAGATGAACCGGGTGCTCGCCGTGCACGCGGAGGACCTGGACTGCGTGGTGCAGCCGGGCGTGACCCGCAAGGCCGTGAACGAGCACCTGCGGGACCAGGGGCTGTTCTTCCCCATCGATCCGGGCGCGGATGCCTCGCTCGGCGGCATGGCGGCAACGCGGGCCTCGGGCACCAACGCGGTGCGCTACGGCACCATGAAGGACAACGTGCTGGCGCTCACCGCCGTGCTGCCGAACGGCGAGATCGTCCGCACCGGCTCGCGCGCGCGCAAATCCTCGGCGGGCTACGACCTGACGCGGCTCCTCGTCGGCTCGGAGGGCACGCTCGGGATCATCACGGAGCTGACGCTGCGCCTCGCCGGGATCCCGGAGGCGATCTCGGCGGGCGTCTGCCCCTTCCCGACCATCAAGGCCGCCGCCGACGCGGTGATCATGACCATCCAGTCGGGTCTGCCGGTGGCGCGGATCGAGCTCCTCGACGAGGTGCAGGTCGCGGCCTGCAATGCCTACTCGAAGCTCACCCTGCCCGAGACGCCGCTGCTGCTGGTCGAGTTCCACGGCTCGGAGGCCGGCGTCGCCGAGCAGGCGGAGCGGTTCGGCGAGATCGCCGCGGAATTCGGGGGCGGCCCCTACGAGTGGGCCACGAAGGCGGAGGAGCGCTCGCGCCTCTGGCAGGCCCGCCACGACGTCTACTGGGCCGCGAGCGGGATGCGGCCCGGCGCCAAGGTGATCGCCACCGACGTCTGCGTGCCGATCTCGCGGCTCGCCGAGTGCGTGGACGCGACCAAGCGCGACATCGTGGAGAGCGGGATCATCGCGCCGATCGCCGGCCATGTCGGGGACGGCAATTTCCACACCTCGCCGCTGGTGATGATGGACGACCCCGACGAGATCGCCCGGGTCACCGGCTTCATCGAGCGCCTCGTCGCCCGGGCGATCGCCATGGAGGGGACCTGCACGGGCGAGCACGGCATCGGCCAGAAGAAGATGCGCTTCATGGAGATCGAGCACGGCCCCGCCGCCCTCGACCTGATGCGCAGCCTCAAGCGGACGATCGACCCGGACAACATCATGAATCCGGGGAAGGTCGTGGCGTTCTGACGGCAAGGGGCGCCATCACCCTCCCCCGCAGAGGGGGGAGGGGTCGCGGCGCGCTCACCTCACCGCGCGCCGCCCCCACCGGCCGTCGGAGGTCGACAGGGCGCCCTGGCGGCGATCGATCATCGCGACGAGGAAGCGATGGACGGGATCGCCGCGCCTTGCACGCGAGCGATCGTCGTAGCCGTGCAGCACGGCCTCAAGCGCCACGATGCACTCCGCGGGACGGCCGAAGGCCGATTCGAGCTCGTCCAGGGCGTCGGCGATGAGGGCCGTCACGCCCGTATCCGTGAGGAAAGAGGCGTGGTCGAGCCTGCGCAGGCAATGGGTCACCGGATCCGTCACAGCCGTTACCTGAGTGGCCGCCCCCAACAAAGGTAAATAGCCCTAGACGCCGATCGAATCCACCCGCGTCCGGGCCTGACGGCCCGGCCCAGCGGGCGCGCGGGCGCGGGCTCCCCGGCCGCATCCTTATGCGTCCTTTATAAGATCGTCCCCCGGTTCGTCTCGATTCCTAACGGGCTCCCGCACCATCTTCCGCGACGGCCAACCCGCCGGACGCAGTCGTCCGGAGTGCAAGGGCCGACCTGATCGGACAACAACCATGCTCGACATCGTCTTCGTCGCGGCGGGACTGGCGTTCTTCGCCGTCTCGGCGGGCTTCGTCGCCCTCTGCGACCGTCTCTGAGGGCGCGCGATGACCCTCGATCTCGCGCTCGGCGCCCTCGTGACGGCGGGGCTCCTCGTCTACCTCACCTACGCCCTCCTCCGCCCCGAGCGGTTCTGAGGGACGAGAGACTTGCCATGACCCTCAACGGTTGGATCCAGATCGCGCTCTATTGCGCGGTCGTCCTGGCGCTCGTCAGGCCCCTCGGCCTCTACATGACGCGCGTCTTCACGGGAGAGCGGACCTTCCTGTCCCCGCTCCTCGCGCCCATCGAGCGCGTCCTCTATCGGGCCGCCGGTCTCGACGCCCGCCAGGAACAGACCTGGCTCGGCTACGCGGGCGCCCTGGTGCTGTTCCACGTCTTCGGCTTCCTGGTGCTGTACGGCATCCTGCGCCTGCAGGGCGCGCTGCCCTGGAACCCGGCCGAGCAGGGGGCGGTGGCGCCCGACCTCGCCTTCAACACGGCGACGAGCTTCATCACCAACACCAACTGGCAGAATTACGGGGGCGAGAGCACGCTCTCCTACCTCTCCCAGATGCTGGGGCTCACCCATCAGAACTTCCTCTCGGCGGCGGCCGGCATCGCCGCCGCGGTGGCCCTGATCCGCGGCTTCGCCCGGGCCTCGACGCGCACGCTGGGCTCCTTCTGGGTCGACCTCACCCGGGCCACCCTCTACGTGCTGCTGCCGCTCTGCATTCCCTACACGCTGTTCCTGGTCTGGCAGGGGATGCCGCAGACGCTCAGCGCCTACGCGGACGCCACCACGCTGGAGGGCGCCAAGCAGACGATCGCGCTCGGGCCGGTGGCGAGTCAGGTGGCGATCAAGATGCTCGGGACCAACGGCGGCGGCTTCTTCAACGCCAACGCGGCGCATCCGTTCGAGAACCCGACCGCCCTGTCGAACTTCGTCCAGATGGTCTCGATCTTCGCGATCGGGGCGGCGCTCACCAACGTCTTCGGGCGCATGGTCGGCGACGAGCGCCAGGGCTGGGCGCTGCTCGCCGCCATGGGCGTGCTGTTCCTCGCCGGCACCGCACTGACCTACTGGGCAGAGGCGAATGGCAGCCCCGTCCTCTCCGCGCTCGGCCTGTCGGGCGGCAACATGGAGGGCAAGGAGGTCCGCTTCGGCATCGCCGCCTCGGCCCTGTTCGCGGTGGTCACCACCGCGGCCTCCTGCGGCGCCGTCAACGCCATGCACGATTCCTTCACGGCGCTCGGCGGCCTCGTCCCGCTCGTCAACATGCAGCTCGGCGAGATCATCGTCGGCGGCGTCGGCGCGGGCCTCTACGGCATGCTGATCTTCGTGGTGGTGGCGATCTTCGTCGCCGGACTGATGGTCGGCCGCACTCCCGAGTACCTCGGCAAGAAGATCGAGGCCAAGGAGGTGAAGATGGCGATGCTCGGCATCCTCTGTCTGCCGCTGATGATGCTGGGCTTCACCGCGCTCGCCACCGTGCTGTCGGCCGGGCTCGCGGGGCCCGCCAATGCCGGCCCGCACGGCTTCACGGAGATCCTCTACGCCTACACCTCGGCGGCGGCGAACAACGGCTCGGCCTTCGCGGGCCTCTCCGGCAACACCCTGTTCTACAACACCACGCTGGCGATCGGCATGCTGGTCGGGCGCTTCTTCGTGAAGATCCCGGCGCTCGCCATCGCGGGCTCGCTCGCGGCCAAGAAGACGGTGCCCGCCTCCGCCGGCACCTTCCCGACCCACGGCGGCCTCTTCGTCGGCCTCCTCGTCGGCGTGATCCTGATCATCGGCGGCCTGACCTTCTTCCCGGCCCTGGCGCTCGGCCCGATCGTCGAGCACCTCGCCGGCGCGGCCGGCCAGACCTTCGCCACGGGAGGCTGAGATGGCGGACATCGTCACGCTGAGGGCGGCGCGCCGGCGCGCCGCCCTGCGCCGGGGCCTCGCCCTGCACCGGCCGCGAGCCGGGACGGCCCCGCCCCGCACGCTCGACGTGGTGCTGGCGATGGTGGGGGTCAGCCTGCTCGGCGCCCTCGCGCTCTCCGCCGCCATCCTGCTCGCCGGGCGCGGCCTCGCGCCCTGACCGCGCGGCCTCACCCATCAAGTATCGGGACAGAATCTTCAGGCTTCCATGTCCGCCTCCTCCCCTGTTCCGGACGACTGAAGCGACAGCAGAAGGAGATCCGGAAACCAGCGCAAGGACTCGCCGCGAAGCGGCTCCTGATCGACCAGGGCGCTCAAAGCAGTCGCCTCGCGGAGTCTTGTGCTGGTTTCCGGGTCGCATTCCGCTGGCGCTGCATGCGCCCGGAAAAGGGGGAGAAGGATGTGAACTTTCCAAAAGCCTCTTCCAGGCCTTCACCCCTTTCCCTTTCGGACAACCCTCATGCCCCGCCAGACCTCCTCCCTCCTCAGCGCCGCCCTCGTCGGCCCAGCGCTCATCGGCGCGGTCCGCAAGCTCGACCCACGCCTCCTGATCAAGAACCCGGTGATGTTCGTGGTCGAGGCGGTCGCCGCGCTCACCACGATCCTGTTCGTCCGCGACCTCGCCGCGGGCGCGCCGAACCTCCTGTTCACCGGCCAGATCATCCTCTGGCTGTGGTTCACGGTGCTGTTCGCCAACTTCGCCGAGGCGATCGCGGAGGGCCGCGGCAAGGCGCAGGCCGAGTCCCTGCGGCGCACCCGCACGGAGACGACTGCCAAGCTCCTGACCGGCCCCGCCGCCCTGCCGGGCGGCCCCCGCGGCGTGTCCCGGGTCGTGCCCGGCACCGGCCTCAAAGTCGGCGACGTGGTGCTGGTCGAGGCGGGCGACCTCATCCCCTCCGACGGCGAGGTGATCGAGGGCGTCGCCTCGGTCAACGAGGCGGCGATCACGGGCGAGTCGGCGCCCGTCATCCGCGAATCCGGCGGTGACCGCTCGGCGGTCACGGGCGGCACGCAGGTGCTCTCGGACTGGATCCGGGTGCGCATCACCGCGGCGGCGGGCTCGACCTTCGTCGACCGGATGATCGCCCTCGTCGAGGGTGCCGCGCGCCAGAAGACCCCGAACGAGATCGCGCTGAACATCCTGCTCGCCGGGCTCACGCTCATCTTCGTGTTCGCGGTGGCCTCGATCCCGAGCTTCGCCGCCTATGCGGGCGGGGCGATCCCGGTCGTGGTGCTGGTCGCGCTGTTCGTGACCCTGATCCCGACCACGATCGGGGCGCTCCTGTCGGCGATCGGCATCGCCGGCATGGACCGGCTGGTGCGCTTCAACGTTCTCGCCATGTCCGGCCGGGCGGTCGAGGCGGCGGGCGACGTCGACACGCTCCTCCTCGACAAGACCGGCACGATCACGCTCGGTAACCGGCAGGCCACCGCCTTCCACCCGGTGCGGGGCGTCTCGGCGCAGGACCTCGCCGACGCGGCCCAGCTCGCCTCGCTGGCCGACGAGACCCCGGAGGGCCGCTCCATCGTGGTCCTCGCCAAGGAGATCCACGGGATCCGCGCCCGCGACATGAGCGGCCTCAACGCCACCTTCGTGCCCTTCACCGCGCAGACGCGGATGTCGGGGGTCGACCTCGACGGGTCCTCGATCCGCAAGGGGGCGGTCGATGCCATCATCGCCTCCCTGGCCGGCCCCCCCGCGGCGAGCCGGGGCTCGAACGCGGCGCTGGCGTTCCGGCCGGAGGTCGAGGGCACGGCGGTGGCGGAGATCCGCGCGATCGCGGAGGAGATCGCCAAGGCCGGCGGCACGCCGCTCGCGGTGGCCCGGGACGGGCGGCTCCTCGGCGTCGTGGCCCTGAAGGACATCGTGAAGGGCGGCATCCGCGAGCGCTTCGCGGAGCTGCGCCGGATGGGCATCCGCACGGTGATGATCACCGGGGACAACCCGATGACCGCGGCCGCCATCGCGGCCGAGGCGGGGGTCGACGACTTCCTCGCCCAGGCGACGCCGGAGGACAAGCTGGCGCTGATCCGCCGGGAGCAGGCCGAGGGCAAGCTCGTCGCCATGTGCGGCGACGGCACCAACGACGCGCCCGCCCTGGCCCAGGCCGATGTCGGCGTCGCCATGAACACCGGCACCGTGGCGGCCCGCGAGGCCGGCAACATGGTCGACCTCGATTCCGACCCGACCAAGCTCATCGAGATCGTCGGCATCGGCAAGCAGCTGCTGATGACCCGCGGCGCACTCACCACCTTCTCGATCGCCAACGACGTGGCGAAGTACTTCGCCATCATCCCGGCGATGTTCGTGGTGCTCTACCCGCAGCTCCAGGCGCTCAACGTGATGGGGCTGGCCTCGCCGCAGAGCGCGATCCTATCGGCGATCATCTTCAACGCCCTGATCATCGTGGCGCTGATCCCGCTGGCGCTGCGGGGCGTGCCCTATCGGGCGATCGGCGCGGCCGCGCTGCTGCGGCGCAACCTGCTGATCTACGGGTTGGGCGGCATCCTGGTGCCCTTCGCGGGGATCAAGCTCATCGACCTCGCGGTCAGCGCCCTGCACCTGGCCTGAACCTCACCCTCCTCACTCTGGCGCCCCTTTTCCGGGCGCATGCAGCGCCAGCGGAATGCGACCCGGAAACCAGCACAGGAAGACGCGAAGCGACCGCCTTAATGCAACGGTGCAAAAGCAGAGCCGCTCCGCGGCAGATTCCCGTGCTGGTTTCCGGATCTCCTTCCGCTGTCGCTTCAGTCGTCCGGAAAAGGGGAGTGTGTGAGGAAGGTTACCTGCCAATCTCTCCGAGACGTCAACACTTCGTCCATCCGAAAGCCACTCCCATGCTGCAGCACCTTCGCCCCACCCTGGTCGTCGGCGTCGCCCTGACGCTCCTCACCGGCCTCGCCTACCCGCTCGCCATGACGGGGCTCGCGGGCCTGCTGTTCCCGGCCCAGGCCGCCGGCAGCCTCGTCGCGCGCGATGGGACGGTTGTCGGCTCCGCCCTGATCGGCCAGTCCTTCGCGAGCGAGCGCTATTTCCAGGGCCGGCCCTCCGCCACCACGGCCCCCGATCCGGCCGACGCGTCGAAGACCGTGCCGGCCCCGTACAACGCGGCGAATTCCGGCGGCTCCAACCTCGGCCCGACGAGCGCCGCCCTCGCCGACCGGGTCAAGGCCGACGTCGCGCGGCTCAAGGCCGAGAATCCCGGCGCGCCGGTCCCGGTCGACCTCGTCACCACCAGCGGCTCGGGCCTCGATCCCGACATCTCCCCCGAGGCCGCCCTGTTCCAGGTGCCGCGCATCGCCCGGGCCCGCAATCTCCCGGAGGATCGCCTGCGCGCCCTCGTGGCGGGGCAGGTGCAGGGCCGCAGCCTCGGCCTTCTCGGCGAGGCCCGGGTGAACGTGCTCGCCCTCAACCTCGCTCTCGACGGGCTTGCCCGCAACTAGGCGCCGCGCCACGCTCCCGGACATGTCCACGCCCCGCGACCCTGCCCGCCCCTCGCCCGACGCGCTGCTCGCCGCCGCGCGCCGGGAGGAGGGCGCGCGCGGGCGCCTCAAGGTCTTCCTCGGGGCGGCGCCCGGCGTCGGCAAGACCTACGAGATGCTGACGATCGGGCGGGCGAAGCGCGCGGCCGGCCTCGACGTGGTGGTGGGCGTGGTCGAGACCCACGGAAGGGCCGAGACCGAGGCCCTCCTCGACGGGTTCGAGGTGATCCCGCGGCGGCGCGTGCCCTATCACGGCGCCGTGCTGGAGGAGATGGACCTCGACGCGCTCCTCGCCCGCGGGCCGCGGATCGCCCTCGTCGACGAACTCGCCCACACCAACGCCCCGGGCTCGCGCCACCCGAAGCGCTACCAGGACGTCGAGGAACTGCTCGATGCCGGCATCGACGTGCTCACCACCCTCAACATCCAGCACGTGGAGAGCCTGAACGACGTCGTCGCCTCCATCACCCGCATCCGCGTGCGCGAGACGGTGCCGGACGGGGTGCTCGACCGGGCCGACGATATCGAGGTGGTGGACCTCAACCCGGACGACCTGATCCAGCGTCTGAAGGACGGCAAGGTCTACGTGCCGGCCAACGCCGAGCGGGCACTGCGCCACTACTTCTCGCGGGGCAACCTGACGGCTCTGCGCGAACTGGCGCTGCGGCGCACCGCCGACCGCGTCGACGACGAACTTCTCAGCCACATGCGGGCCAACGCCATCGCGGGTCCCTGGGGCGCGGGGGAGCGGGTCCTGGTCTGCGTCAGCGAGGATCCGCGCGCGGCCGGGCTGGTGCGCTACGCCAAGCGCCTCGCCGACCGGCTGCACGCGCCCTGGACGGCGCTCGCCGTCGAGGGGCCGCGCAGCCTCGCCCTGAGCGAGGCCGAGCGCGACCGGGTCGCGGACACGCTGCGCCTCGCCGACCGCCTCGGAGGCGACGCGGTGACGGTCCCGGGCGGGCGGCGCATCGCCGACGACATCCTGGCCTATGCGCGCTCGGCCAACGTCAACCACGTGGTGGTGGGCAAGTCGGACCGCTCGCGCCTGTTCGAACTCGTCAACGGCTCGGTGGTGCACGACCTCGTGCGGCGCTCAGGCGTGATCAGCGTCCACGTGGTGGCGGGCGAGGCCGCGGAGGCGCCGCCCGTCCCGCGCAAGACGGTCGCGACGGCCGCCCCCTCCTCCGCCCTCGCGCCGCGCCCCTACGGGATCGCGCTCCTGGCGGTGAGCCTCGCGCTCGGCGCGGCGCTCCTCGGCGAACCCTATCTCGGCGTCGAGAACGCCGACCTGTTCCTGCTCACCTCCGTGGTGGCGGTGGCGGTGCGCTACGGGCTCGGCCCCTCGCTGCTGGCCGTCGTCGCCGCCTCGCTCGCCTACAACTTCTTCTTCCTGCCGCCGGTCTACACCTTCACCATCGCCGACCCGACCAACGTCGCGGCCTTCGTGCTCTTCACCCTGGTGGCGGTGCTGGTCTCGAACCTCGCGTCGCGCTCGCAGCGCATGGCCGCGGTGGCGCAAGGTCGCGCCCGCGCCACCGAGCGGCTCTACGGCTTCTCGCGCAAGCTCGCGGGCTGCGGCACCCTCGACGACGTGCTCTGGGCGACCTGCGCGCAGGTGGCCGCGATGCTGAAGGTTCGGGTCGTGCTGCTCCTGCCGGAGGCCGGGCGCCTCTCGGTTCAGGCCGGCTACCCGCCCGAGGATCGCCTCGACGAGGCGGACGTGGCGGCGGCGAAATGGGCATTCGACAACGATCGGCCGGCGGGACGGGGCGCCGACACGCTCCCGGGCGCCAAGCGCCTGTTCCTGCCGATGCGCACGGGGCGCGGCACGATCGGGGTGATCGGGCTCGACGCGGACGGGGCGGGCCCGATCCTGACGCCGGAAGGCCGCCGCCTCCTCGACGCGCTGGCCGACATGGGGGCGCTCGCCATCGAGCGGGTGCGCCTCGTGCAGGACCTCGACCGGGCCGAGCGCGCCGCCGAGACCGACCGGCTGCGCCAGGCCCTGCTCACCTCGATCTCCCACGACCTGCGCACGCCGCTGGCCTCCGTGCTCGGTGCGGCGACGACCCTGCGCGACCTCGATGCCGCCCTGCCGGCGGAGGCGAAGGGCGACCTCCTGGCGACGGTCATCGCCGAATCGGAGCGGCTCAATCGCTTCATCGCCAACCTCCTCGACATGACGCGGCTGGAGGCCGGCGCGGTGGCGCCGAACCTCGGGCCCCAGGATGTCGGGGAGATCGTGGCGACGGCCCTGCGGCGGAGCGAGGGGGCGCTCGCCGGCCACCGGGTGGCGCTGGATCTCTCCCCCGACCTGCCGCTCCTGCGCCTCGACCCGGTGCTGTTCGAGCAGGTGCTGGTGAACCTCCTCGACAACGCCGCCAAGTACGCCCCCGAGGGCACGACCGTGACGATCCGCGGCCGGGGGGAGGGGGCGATCCTGCGCCTGCAGGTGCTCGACGAGGGCGAGGGCCTCCCCGAGGCCGACATCGAGCGCATCTTCGACAAGTTCTACCGCGTCCGGAAGGGCGACCGGGTGCGGGCCGGGACGGGGCTGGGTCTCGCCATCGCCCGCGGCTTCGTCGAGGCGATGGGCGGCACGCTCACCGCCGCGAACCGCCGCGACCGGGCGGGCGCGGTCTTCACCCTGATGCTCCCGGTCCCGGCCCGGGACGCCGCCCCGACCATCGCCGCGTGAGGTCATGAGCATCCAGATCCTCGTCATCGACGACGAACCGCCGATCCGCAAGTTGCTGCGCACCGGCCTCGCCACCCAGGACTACGCGGTGCTGGAGGCGCCGAACGCCCGCCGGGCGCTCGAGATCCTGGGCGAGGAGCGGGTCGATCTCGTGATCCTCGACCTCGGCCTGCCGGACATCCGCGGCCTCGAGCTGCTGCGGCGCCTGCGCGAGAGCCACCGCGACCTGCCGGTGGTGGTGCTGTCGAGCCGCACCGACGAGTCCGGCAAGGTCGAGGCCCTCGACCTCGGGGCGGACGACTACGTGACCAAACCCTTCGGCATGGGCGAGTTGCTGGCGCGGCTGCGCACGGCGCTCCGCCACCAGCTCGCCCAGCAGGGGGAGCGGCCGGTCTTCGTGGTGGACGGGCTCAGCGTCGACCTCGTGCGCCGCATCGTCCGGGTGAACGGGGCCGAGGTGAAGCTCACCCCGCGCGAGTACGATTTTCTGCGCGTGCTGGTGCAGAATGCCGGCAAGGCCATGACCCACGCGCAGCTGATGGATCAGGTCTGCGTGAATTCCGAGCCGCAATACCTGCGGGTCTACATGCGCCAGCTGCGCCAGAAGCTCGAAGCGGATCCGGAGCGCCCGCGGATCCTGCTCACGGAGACCGGAATCGGCTACCGGCTGCGGGCGCCCGACGACGCGCCCCGGCCGTGAGCGACCGCGTCCCGCCCGACGACGCGGTGGTGGCCCTGCGCGTGGGCGGCCAGGACGCCCTCTTGGAGGAGCTGTCCCGGCGGGCGTCCCGCGCGACCGGACTTGACGCGGAGCGGATCCGCGAAGCGCTCCGGTGTCGCGAGGCGCTCGGCTCGACCGGCATCGGCGGCGGCCTCGCCCTGCCCCACGCGCGGCTCCCCGGCCTCGCCCGCTCCTTCGTGCTCGTCGCCTCCCTGCGCAACGCGATCCCCTACGAGGCGGTGGACGACCGGCCGGTCGACCTGGTCGTGCTGCTGCTCCTGCCGGAGGATGCAGGCCCCGCCGCTCTCGCCGGGGTGGCGCGGCGCCTGCGCGAGCCGGGCGCCGCCGCCGCGATGCGGGCAGCGCGGGACCCGGCGCAGCTCGCGCTGGCCTTCGCGGGCCCGGCGCCGGTCAGGCCGTTGCCAGGGTGAGCGCGCCGAGGCCGCCGAAATCGGCCCGGAGGCGCTGACCGGGCAGCACCTGGACCAGGGCCGTGCAACTGCCGGTCGCGACGACGTCGCCGGCATCGAGGCCGCGGCCCTGCGCGGCGAGGCGTCGGGCGAGCCAGACCAGCGCCGCGAGCGGTCCGCCGAGGCTGTCCGCGCCCCGTCCGGTGGCGAGCACGTTCCCGTCGACGGCGAGCGCGACGGCGGCCCCGGCGAGGTCGCGATCCCGCCCGAGGGCGACGCGCGGACCGAGGACATGGACGACGTCGAGGCCGAGATCGGCGGTGGCGGCCCGCTCGTCGAGGGGCGGGCTGCCCGGCACCCGGCGCCCGAGCAGGTGGAGGTCGAGGTGACAGGAGAGGCAAGCCGCGGCCGCCCTCTCCGTCGTGAGCGGCTCGCCGTCGACCGGGAAGGGCCGGCCGAGCCGGAGGCAGAAGCCCGCGCCGGCGCCGATGAGCCCGAGCGGCAGCCGATACCGCACGCCCTCCGGGAGGAGAGCCTCGCGCAGCAGGGGCGCGGCGACCGGCTCGCGGCAGCCGAGCTGGCGCGCCGCGAGGGGGTTCGTGGCGGCGAGCACGTAGCCGGCGGGCGTGCCGCCGAAGTAGTGCAGGGCCGCCTCCGCCACGGCCTCTGCCTCCTCGAGATTCGCGAGGCGGCCGAGATCGAGGCGGGTGGCGACGGCTCCGGCGCGGCGCGCGGCGGCGAGGTGCAGCCCGAACGCCTCGATGGCGGAGGGAACGAGGGGCATGGGATCCTCCCGGACCTCGCTCAGATTCGGAACTCGATCGGCTCGGCCGAGAGCGCGACCGCGTCGGGACGCCGCCCGGTCTCGCCTTCAGCGTAGTGGAGCGCGTCCCGGCGGCTGCGGAACAGGCCGCCCGCGCGCCCGTGTGTGGCGAGGGCGACCCAGCGCCCGAGATGGTCCTGGCCGATGAGGAAGGCCGGGAGGCTCGCCCGCGGCGACGCGGCGTGGAGGGCGGCGGGTTCGAGGGGGAGAGGCAGCGGTTCGAGCATGGGACGATGGGGTTCGCGCGGTCCTCTCGGGGCCGCCCCTGCAATCTCGTCGCGACCGCATAAGGGATCGAGACGGAGAGGGACCCAACCGCATCAGTCTCTCGTTAGGAGGGCGCGGTCCCGGCGGAACGGCGGCATGCGTCGCCGCGTCGGTGGCCATCAGGGTCGATGCGAGAACGTGAAACCCATGGCGAGCCTTCCCGACATCACGCCCGACCAGATCCGGGAGCGGGCCCACGAACTCTGGGAGCGCAACCACAAGCCCGAAGGGTTCGACCTCGAATTCTGGCTGCTGGCGGAGCGCGAGCTGAAGGCCGAGCGCGCGCGGGCGGCGCGCGAGAGCGAGGCCGCCGCCCAGGAGCGGGTTTCGGAGGGCTGAGGACGGCGCGGGCCGCGTGCGCCAGCGCACACGGTTCGGCCCGCCTCCCGGCACTCAGGCGCATGGGACGGAAACGTCCCCCGTTCCAGCCGGAGCCGGACCATGACCACTCTGACCCACGCCGCCCTGCCCGCCCTCGAGATGCGCCTGCGCGAGGCCGTCGACACGCTGATCGGGGCGGCCGCCCTGCTGGTGCTCGGGCTGATGATGCGGGGCGCGCCCCGCGCCGTGCTGGCGGCGATCCCCGGCGGGCCGGGCCAGGCCGATCTCGGCTTCGGCCTCGGCGAGGCCCGCCGCGGCGTCAGCCGCTGAACACCGAGGTCAGTTGCTGCCCGCCGCGGTTGATCGTCACCTCCCAGGCCGAGAGGCTGTTGCGGGTGACGCGGTCGAGGTCCTTGGTGGTCGTCACCGGGACCCCGTTCACCGCCACGATCACGTCGCCCTTCTGGAAGCCGGCCCTCTGGGCGATGGTGCCCCCGTCCACGTCGGCGATCACCACGCCGTCGCCCGGCAAGTCGAGCTGCAGTTCCTCCGCCACCGCCGGGGACAGGTTCACCGCGGTGGCGCCCAGGAAGGGGGAGCGGGCGCGGACCTTCAGCGTGTCGCGCGGGCGCGTCTCGGGGGCGGGCGCGAGCTTCACCGGCACCGTGACGCGGTTCGTGCCGCGCAAGACGGCGAGCTTCGTCTCCCCGCTGATGCCCTTGAGGGCGAAGCGGTAGCCGAAGGCCTCCGGGTCGTCGACCGGCTGGCCGTCGACGCTGAGGATCAGGTCGCCGCGCTTCAGCCCCGATTCCTCGGCCGGGCTCTTCGCGATCATGCCGGCCACCAGCACCCCGGTCGGGTGGTCGAGGCCGACGCTCTCGGCGATGTCGGGGGTGACGTTCTGGAGTCGCGCCCCGAGCCAGGGCCGGCGCACCAGCTTGCCGCCGCCCTTGGCGGTCTCCACCACCGCCTTGACCATGCTGGCCGGGATCGCGAAGCCGATGCCGTGGCTGCCGCCCGATTGCGAGAAGATCGCCGTGTTGATGCCGACGAGCGCCCCGTTCAGGTCGACGAGGGCGCCGCCCGAATTGCCCGGGTTGATGGCCGCGTCGGTCTGGATGAAGAACTGGTAGTCGGCCGAGCCGACCTGCGTGCGGGCGAGCGCCGAGACGATGCCCTGGGTCACCGTCTGGCCGACGCCGAACGGGTTGCCGATCGCGATCACGAAGTCGCCGACCTGCAGGGACTCGGAATCCCCGAACTCCATCGGCGAGAGGCCGCCCGGGGCCTTGATGCGCAGCACCGCGAGGTCGGTGCGGGGGTCGCGCAGGACGATCTCGGCGGGGAATTCCCGCCGGTCGCTGAGCGCCACCTTCACCTCGTTCATGTTCTCGATGACGTGGTTGTTGGTGACGATCAGGCCCGCCGCGTCGACGATCACGCCCGAGCCGAGGGAGCGCTGCGCCCGCTCCTGCGTGCCGCCCGGCCCGGACTCGCCGAAGAAGCGGCGCAGGAACTCGTCCATGGCGTTGCGGTTGGCCGAGCGCTTCTCGACATGGGCGCCGTAGACGTTGACGACGGAGGGCGCCGCCTTGCGCACCAGCGGCGCGAAGGAGAGCTGCACCTGGCCGCGGCTCTCGGGCAGCGCCCGGGTCGGGGGGGCGGGATCGGCCAGGACCGCCGGGGCGGAGAGCGTGGGGCCGAGGGCGAGCGCGGCGACCAGGGCAAGGCGCGACGGAGGGCGCATCGGGCAGGGCTCCGGAAAGGAAACGGGACGGCGCCGCCCGGGCCGGGACCGGGGCGGGGCTTTCCCCATCCTTCCCTAAACAGCACTGCGCTGAAAAGATGGCGCCCTGGCCGTCGGGTGGGCCGTGCGGGCGCGCTCGATCAGGGCGGCGTAGAGCCGCGAGGCGGCCGTCGCGTGGGCGGCGAGCGTCGTCGGCGCGGCCCAGTAGCGGGCATGGGCGGCCCGGCCCATCCGCCGCACCAGGGCGTCGTCCTGGAGGTCGTGGAACACCCGGGCGAGCAGGCCCGCCTCCGGCCGGGTGACGAAGCCGGTCTCGCCGGACAGGATCCGCTCGGCCGCGCCGGCCCGGCTCGACGCGACGGCCGGAATGCCGCAGGCCAGGGCCTCGTAGACGGTGAGCGGCCCGGTCTCGAGCCAGCGCGAGGGCGCCACCACCGCCCGGGCGCGGGCGCGCAGCAGCGCCTCGACCTCGGCGGGCTCGCGCCAGCCCACCACCTCCACGCCCGGCATCCCGGCGAGGTCCGCCGCGAGCGGCCCGTCGCCGACGAACAGGGCCGGCATCCCGGCCGCCCGCGCCGCCGCGGCGACGAGGTCCGCCCCCTTCTCGCGGGTGAAGCGCCCGACGAAGGCGACCGCGTCGCCCCGCGCCGGATCGGCGGGGTCGCGGCGCTCCACCCGCACCGGGTTGTCGATCCGGTGATGGTGGAAGGTCCCGGCGGGCAGGAGGGGGGCGAGACGCGCGCGGCTGCTCTCGCAGACATGGACGAGGTCGAGGGGCCGGTCGCGGAAACCGCGCAGGGCGAGCCGCGTCGCGGCCTGGCGCAGCACCCGCACCGCCTTGTGCGCCCGCGATTGCGGATCGCAGGGGGCCGCGAGGCAGGCGGCGCTCAGGGGATCGAGGGTGCAGGCCTCGGCCCGGTCGAACCGGTAATAGACCCCGTTCGGGCAGACCAGGAAATAATCGTGCAGCGTCACCGCGACCGGCAGCCGGCTGCGCGCCAGCGCCGCCAGCACGGAGGGGGACAGGCTCCGGCTCCAATTGTGCAGGTGGACGCAATCGGGCCGCAGGTCGGCGAGCGCCGCCGCGAGGCGCCGCCCCGCGGCGCGGTTCCAGATGCCGTCGCGCGCCCCGCGCCAGGCGGGCTCGTCCCAGACATCCGCGAGCCCGAGCCCGACCCGGCGGATCGCCGGGTGGTCGAGCAGCGGATCGGCCGGCCCGTCGGCGCCGTGGATCAGGCTCACCGCGACCCCCGCCTCGGCCAGCCCGCGCGCCGATTCGATCGCGACCTTCTCGCCGCCGCCCCGCGGCAGGCAGAAGTTCGTCAGGATGGCGACGTGCATCGGAGCGGTCCCGCGCCGGCCGAGAGCGGCCGAGATCTGTTTTACCGCCTCTCAACTGCCAGCTCGTAAACAAACGGTTCGGCGGAGACCGATCTCATGGATGTCGTCCTCATCCTCGACCACGGGCACGTCAATGGCGGCCAGGCGAAGGTCGCCATCGATTCCGCCCTCGGGCTCGCCGGGCGCGGCCACCGGGTCACGCTGCTGGCGGCGGTCGGGCCGCTCGATCCGCGCCTCGCCGCGGCCGGGATCCGGGTCGTCGGCCTCGGCCAGACCGACATCGTCTCCGCGACCTCGAAGCTCGCCTTCGCGGGCCAGATGCTGTGGAACCGCCCGGCCGAGCGGGCGCTCGACGCCCTGCTGGCGGGGCGCGATCCCGGCCGGACGCTCGTCCACGTCCACGCCTGGGCGAAGGCGCTCTCCCCCTCGATCTTCGCGGCGATCCGCCGGGCCCGCCTGCCCGCGCTCTACACGATGCACGAGTTCTTCCTCGTGTGCCCGAATGGCGGCTTCTACGATTACCGCCGCCACGCCATCTGCCACCGCACCCCGCTCTCGGCCGCCTGCATCGGCACGAATTGCGACATGCGCAGCTACCCCCGCAAGGCCCTGCGGGTCGCCCGGCAGGTGCTGCTGGAGCGGGTGGCGCGCTGGCCGGAGGCGGTCCGCGACGTGGTCACGATCAGCGACCTGCAGGAATCCGTGGTCGCGCCGCTGCTGCCTTCGGGAATCCGCCTGCACCGGGTCGACAACCCGATCGCGGTGACCGATCCGGGCCCGAAACCCGCGGGCGCCCCGGGACCCGTCACCTATGTGGGCCGGCTCTCCACCGAGAAGGGCGTGCTCCTGTTCGCGGAGGCCGCCCGGCGCGCGGGCGTGACGCCGGTCTTCGTCGGCGACGGGCCGGAGGCCGCCACCCTCGCCGCCCGCTACCCGGAGGCGCGGCTCCTCGGCTGGCGCGACCCGGCGGGGGTCCGGGAGGCGCTGCGGGCCGCCTCCTGCCTCGTCTTCCCGTCGATCTGGTACGAGGGCCAGCCGCTGACGGTCTACGAGGCGCTGGCGCTCGGCACGCCGGTGGTGGTCAGCGACGCCTGCGCGGGCCGCGAGGCGGTGGCGGACGGCGAGACCGGCTACTGGTTCCCCTCCGGCGACGCCGAGGCCCTGGCCGAGCGCCTGAGGCGGCTCGGCGACCCGGCCACGGTGACGCGGATGAGCGCCGAGGCCCATCGCCGCTACTGGGCGAACCCCCTCACCCTGGAGCGCCACTGCGCGCGGCTGGAGGAGGTCTACGGCCTCGTCCTGCGCCGGCACGAAGCGGCCACCGCGGCGGAGGCGGTGCGCCTCGCACCCGTGGTCTGAGGTGCCCGCCACCCGGCGCGCCGAACCCCGGCGGCGACCGGCGCGTTGAGGGGGCAAGCCCGCACGCGATGCGGCCCCGAAACCGGAGATCCGCCATGCCGACGACCGACGACCGGCGCGACGCGCCCGACCTGCGCCAGGACGGCGCCAAGACCGACGACCACCGGCCCGACGACCACCTGCCCGACAACCGCAAGGAGAAGCTCGACCAGCGCCTCGACGACGGCCTAGAGGAGACATTCCCGTCGAGCGACCCGGTCTCGGTGAAGATCACCAAGTAGGCCCGCCCCTCCCCACCCGGGCAGGTGCCGCGCGCGGCCTCGATCCCCATCATCGGGGCACCGACAGGAGCCCCGCCATGCCCGATTCCCCGACCACCTTGCAGGTCTTCTCGCAGGACCTCGCGGCCCTCTCCGCCGCGGCGGCGCCGAGCGTCGTCGCGGTCCACTCGCACCGGCACCGCGCCAGCGGCTTCGCCTGGAAGCCCGGCCTCGTGGTCACCGCCGACGAGGCCCTGGCCGAGGAGGGCGAGATCGCCGTCCAGGCGCCCGACGGCGCCACGCTGGCCGCGACCCTCGTGGGGCGCGATCCCGCGACCGACATCGCGCTGCTGCGTATTCCCCGCACCGACCTGCCGCCCGCCCCCCTCGATCCCGCGCCCGTCGCCCTCGGCCAGCTCGCCGTGGTCGTCGGCGCGGCCGAGGCGACGCCGACCGTGGCGCTCGGCCTCGTCTCGCGGGCCGGGCCGGCCTGGCGCAGCCTGCGCGGGGGTGAGATCGATGCCCGGATCGAACTCGACGCGGCCTTGCGCCGCTCCGCCGAGGGCGGCCTCGTCCTCGACCCCGGCGGCCGGGCGATCGGCATGGCGGCGTTCGGGCCCCGCCGCCGGGCGCTGGTCATCCCGGCCGCCACGATCGCCCGCGTGGCGCCCCTCCTCGAATCCCGCGGGCGCATCCCGCTCGGCTATCTGGGCCTCGGCCTGCAGCCGGTGCGCCGGGAGGATCGCAGCCCCGGCCTGATGGTGATGAGCGTCGAGCCGGACGGCCCAGGCGCGCGGGCGGATCTGCGGCAGGGCGACGTGATCACGGCCTGGAACGGCGAGCCGGTGCGCGGCCTCGGGATGCTGCAGGCGGCGCTGGGCCCCGGCAGCGTCGGCACCAGCGTGGCGCTGACGGTGAGCCGGGCGGGGGCGCCGCTCGCCGTGTCCCTCACGGTCGGCGAGAGGCCGTGAGCGAGGTCGTCATCGGCCTCAGCGTCGCCACGCCCGATCTCGCCGACCGACTGGTGGCGCTCCTCGCGGACGTGCCGGGCCTGCGCCTCGCCCGGCCCGGCGAGGCGGCGGACGCGGTGCTGACCCTGCCGCCCGGGAGCGCGGTGCCGGAAGCCGGGCTCACGCCGCGGGAGGTCGAGGTGCTGGGGCTCCTCGCCGAGGGTGCCTCCAACAAGGCGATCGCGCGGCGGCTCGGGATCTCGGTCCACACGGCCAAGTTCCACGTCGGATCGCTTCTCGACAAGCTCGACGCGACCGGCCGCACCGACGCCGTCGCGCAGGCGGCGCGGATCGGCGTGATCCATCTGTAGGGCGGAGCGTCAGTCCAGGATGCGCTGGCGCAGGCCCATCAGGCCGGGCTCGACCGGCGCCAGGGGTGGCGGCGCGGGAACCGGGCGCACCGGCATCATCGCCCGGAACTGGTCCCGGAACTCGCCGGCGATGCGGTCGGCCTCCCCCGTCCCGCGGATCACCTTGGGGCGCAGGAAGACGATCAGTTCGGTGCGGGTGCGCGTGTCGGCCCGGTTGCGGAAGGCGGAGCCGATCAGCGGCAATTGCCCGAGCACCGGCACGGCCTGGTTCTCGAGCTGAGCCTTCTCCTGCACCATGCCGCCGATCGCCAGGCTGTGCCCGTCCGAGACCGCCACCGAGGTCGCCACGCGCCGCTGGCGGATGGTCGGCGAATTGATGGTGGAGGTCGTGGTCGGCACGACGTCGCTGACCTCCTGGTTGATGTCGAGGACGACGAGCCCGTTCTTGTTCACCCGCGGAGTGACCGACAGGATCACGCCCGTGTCCTTGAGCTCGATCTGGTTGAGGATCGGCGCGTTGGCGCTGAGCGCGCTCTGCCCGGTCTGTTTCACGATCGGCACCTGGTCGCCGATCTGGAGCTTCGCCGTGCGGTTGTCGAGCACGGTGATGTTGGGCGAGGAGATCACGTTGACCCGCGTCACGCCCTGGAGGGCGTTGAGCACGACGTGGAAATCCGCGTCGTTGAGGAGGTAGTTGAACCCCGGCACACCGCGCATGGCGGCGGTCACCAGGGCGGCCGGGCCGCTGGTGGCGCCCGTCGTCGCGCTCTGCATGGCCCCGACCGTGTCCGATTGGGCGAGGTTGAGCCGCGAGCCGCCGTTCTTCAGGAACCACTGCACGCCGAACTGGAGGGCGTCGTTGAGGGTCACCTCGGCGATCACCGTCTCCAGCAGCACCTGGGTCGGGCGCGCGTCGAGACGGCCGAGGATGCGCAAGATCTTCTCGTACTGGGCCTGCGTCGCCGAGATCACGAGGCTGTTGTTGGTGTCGTCGGCGACGATCCCGATCCCGCCGCGGCGCGTTCCGCCCGCGCCGTAGCCGCCGCCATAGCCGCCGAGATCGGCCCCCCCGTAGCCCATGCCACCGGCGGACCCGGCATCGGCGAAACCGCCGCCGAGGCCGGAGCCATACCCGGAGCCTTGCCCGGCCGCGCCCCCGAAGCCGGCGCCCTGGCCCGCGGCTCCGGACGAGGCCCAGCCTCCCGTGCCCGAGGCCGCGCCCATCGGCCCGCCGCCAGAGCCTCCCATCGCACCGCCCCCGCCCGTGCCGCCGCCGGACGGGCCGGTCGACGTCCCGCCGAAGGCGGATCCCGCGCCGCCGAGCCCGCCCCCCGCGCCGCCGAAGCCGCTCGCGGCGGAGAGTCCCCCGCCGCCGAACCCGGCCGTGCCGTCGCTCCCGGTGCCCGACACGCCGCCATAACCGGATTGGGCCCCGTAGCCGGAGGCGCCCATGGCGTTCGACGAGCCCATGGTCGGGTCCGACGCCACCACGCCCTGCAGCACCGCGGCCAGTTCCTTGGCCGAGCGGTTCTGGATCCGATAGACGAAGAGCTGGCGCTCGCGCTCGGCCGCCACGTCCTCCAGGCGGGTGATCCATTCCCGCGCCCGGTCGAGGTAGATCGCGCGCGAACTCACCACCAGGATGGCGCCGAGCGCCTCGTTGGGCATGAAGCGGATCATCGCGCCGGTGCCCGCGGCCTCGCCGCCGAACACCTCCGTCAGGTCGCGCGCGATGGCCGAGGGATTGGCGCGCTTCACCGGCACCATCGCCACCGAGAGCCCGCGCATCCAGTCGACGTCGAAGACCGCGATCGTCTGGCGCAGGGCCGCGATCTGCGCCTTGTCGCCGGAGACGATCAGCAGGTTGCGGGTGCGATCGGCCCGCAGCACGACCTCCCGCGGCGCCACCGCGGAGAGGATGCCCTGCATCTCGCTCGCCGAGATCCAACGCAAGGGAATGACCTGCGCGCCGGGCTCCAGCCGCCCCTCGGCCGGGTTGCGCACGGGCTCGGGGAGCGGAGGAGCGCCAGCAGGCAGGATCTGCGCGGTGGTTCCGCGCCGCCGGAGGGTCATGCCGCGGGCCGCCAGGGCATCCTCGAACATCCCGAGGAGCGCCGGACGGCTCACCGGGCCGGGCGTCTGGAGGGTGACGGTGCCGCCGACGCGCTCGTCGAGGGTGAAGCTCCAGTGGAGGGCGTCGACCAGCACGGCGCGGGCCGCGACAGCAACCGGTGCCTCGACCAGGTTGAGCGAGACGGTGCCCTCCGGGATCGGGGCGGCCGCGCCAGTCTCCTCGCGCACGAAGACGTCGCTGCCGCGGCGCAGCACGGTCGGGGCGCGGCTGCCGGCCCAGGATTCGAACGGGTCGGGATCGGCGGCGTGCGCCTGACCGCCGGCCAGGATCTCACCGGCGATGCCGACGGCGACGAGGATGGCGCGGACAGACGCCGCCTTGCCCCGCATCCCCGTCTCCATCGTCCTCGGACTCGTAGGGCATCATTGGCGGTCAGTATACTTAACCAACAGTAAAGATGCGGATATCGTCGCCCATCATTCGTCCGAACAGCCCCCGCGCGCCGGCGTGTCTCGGCTCACCCTACGAGACCATCCGAAGGTTCGGCCGCCCTCCCCTTGGGGCGGCCGTCGTTAGGGGAGCCGGGGCGCCGCGGCCGCCCGGAGGCGTCGCGCGTGGCGTCAGGCGTTCATGCCGCCATCCACCGTGATGCCGGTCCCGGTGATCTGCCGGGCAGCGGGACTCGCCAGGAAGGCGACGGCCGCCGCCACGTCCTCGGCCGTGCCGTAGCGGCCGAGCGCCATCCCGGCCCGCTGCCCGTCCGCCCGCTCGCCGTCGGCCGGATTCATATCCGTGTCAGTGGGGCCCGGATGGACGAGGTTGACGGTGATCCCCCGCGGCCCGAGTTCGCGCGCGAGGCCGCGGGTGAAGGCGAGGAGTGCGGACTTCGACATGGAATAGACGGTCACGCCGCCGAAGGCGACGCGCTCGGCCAGGCAGGAGCCGATCGAGACGATTCGCCCGCCTTCCGGGAGGTGCGGAATCGCAGCTTGGGCCGCGAGCACCACCGCGCGAATGTTCACCGCCAGGATGGCGTCGAGATCTGCGAGACTCATCGTCTCGACGGGGCCGTTCCGGACGATCCCGGCATTGTTGACCAGGATGTCGAGCCCGCCGAGCTGCTCGGCCGCCGCCTCGACGGAGGCGGTCACCGCTGCGGCGTCGGCACTGTCCGCCCGCAGGGCGACGCCGCGCCGGCCCGTCGCTGTGATCCGGCGCACGACCTCTGCGGCGCGTTCCTCGGAGCGTTCGTAGGTGATGGCCACGTCCGCACCGCGCTCGGCAAGGGTGCGGGCGATCGCCGCTCCGATGCCGCGTGAGCCGCCCGTCACCAGAGCACGCCGTCCCGTCAGATCACTCATCGCTCGTCTCTTCTGTATCGATCGACACAAAAATGGGTACCGGCGTAGCGACGACGGGTCAACGGATTTATATATCGATCGATGCAGAATCATCGGCCGGGCGCGCCGCCGCCTCCCTGCGTCCCGGGTCGGTCCCGAGGACGCCCGCGCGCCTTCGACCGGGACGAGGCCCTCGCTCGGGCGATGCGCCTGTTCTGGCGCAAGGGCTACGCCGCCACATCGATCGCCGACCTCACCGCCGAGATGGGCATCGGCTCCCCGAGCCTCTACGCGGCCTTCGGCTCCAAGGAGGCGCTCTACGCGGAGGCGCTGCGGCGCTACCGGGACGAGATCGAGCCCCTGATCTGGGGTCGGTTCGACGTGGAGAGAACGGCCCGTGGTGCGGTCGAGGCGCTTCTCTCCGATACGATCTCCACGCTGAGCCGGGTGCGCGGATCGGAGGATCCCCGCGGCTGCATGGTCGCGCTCTCGGCGGCGGCGATCGAAGGGCCGGCCGGCCTCGGCAGCCTCCTTCAGGAGGCGCGGTCTCGTGGATGCGAGCGCCTGGCGTCGCGCCTGCGTCGCGCCGTGGCGGAGGGGGAGTTGACGGACGAGATGGATCCTGAGGACCTCGCTCGGTTCCTGATGGCTGTTCTCGGCGGCCTCTCGCTCCTGGCCCGGGACGGCGGGGATCCCTGCGAACTCGCGGCGGTGGCCCGCGTGACGATGGCGATGTGGGAGGCGCGCACCAGTCCGAAGGATCCTCGGATGGAGTGAGTTAGTCGGCAATATAGTTTAATAAGGCGGCAAAAAGGAATATCGTGCAGGGCGAGCGCCCTGGATCCCCACCGGGTTTCGAACCACGCCGCCATCCCGTAGGGTCCCGACCGGCCGAATCCGGAGCGCAGCATGTCCCTCCCCTTCCCATCCCCGGACGCAGCGGGCGTCGCGCGGCTCGGCGATGTCCCGGCCCTGCGCGCGGCCGCGGCGCGCTGGCGCGCCGCCGGCGAGGCGGTGGCGCTGGTGCCGACCATGGGCGCCCTCCACGAGGGACACCTCGCGCTGGTCCGCCGCGGCCAGGAGACCTGCCGGCGGACCATCGTCAGCATCTTCGTCAATCCGACGCAGTTCGGCCCCTCCGAGGATTTCTCGCGCTACCCGCGCGACGTCGAGCGGGACATCGCGCTGCTTGCCGAGGCAGGGGCCGACGCCGCCTACCTGCCCGACGTCGCCACCATGTACCCGGCGGGCTTCGCCACCACGGTCAGCGTCGCGGGGCTGACCGACGTGCTCTGCGGCCCCCTGCGGCCCGGCCATTTCGCGGGCGTCGCCACAGTGGTGACCAAGCTCCTCCTCCAGGCCCTGCCCGACCGGGCGCTGTTCGGCGAGAAGGATTACCAGCAGCTCCAGGTGATCCGCCGCACCGTGCGCGACCTCGACGTCCCGGTGACGATCGAGGGCGTCGAGACGGTGCGGGAGCCGGACGGGCTCGCCCTCTCCTCCCGCAACCGCTATCTCTCGGCCGAGGAGCGGGCGGTCGCTCCGCGCCTGCACGCGGTGCTGCGCGACATCGCCCAGGCGGTGCGTGGCGGTGACGCAACGGCGCCGGCCCTCGCGCGGGGGATGGCCGCCCTCGCGGCGGCCGGCTTCGCGCCCGTGCAGTACCTCTCGGTCAACGATGCGGAGACCCTGGCGCCCCTCGACCGCGTCGCCGGCCCCGCCCGGGTGCTCGTCGCCGCTTATCTCGGCCGCACCCGGCTCATCGACAACATCGCCGTCTGACCGCGCTCAGGCGCGGCGCAGGCGCAGGGCGTTGCCGACCACGAAGACGCTCGACAGGGCCATGGCCCCGGCCGCCAGGACCGGCGAGAGGAACGGACCGCCGAACAGCCCGAGCACGCCCGCCGCCACCGGGATCAGGGCCGCGTTGTAGGCGAAGGCCCAGAACAGGTTCTGGCGGATGTTGCGCATCACCGCCCGCGACAGGTGCAGCGCCTCGACGACGCTGCCGGGATCGCCCGCCATCAGCACCACGTCGGCGCTCTCCACCGCCACATCCGTGCCGGTGCCGAGCGCGATGCCGACATCCGCCTCGGCGAGCGCCGGCGCGTCGTTGATGCCGTCGCCCACGAAGGCGGTGGGGCCGTGGGCGGCGCGCATCTCCGCGACGGCCGCCCGCTTGTCGGCGGGCAGCACCTCGGCGAGCACGCTGGCGATGCCGAGGGTGCGGGCGATGCCGGTGGCGGCGCGATGATCGTCGCCGGTCACCAGGGCCACGGCCACGCCCTGGCGCTGCAGGGCGGCGACCGCCGCGGCGGCCCCGGGCTTCACCGGATCCGCCACGGCCAGGAGAGCGGCGAGCCGCCCGTCGAGGGCGAGGTAGAGGGGCGAGCGCCCGGCCTCGCCGAGCCGGGAGGCGGCCGCGGCGAGGGGCGCCACGTCGATCCCGAGCCGGGCCATGTGGCGCGCGGCCCCGACCGCGACGGCCCGGCCGCCGGCGCGCCCTTCGAGCCCGAAGCCCGGCACCGCCGCGAAGGCCTCGACCGGCGGCAGGGCGAGGCCGCGCTCCGCAGCTCCCGCCACGATCGCGCGCCCGAGCGGATGCTCGGAGCGGGCCTCCAGGGCGGCCGCGTGGGCGAGCGCCGCGCCGGCCTCCGCCGCGCCGAGATCCGGCGCCGGGACGAGGTCGGTGAGGACCGGGCGTCCCTCGGTGAGCGTGCCGGTCTTGTCGAAGGCGACCGCCCGCACGCCCTCCAGCGCCTGGAGGGCGGCGCCGTTGCGGAACAGCACGCCGCGCTCCGCCGCCCGCCCGGTCCCGACCATGATCGAGGTCGGCGTGGCGAGACCCATCGCACAGGGACAGGCGATGATCAGCACCGCGATGGCGTTCACGAACGCGAGCGCCGAGGAGCCGTCCGGCACGAGAAGGAGCCAGCCGAGGAAGGTGAGGAGCGCGATTCCCATCACGGCGGGCACGAACCAGCCGGTCACCCGGTCGACCAGGGCCTGGATGGGGATCTTCGCGCCCTGCGCCGCCTCGACCATGCGGACGATCTGGGCGAGCACGGTGTCGGCGCCGACCCGCTCGACGGCGACCTCCAGGCTGCCGGTGCCGTTGATGGTGCCGCCGATGACCGCGGCCCCTTCGGCCTTCTCGACGGGGATCGGCTCGCCGCTGATCATGCTCTCGTCGACCGCGGAGACGCCGCCGACCACGCGCCCATCGGCCGGCAGGCGCTCGCCCGGGCGCACGCGGACGCGGTCGCCGGGCCGGAGATCCGCCAGCGGCACCTCGACCTCGCCGCCGTCGCGGAGGATCCGCGCGGTTTTCGGCGCCAGCGCCACGAGCCGCGCAATCGCCGCGCCGGTGCGCCCCCGGGCCCGCGCCTCCAGGAAGCGGCCGAGCAGGATCAGGGTGACGATGAGCACGGCGGGCTCGAAATACAGGTGAGCGGTGCCCTCCGGCAGCCGGTCGGGGGCGAAGGCCGCCACCAGGGAGGCGCCGTAGGCCGCGCCCGTCCCCAAGGCCACGAGGGCGTTCATGTCCGGGTGCCCGCGCAGCAGGCCCGGCACGCCGCGGCGGAAGAAGCGGCGGCCGGGCCCCGCCAGCACCAGGGTGGCGAGGAGCGCCTGGAGGCCGGCGTTCCAGGCCGGCGGCAGCAGCGCGTGCAGGGCGTGCTCGCCCAGGAGATGGCCGCCCATGTCGAGGAGCACGACCGGCGCGGCGAGGAGCGCCGCCAGGATCAGGTCGCGGCGCAGGGAAGCCGCCTCGGGGGACGGGGCGGGCGCCTCCAGGACGGCGGGGGCGAGGGGCCGCAGCGCATAGCCGGCCGCGTCCACCGCCTCGGTCAGGGCCGCGTCCTCGACCAGCCCCTCGGGATAGCGCACGCTCACCCGCCCGGTGGCGAGATTGGCGCTGGCGTCGATCACGCCCGGCACCACCTTCAGCACCCGCTCGACCCGGGCGACGCAGGAGGCGCAGGTCATGCCCTCGACCGCGAAGGTGGCGGTGCGCTCGGGGATCGCGTAGCCGGCCCCCGCCACCGCCTCGGCGATCGCCACCGGGTCGTTGTCGGGGGAGAGGTCGATGGTGGCCCGGCCGGTGGCGAGGTTCACCGCCGCCGCGGCGACGCCCGGCACCGCCTTCAGCACCCGCTCGACGCGGCCCGTGCAGGAGGCGCAGGTCATGCCCTCCACGGGCAGGGTGAGGCGGCGGGCGGTGGCGGTCATGGCCTTGTCCCTCGGGTACCCCCGACGATATGGGCGTTTCGCGGCGTTGCGGGCAGACGGCCCGGCTTCGCGCCTCCCCTGCACACGCAACATGGTTTCGCCGCGCTTGCCCGCCAGACGGCCGCAGGAGCGGAGGCGGGCGCATGGGCGGCGGCAAGGGCGGCGGCAAGGGCGGCGGACGAGGCAGCGCGACGGGCGGACGGGACGCCGGGCGCCGGGCGGCGCTCCTCGCGCTCGGGCTCGCGCTGGCGCCCGCCCCCGCCCGCGCCCACCCGCACGTCTGGGTGCAGGCGCGCACCGAGATCGTCGTCGACGAGGCGCGCGCCCTCTCGGCTCTGCGCCTGTCCTGGACCTTCGATCCCGACTACACCGCCTTCGCGGTGCTGAACCTCGATTCCCGGCGCGACGGCGTGCCGGATCCCGACAAACTCGCGGCCCTCGCGCGGGACCGTGTCGCGGCGCTCGCGGAGACCGGCTACTACCTGCAGGCGAAGCTCAACGGCCGGTCCCTCGCCTTCGGCGCGGCGCGCGAGGCGCGGGCCGAGGTCCGGGACGGCCGGCTCACCCTCTCGTTCACGCTCGCGCCCGCCGAGGCGTCGGGGCCGCTGCGGACCCTGGTGCTGACCACCGCCGACCCCGATTTCTACGTCGCCTTCGGGCTCGCCCCGGGGGCCGAGGCCGGGCGGCTCTCGGGTCCGGCCGGTTGCGTCGTGAAGGTGACCCATCCGGCCAAGGAGGCGCGGATCGGCGAGCAGCTCGTTCCCGACAGCGAGGTGGCGGCCCGGCCGGGCAGCGCGGCGGCCACCGGCGCCGACTATACGGGGCGGCTCCTCGTCGCCTGCCCGTAACACGGGCGCCCCCCACAGAAACCGGCTCGCCGATCTCCACCGCCCCCTTTTCGGGCCCGTTCCGGGCCTGCGCGCATGCAGCGCCAGCGGAATGCGACCCGGAAACCAGCGCAAGACTCCGCGAAGCGTCCGCTTGTCAGCAACGGATCAGGAATGCGGAGCCGCTTCGCGGCAGATTCTCGTGCTGGATTCCGGATCTCTTCCGCCGACGCTGCCCTCGTCCGGAAAAGGGGAGTGTGGCTTCAAGCGGGTATTTCCTGGTTTCATCCGCTTGGCCCGAACCGAAACCGTATCACTCCGGATGGGCCGGAGCCGCGCGCGCGGGGGGAGCGACCGCCTCGTCCACGGCCGGGAGCAGCGCCCGAAAGGTCGAGCCCTCCCCCGGCACGCTCTCGATGGCGAGCCGGCCGCGGTGGCGGTTGAGGATGTGCTTGACGAGAGCGAGGCCGAGCCCGGTGCCGCCCTGCTGGCGGCTCGACGCGGCATCGACCCGGTAGAAGCGCTCGGTCAGGCGCGGCAGATGCTCGGGGGCGATGCCCGGCCCGTCGTCGGAGACCGCGATCTCGATCTGGGGCGGGCGCCCCGCCCCGGCGGGCCGGCGGGAGAGGCGCAC
Source organism: Methylobacterium sp. JK268 (assembly GCF_054052225.1). Classification (NCBI taxonomy): domain Bacteria; kingdom Pseudomonadati; phylum Pseudomonadota; class Alphaproteobacteria; order Hyphomicrobiales; family Methylobacteriaceae; genus Methylobacterium; species Methylobacterium sp. JK268. Next base: position 74,962 of record NZ_JBSVZN010000006.1, on the reverse strand, counting down.
GGTGACGCGGCCGCCGTCGCCGCCGTACTTCACGGCATTCTCCACGAGATTCTCGACGAGGCGCAGGATCTCGTCCCGGTCGCCGAGCACGGTCAGCGGGGTGGCCTCGGTCTCCAGCGTGACGGTGGCGCCGCGCTCCTCCGCCAGGGGATCCAGGGAATCGACGATCTGGCGGGCGAGGGGCTCGACGTCGATCGGGGTGGTCGGCGGGACGTGGGCGCGCAGCTCGATCCGCGAGAGCGAGAGCAGGTCGTCGATGAGCCGCGTCATCCGCAGGGCCTGCTCGCGCATGATGGCGAGGAAGCGGTCGCGGGCGGCCGGGTCGTTGCGGGCCGGACCCTGCAGGGTCTCGATGAAGCCGAGCAGCGAGGCGAGCGGCGTGCGCAGCTCGTGACTGGCATTGGCCACGAAGTCGACCCGCATCGTCTCCAGGCGCTTGGCCGAGGTGAGGTCGCGCAGGAACAGGACGAGGTTCGGCTCGCCGCCCTCGTCCGCCGAGCCCTTCATGGCGCCGATCTGCACCTCGAAGGTGCGCTCCGTCGGCACCCGGGGGCTGTAGAGGATCTTCAGCGGCTCGCCCGCGTGGAGGACGGTCTCGATCCCGTCGAGCACGCCCGGGTCGCGCAGCGCGAAGGAGAGCGGGTATTTCGGCCGCAGGGCCGGCAGCAGCGCCCGGGCGGCGGCGTTCGCCTCGATCACCAGGGCCCGCCGGTCGATCAGGATCACCGGATCGGGGATGTTGGCGAGGAGAGCCTCGGCGAGGCTCGCCCGCCCGTCCCGGGTGCCCTCGCGGCGCGGCAGCGAGCCGACCGTCCGCGGGGCGGCGAGCCAGCCCCCGAGCAGGATCGCCGCGAGCGTGCCGAGGCCGAGCCAGAGGTCCGAGGTCCGGTCCCAGGCCGCGGCCGCCGCCACGATCAGGGCGGAGACGAGTGCCGCACGCCACGCCGCCCGGCGCGCGGCGGCTCCCTTGTGCGGATCGAAGGGCAGGGACGGCATGGTCACGAGCCTACGCCGAACGCGTGACGGGTTCGCGATGCCATCGCTCGCCGGTCGATGGCAGGCCGGTGTCCCTCACGCGCCCGGATCCTCCTCGTCCTCGCGGCCTTCCCGCGGCGTGAGCCGGACGCGCTTGGCGATCTCGTAGGCACCCAGCGCCGCCAAAGCCACCACGAAGGGGACGAGGTAGTAGCAGACCCGGAACAGCAGGAGCGCGCCGAGGACGGATTCCCGCGGCAGCCCCGAGAGGGCGAGGAGGACCGTGGCCTCGAAGACGCCGAGGCCGCCCGGCGCGTGGCTGGCGATGCCGAGCATCGCCGCCACCACGTAGATCGCCACGAAGGCCTCGAAGCTGACGCCGTGGCCGGCCGGCAGCAGCACGTAGAGCACGCCCGCCGCCGCGCAGACGTCGCAGGCGCCGATCAGCATCTGGCTGAGCGACAGGCCAAGCCCCGGCAGTTCGAGGCGCCAGCCCTTCACCCTCACGCTGCGGCGGCGCTGCGTGACCCAGCCCAGATAGGCCAGCACCGTCGCGATCGCGGCGGCGCCGATCGCCTGGTTGATCGGGCTGCTCACCGAGGTGAGGCGCGACAGGGGTTCGGCCTCGCGCAGGAGGCTCAGGCCCAGCACCGCCCCCATCCCGAGCCAGAAGGTGATGCCCGCCACGATGGTGAGCGCCGCGATCCGCCCCGGGCTCAGACCCTTGGCCGAGTAGATCCAGTACCGGATGGTCCCCGCGGTGAGGAGCGGGAAGCCGAGGTTGAAGCTCACCGCGTAGCTCGTGAACGAGGCGAGCGCCGTCGTCCGGTAGGGCACCCGGAGCTTGAGCTGGCGCAGCGCCAGCGCGTCGTAGCAAGTGAGGAACAGGTAGCTCACCGCGACGAGCAGGATGGCGAGGCTCACCTGCTCGCCGGTGGCCGCCATGAAGGCCGCACGCAGGTCCGCCCACGTCACCGTCGCGACGAGGCGGTAGAGCACGCCGAGCGAGATCAGGAACAGGATCGCGCTCGCCGCGGTGCCGATCCAGGCGAAGCGTCGGCGCCGGCGCCCCGCGCGGGGATCGGGCTCCCGCGTGGGGTCGCCGGGTGCGAGCGCGGTCGGCTCGGCGCCTGCGAGCCGCTTGTCCTGTCTGGCGAAGTTCATGTCGTCGGCGTCCGGCTCCGCGGGCCGCCGGCACGGCCCCCTTGCGGGCGACCGCCCGGCCCCTTCGGCGGCACTCCGACCGAGCCCCGCTTGCGCCCGCCATTTAGGCATTCCCATCCCGGAACGCCAGACGAGGCAAGGGGCTGGCGCGAGAGCCGCACGGGTCGGCCGCCCGTGTCGGCCGCACGGGTCATGGCTGGAAACGCAGGTGGGCCGCCGCCTCGGCGAGGCCGGCGGCGATCCGTGCGGCCACGTCCGGGCTGGTGCACACGTAGGTCGGGCTCGGATGCGGCACGCCGACCACGGGCAGGTCGGGCCGCAGGGTCCGGAGCACCGCCGCCGATCCCTGCGCGACGCGGCCCGCCAGCACGATGACCGCGAGGTCGGGCATCAGGTCGAGGAGCTCGCCGAGGTAGGGACCACCCGCGCGGATCTCGGCCGGGCGCGGCGCACGGTTGCGGGCGCCCGGGGCGTGGATCACCCACGGCACGGCATTCCAGATCAGCGTATCGGCGCGGGCGATGCGCGCTTCGGCGAGGAGGCGGAACAGGTTCGCGGCGGTGCCGGTCGGGTTGTCCCGGGACACGAAGGCGGTGCGCCCGGTGGCCGGCCCGGGCGTCTCCAGGAGCAGGAGCAGCCGCGCCGCGACCCCGCCGTCCAGGGGATCCGGCTCGGGGACCGGGGCCTCCCGCTCGGCGGCGATGCGGGCCGCGAACGCGCGCAGCGGCGCGAGGTGCGGCGCGCCGAGGAGGGCCCGGCGGGCGGCGAGCGCGGCCGGGTCGGCGAGGGATTTCGGGGCGTCGGGGAGGAGCAAGGCGGGACGGGCGGCGGGCGGCGCGGAGGGTCGCGGGTCTATGGATCCGCAACGCGGGCGATCGACCGGACGTTTCGCGACAGGCCGCAACATGCCGCGGCCTTGCGCCGGGGCAGCCGCATGGCGGGCTCGGACGGCGCTCACGCCACGGAGCGCGGCGGGCCGAAGCCGCCGGGGCGCTCGGCCCGAAAGACGTTGGCCTGCAGGCCGGCGATCCACTGCCGCCCGCTCACCGTCACTTCCAGATACTTGAGCGCGCCGTCCAGGTGGGAGGACACGCTGCGCCAGAAGAACTCCGGGTAATGCTCCACGAGGTCGGCCGGCGAGGTGTAGCCGAGCGCCGCGTTGGTGCCCGCCTCCTCGAATTCGTGGAACAGGGCGTTGGCTTTGCGCAGATAGAGGGGATCGCCCATCTGCCCGATCAGATCCGCCGCCCGCACGAGGCAGGCCTCGTCCGCGAGGTCGCCCGGGCAGGTGTCTTTGGCCGGGAAGCGGGTGTGCTCGATCGATCGCACGATCCTGTCCGCGTCGAGCAGGTCCGACGACCCGAGCCGCGCGGCCACGAACAGCTTCGAGCGCTCGACATGGTGGATGGTGAGCGCCGCATCCGAGGCGCCCCGCGCCAGGATCACGCGATGGCCGGCCGCGTCGATGACGTAGCCCTCGGTGGCGGAATCGCCCTTCAGGGTGCCGCGCACGTAGCCGATGTCGTGCATCAGGCAGGCCACGAGCAGGTGGGCCCAGTCGCCGGGTGTCACCGGCTCGAGCAGCGTCCGCCCGCGCAGGATGTCGAGGCCGACCTGGGTGACGAGGAGCGTGTGCTCCAGGTCGTGGTAGAGCGCGTCGGAATTCGCCAGGCACTCGAGGGCGAGGCGCGCGACGGACCCGACCATCTCGGCGAGGGGCGCCTGGCTGGCCCCGAAGGTGCCCTGCAAGGCGCCCGCGAGCTGGTCGCCCAAGGCTTCGGCGGCGAGGCGCGCGGTCGTGATCATGGCCGGGCCCGGGGAGCGGCCGTCACGAGGCCACCGGCCGGGTCGGGGGATGGCGGAGCACCTCGGCGACCTCCTCCCGGGACTTGCCGTGCACGTCGTAGCCCATGGCGGCGAAGCGCTCGATCAGGGACGGGCTCTCTTCGGCGGAACAGGCCGCCCACTCGGCGAGGCGGTCCGTCATCGTGGTGAGATCCGCCGTCGATCGTGGAGTGACCTGCCGGTCGTCGTCGTTCGTCATGACGCACCTCATCTCCCCGCGTTGGTGGGATGCCGGCTGGCGCATTCCGAACGCGTCTGCTGGCGTCATGGTTGTGTCATGCCCACCATGACGGGCGAGCCGGCGACGGTCGCGCTTCGCCCTTCTCGCCGGGGCCGCGACCGACACCAGCGCCGGCCGGCTTCGGTCGTGATGCGCGGATGAGCGGCCCGGAGGCGACCGGCCATGAGTGCAATGGCTCGCCGCGCGGATCGGTGATGAGAGTGGCGGACCGGGCCGAGAGTGGTCCAGACTGTAGCCCGGCCCGCCTGCCACCCCGGTCGCACCGGACCGGAGCGGCCGGACACCTTAACGCGGGCGAACGTCCATCGATGCGGCGGAGCGAGAAGCACCGCCGCAACACGGCCTCGATCGCGCAATTGTGAACGTTGCCAGTACGCGTGGGATAGCGACGGAAAGGCTGTTCTGTTCGCCGCGCCATGGACGGGATGCGACGCGATCGCATGCGGGAGTAGCTGGATGCCGAAGACCCGCCGATCGACGGACTGATCCCCGCGCGCGGCAAGCCGAACGACGCCGCTCGTTGCGGTCCGGTGGATAGGGCGCATCTCCGCGGCGCGATCCGACCCGCCGCGCCGAGAGGTCGGCATGACGGGATCTAGGCCGAATGGCCAGATGCCGGCATGCGGGCGCGCGCCACGTGGCGGTGATGTGCATCCTCTACCCAGAGACCGGCATCCTCGTCACCGTCACACAGGCCGACGTGTTCGCGCCCCGGCCCGCAGCGCCCGGGGATGCCGCGTCGAGGCCGCACCGCCGTGCGCCGGTCGAGGCCGTGTCACTGCCGGGAGCCGGGACGGCCTTGCCGCTGCTCGGCCGCGGAGACTGGCCGGACCCGATCCGTTCGGGCCGGTGAGGTCCCGCGAGGCGAGGAGGGGCCGCCGCGCCGCGCACCATCCGCCCATGACGCCGCGGAGGGCGCGTCGGGGTCGCATCGAACCGCGGCGGGACGTCCCGCGCCTGCCGCTCCGGCTGACGAGGTGATCGGATGGATCGATGGCCCCATCGGCGGCCGCGGAGCGGCCACGGCGTGAGCCGGCGCCGGACCCTCCTGGCCCTGCTCGGCGTGGCGCTCCCCGCCGCGACCCGTGCGGCCACCCGGGAGCGGGCGATCCCGGTGATCGGCGTTCTCTGGCACGCGGCCACGCCCGAGGACGAGGCCGTCTACGCGGCCCCGCTGCGGAAGGGTTTCGCCGATCTGGGATACGTCGAGAATCGCGATTACCGCCTGATCGAGACCTATGCGGCCGAGGACTACGAGCGCTTCAACGCCAACGCGCGGCACCTCCTGGACCAGGGCGTCGACGTCATCCTGGCCGTGACCGGGCCTGCCGCCGCTGCCGCTCAGCGCGCCACGACGACCACGCCCATCGTCTTCCTGGTCGTGCCGGATCCGGTGGGCCGCCGGTTCGCCCGAACCCTCTCGCATCCCGGAGGGAACCTGACAGGCCTCTCGACGGTCGCCGTCGATCTCAGCCCGAAACGGCTCGAGCAGCTGAAGGCCGTCCTGCCGGATCTGTCGCGCGTGAGCCTCCTCGTGAACACGAAGGACCCGGCCGTGAGCCGGTCCGTCGAGGAACAGACCCGCGCGGCCGCGGCCAGGCTCGGCATCGCCGTCGAGGCCGATCGGATCGGCCGCCCGGACGAGCTGGAGAGCGCCTTCGTCGCCGTGCGCAGCCGCGGGATCCCGGCCGTCATCGTCATGCAGGACCCGTTGTTCTTCAACGAACGCCGCCGGATCGCGCGGCTGGGCCTGGCGCAAGGCGTCGCCACGATGGTGGCGAACGGCCTGATGGTCAGCGAGGGCTGCCTGATCTCCTACGGCCCGAACTTCCCGGCGCAGTTTCGCCGGGCGGCCGCTTTCGTGGACAAGATCCTCAAGGGGCACAGCCCGGCGGAGATCCCCATCGAGGAGCCCGCGCGCCTCGAACTCGTCCTGAACCTCAGGACGGCCCGCGCGCTCGGCCTCGCGATCCCGGCCCCGCTCCTCGCGCAGGCGGACGAGGTGATCGAGTAGGCCGGGGCCCGCCGGCGCCGGAGGCGTCCGCGACGGGAGCCCACCAGCCGCGACGGGTGGAGGCCTCGTCGGCGCGGGATGCGCCGCCGGGGCACTGGACCGCGCCGCCGGAAAACAGGTATATGCCTGCAACTGCGAGAATGACGCGCCGATGCGGCGCCGCGGAGGACGACGCCCGGGACGCGGCTCGCGACCCTCGCCACCGGACATCGCCCATGCGCACCATCGGCCTCGTCGTCGCGCCCAGGGTGCAGCTCATGGCGCTCGCGGCCCTCGCGGCCTTCCAGGCCGCCAACACGATCGCCGAGCGGCATTGCTACGCCATCCGGGTCGTCTCGGAGGCGGGCGGCCCGGTGCCGACCGCGGCCGGCTTCTGCATCGCCACGGAGCCGTTCCCGGAAGCCCCCTTCGACACCCTGCTCGTCGGCGCCTTCGCGGCACCCTGGGAGGTGTCGCCGGGCCTCGCCGCGCTGGTGGCGCGGCAGGCGGACCACGCCCGGCGCGTGGCGGCGACTTGCACCGGCACCTTCGTGCTCGGGGCGGCCGGCCTCCTCGACGGGCGCCGGGCGACCACCCACTGGCGCAATGCGGCCGACCTCCAGGCCCGCCATCCGGCGGCGCGGATCGAGACGGACCGCCTCTTTCTGCGCGACGACACCCTGTGGACCTCCGCCGGCATGGCCGCGGGCATCGACCTCGCCCTGGCGCTGATCGAAGAGGATCTGGGCCCCGAGGCCGCGCGGGAGGTCGCGCGGCGGATGCTCCTCGACCGGCGCCGGAGCGGCGGGCAGCCGCAGCTCTCGGCCCTGCTCGATCTCGACCCGCGCCCGGACCGGATCCGGCGGGTGCTCGACTACGCCAAGCGCCACCTCCGGGAGGATCTCACGGTGGCGCGCCTCGCCGAGGCCGCGCGGCTCTCGCCTCGCCAGTTCAGCCGCGCCTTCCGGCAGGCGGTGGGCCAGCCGCCCGCCAAGGTGGTCGAGCGCCTCCGGGCGGAGGCCGCCCGCGCCATGCTGGTGGAGGGAACCGAGTCGCTCGGCGTGATCGCCACGGAAGTCGGTTTCGCCGACCGGGAGCGGATGCGCCGCGCCTTCCTGCGCCTCTACGACCAGGCGCCCCAGACCCTGCGCCGCGGCGACCGCGCCGTCGAGGCGGCCTGATACCTGACGGGCACCCCGTCTCGGGCCCGCACGGGTCCGAGACGGGGTTCCGTCGATGGGATCCGGCCCGCGGACGGACGGTCCCGCGCCGGTGTCCCTCTACGTCTCGACCAGCCCCGTCGTGCTGCCCGACGCCTCCGAATCCGGCCGCCCGTGCGGCAGCGCGAGGTACTCCTCCGAGCGCATCTCGATCAGCCGCGACACCGTGCGCTCGAATTCGAAGACCTCGCGGCCGCTCTCGGCGTCGTAGAGGTCCGGCGCCTCCGCCGCCGCCGAGGCCAGGAGCTTGGTGCGCGTGTCATAGAGGGCGTCGATCAGCGTGATGAAGCGCTTGGCCTCGTTGCGCTGCGCGAGGCCCATCACCGGGATCCCCTCCACGATCAGCGTGTGGAAGCGCTGGGCCAGCGCGAGGTAGTCGGAGGCGCCGAGCGGCCGCGCGCAGAGATCCGCGAAGGTGAAGCGCGCCACGCCCGCGGCCGCCTCCGGGATGAACACCTCGTGGCCCTTGACGGCGATCGTCGCCGGGCGGCCCTCGGCCTGCCCGGTCAGCGCCCGGAAGGCCCGCGTCAGCGCGGCGGCCGCCGCCTCGTCCGCCGGCACGTGGTAGACGGGCGAGCCGCCGAGCTTCTCCAGCCGGAAATCCGTGCGGGAATCGAGCCGTACCACCTCCACCCGCTCCTTGAGGAGCGCGATGAAGGGCAGGAACAAGGCCCGGTTGAGGCCGCCCTCGTAGAGCCGGTCCGGCTCCACGTTCGAGGTCGCCACCACCACGACCCCGCGGCCGAACAGGGCGGTGAAGAGCCGCCCGAGGATCATCGCGTCGGCGATGTCGGTGACCGTGAACTCGTCGAAGCACAGGAGCCGCGCCTCCTCGGCGAGGTCCTCGGCGACCGGCGCGATAGGGTCGTCGCCCTTGGCGCGCCCCGCCTTGACGGCCTGGCGGTGGCGGTGGATGCGGTCGTGCACGTCCGCCATGAAAGCGTGGAAGTGCACCCGGCGCTTCGTGCCCGGCGCCGCCTCGTGGAACAGGTCCATCAGCATCGTCTTGCCGCGCCCGACCAGCCCCCACACGTAGAGGCCGCGCGGCCCCGGCGCCGGCTCCGGCCGCCGCCCGAACAGGCGGCCGAGGGTGCTGGGCTTCGGGGGCGGGAGCGCCTCCGCCAGGGTCGCCACAAGGGCGTCGAGGCGGGCGACGAGGTGCTGCTGGGCGGGATCGCGCTCGATGGCGCCCTCGGCGACGAGCGCGTCGTAGCGGGCCGCGACCGGGCCGGGGGAAGCGGTGCCGTGTGTCACGGGCCCCGCTTAGCCCGCGCGCCCGGGGCACGCAATGCGGTGGTTTTGGGGCGGATGCATGCGCGGGAAGCGGGGCGGTCCGGCCGGAACGGCCCGGATCCTGCTGCATTGCACCATCGCGCCGCGGCAGGTTCGCGGCGGGGAGGCCGACGTCCGGGACGGAGCGCGCGAGCGCGATCCTGGAGTGACAGACATGATCCACATCCTCGACGGAATCCCGTCGATCCGCCGCCTCGGCATGGGCGACCGCGCCGCTCTGGCGGCGCATTTCGGCCGGCTCGACCCGGCCTCGCGCTTCAACCGCTTCATGGGCGCCGTGAGCGAGGCCGGCGCCCGGGCCTACGGGGAGGCTGCCCCGGCCCGCGCCGGGCTCGTCTACGGCGCCTTCGTGGCTGGAACCCTGCGGGGCGTCGCGGAATTGCGGCCGACGGGTCCGGGCGGTCTCGCCCCGGAGGCGGAGGCCGCCTTCTCGGTGGAGCCCGGATTCCGGCGGCGCGGCCTCGGCACCGCCCTGGGACGGCGCCTCTGCGCGGCGGCCCGCCAGGCGGGAGTCGGGGCGATGCACCTGCGCGCGCTCCCGACGAACGCCGCCCTCCTGGCGCTGGCCCGCCGGCTCGGCGCCGAGCCGGTCATCGCCGGCTACGAGGCGCACGCCCTCGTACGCCTCGCTCCCGCCCCGCCGCCGCGGGCGGGAATCGCGGCGTGGCTGCTCGGCGCCCTATCTGTGGGCGAACACGGGAGACATCGGACATGGCCAAGCAGGGCAGGTCGGCACTGATCATCGGCGCCTCGCGCGGGCTCGGACTCGGGCTCGTCGAGGCGCTCCTCGCCCGCGGGTGGGACGTCACCGCCACCGCCCGGGGCCCCGCGCCCGGGCTCGCGGCGGCCGGATCCGGCGCGGCCCGGGTCGAGACGGTGGACATCGACGACGACGGGTCCGTCGCGGGCCTGCGCGGGCGGCTCGACGGGCAGTCCTTCGACGTGGTGTTCATCGTCGCGGGCATCGCACCGGACGCGCAGGTGCCCGCGCCGCAGATCGACCGCGCGGTGGCCCTGCGGGTCTACGAGACCAACGCCCTGAGCCCGGTGCGGGCGGCCGAGACCCTGGCCCCGCTGGTCGCGCCGGGCGGGCTCGTGGTGCTGATGAGCTCGATCCTCGGCAGCGTCGCGCTCAACGACGGCGGCACCTGGGAGACCTACCGCGCCAGCAAGGCGGCGCTCAACACCCTCGCCCGCAGCTTCGAGGCGCGCCACCGGGGCGATCCCTTCGGCGTGGTGCTGATGCATCCGGGCTGGGTCCGCACCGAGATGGGCGGACCGGAGGCGGATATCGACGTGCGCACCAGCGTCGAGGGGATGGCGGAGGTGCTGGAGCGGCAACTCGGCCACAAGGGCTGCCTCTACCTCGACTACCGGGGCGAGACACTGCCCTGGTGAGGGCGGCTCACAGGCCCGCCCAGCGCCCCAGCGCCACCACGGCGAGCCCGGCGGCGATGGCCGCGAGTTCGATGCGCGTCAGCGCCATCACGGCGGCGGCCGCGACGAGGCCGGCGATGCCCGGCCCCCCCGCGGCGAGCCCGGTCGGGAGCGCGGTCGCGACCACGATCGAGCCCGGGAGCGCCCGCAGGGCCCGCTCGACCCGGGGCGTCAGCCGCACGCGGCTCATCAGCACGACGCCGGAGGACCGGCACAGGTAGGTGACCGCGGCGAGCGTGGCCGCCGCCAGCACGGAGCCGGCCGGGCCGGCGAGAAGGTCGGCGCTCACCGGGGCGTGCCGTCGTCGAGGAGGGCCCCGGTGACGAGGCCGGCGAGCGCGCCCGCGGCGATGAAGCCGTAGCCCGGCACGAGGCGCTGCACGCCGAGCGCGACCACGCCCGAGACGAGCCAGGGCAGGGCCGGGCGGACGCCCCGCCACAGGGGCGCCAGCATGGCGGCGAAGAAGATCGGCATGATCATGTCGAGGGCGTAGGCGCGGGGATCGGTCGCCAGCCCGCCCGCGAGGTGGCCGCCCGCCGTGGCGGCGATCCAGAGCGGCCACATCCCGAACCCGGCCCCGAACAGCACCCCGAGGTCCCGCCCGCCCTCGGAGCGGTGGCGCATCCCGATGAGCCAGCCGGCATCGACGAGGAAGAACAGGGTCAGCGCCGTGCGCCAGACCGGCGTGCCGCGCAGCCAGGGCTGCACGGTGGCTCCCATGAGGATCATGCGGGCGTTGATGAGCGCCGTGACGCTCATCGCGGCGAGGAGCGCGCTCACCGACCAGGGCCGCGACCAGACCTCGAGCGTCACCATCTGGGCGGCCCCCGCATACACGAAGGCACTCATCCCGACCGCCTCGCCGAGGCTCAGGCCGCGCTGCGCCGCGGCGGCCCCAAAGGCCGCGCCGAACACCGCGATGCTCGGCCAGACGGGCAGGCCCAACCGGATGCCCGCGAGGATCCCGGCGCGGGTGAAGGGAGCCGCCTCCCGCCGCAGGGCCGGCGCGGGTGCCGCCCCGGTCACGCGGCCGGCGCGAGCCGGCGGACCGCCGTGACCGGTCCCCCGCCCGCCGCGAGGATCCGGGCCTCGGCCTCGGCGAGCGGCTCGATCGCCACCGCCATGTGGTGGCCGTTGGCGTGGACGAGGCGCTCCGCGTCGAGCATCACCCCGACATGGCCGCGCCAGAACACGAGGTCGCCGCGCCGGATCCCGTCGCGCGCCACCGGCGCTCCCAGCTCCGCCTCCTGCAGGTCGGCGTCCCGGGGCGCCGCGAGGCCCGCCGCCCCCAGGGAGAGCTGCACCAGCGCCGAGCAGTCGAGGCCGAGGCTCGAGCGGCCGCCCCAGAGGTAGGGTGTGCCGAGGAAGCGGGCGGCGGTGGCCGCGTGATCGCTCTCGCGCCGGGACAGGTCCGCGAGATGCGCCGCGTAGACGTAGCCGCCCCCGGCGAGCCGGGCATAGGCGCCCTCGCTCCCCTCGACGGCGAGGCGCGCCCCGAAGCTCACAGGCGCGAGCGGGGGGCGCTTCAGGTCGGGGGCCGGGTAGACGAAGCTGCGCAGGGCCGCGACGCGATGCGTCGGGACCGGGTCCGGCGCCCCCAGGGCGGCGGCCGGCAGGTAGCCCACGTAGCCGTCGGCGTCGAGCTGCGCGTAGGCCCAGCCCTCCGCCACCTCGAACACGGTGACCGCCTCCCCGCGAAGGGCCTCGGTGTCGAGGGCGGCGTCGTCGCGGGGCGCCCGCCGGAGCGGGGCGAGCGCCGCCGCCACCCGGCGGGGCATCCCGTCGACAAATCGCGCCGCCTCCACGAGGCCGCGCAGGCGCGAATCGGCGAGGTCGGGGCGGGCCGGCATGAGCCGGGGATCCCGGGTGAGGGTCGATGGAGCGGGCGCGGTCACGCGGACGAGTTTTGCAACGTCGCGGCGGCCCGGCAAGGGCGGCGGGCCGGGGGCGGTCAGGACCGGAGCGCATGGGAAGAGCCTGCGACCATATGACCGGGTGCCACCCGGACGGTCCAGACGTGTTGCCGGGAAGGAGCGGATTCGCGAGGCGCTTGGGGCGGATAGCGTCCGGCCAGGCTGGACGGGCGGGTGACCGCCCCGCCACGGTCGGCGGCAAAGCGTCGTGCTGCACTGCAATATCAGGCGCGGACGCGCTATAGTCCCCTCATGACGATGAGCCGCCCCGTGAAGAAGCCGACCGACAAGACCCGCCCGCTGCCGCCGATCCGCATCCGCAAGGAACCGCCGACGGTGGCCGAGGCCGTTGCCGCCGCGCAGGATCTCGCCGACGACCTGGAGCAGCAGGTCGAGATCGCCGCCGGGCTGATCGGCCTGCCGCCGGACGAGGTCCGGCCGCACGTGCTCAAGGCCGTGAAGCCGAAGGCCGATCGGTCGCCCGAGCGGATCATCAGCACCGGCTCCGGGATGCGCGGGCCGCGGACGGTGATCGTGGAGCGCAAGGTCGTGCGTCCGCTGGTCGAGCGGCGCATCCGGCCCCTCGACGGGCGCCGCTGACCGGGCCGACGACGGCGCCGCGATCCCCCTCGGCGAGATCTCCTTCGGAGAGATCCCCTTCGGAGAGATCCTCTTCGGCGAGATCCCCTTGGCGGCGCGGGCAGCGCCCCCACCTATCTGTCCGCGGCGGCGGTTCCGGTACCGGGCGCGTCGCGGATCCGAGAGGGTGACGATGACCGAGAGCCGCCGCGCCGATCCCGCCCGCCCCGCGCCGGCGTGAGGGCCGCGGCCCGGATGGACCTCCCCTCCCCCACCCGGCTCCCTGCCGTGGAGCGCCTGCTCGGCCACCCGGATCTCGTGGTGCGGGCGGGCGAGCACGGCCGCAGCTTGGTGACCGAGGCGGTGCGGGCCGTGCTCGCGGAGATCCGGGCGGCGCGGCTGCCCGCCCCGCCGCTCGACGCCCTGGCGCAAGCCGCGCAGGATCAGCTCGACGCGTGGCTCGCACCCTCGCTGCGGCCGGTCTTCAATCTCACCGGGACGGTGCTGCACACCAATCTCGGCCGGGCCCTCCTGCCCGCCGAGGCCGCACGGGCCGTGACGGCGGCGATGACCCGGCCGACCAATCTCGAATTCGACCTCGCGACCGGTCGGCGCGGCGAGCGCGACGCGCACGCGGAGGCGCTCGTCTGCCGCCTCACGGGCGCCGAGGCCGCGACCGTCGTCAACAACAACGCGGCGGCCGTGCTCCTCGTCCTGACCGCCCTCGCGCGCCGCCGCGAGGTCCCGGTCTCCCGCGGCGAACTCGTCGAGATCGGGGGTGCCTTCCGGATGCCCGACGTCATGGCGCGGGCCGGATGCCGCCTCGTCGAGGTCGGAACCACCAACCGCACGCATCTCGCCGACTACGCCGCCGCCCTCGGGCCGCGCACCGGCCTGGTGATGCGGGTGCATCCGAGCAACTACGCGATCCACGGCTTCGCGGCGGCGCCCGAGGCCGCCGCCCTGCACGCCCTCTGCCGGGAGCGCGGCCTGCCCTTCGCGGTCGATCTCGGCAGCGGTGCCCTCGTCGACCTCTCGGCCTACGGCCTGCCCCGGGAGCCGGTGGTCGCCGAGACCCTTCGGCACGCCGACCTCGTCCTGTTCAGCGGCGACAAGCTCCTCGGCGGCGTGCAGTGCGGGATCGTGGCCGGGCGCGCCGACCTCGTGGCGCGGGTGCGGCGCGACCCCCTCAAGCGGGCCCTGCGCGTCGACAAGATGACCCTGGCGGCCCTGGAGGCGGTGCTGCGCCTCTACCTGCAGCCCGAGCGGCTGCGCGAGCGCCTGCCAACCCTGCGCCTCCTCACCCGTCCGCAGGCCGAGATCCGGGAGGAGGCCGAGCGGCTGGCGCCCGTCCTGTCCGCGGCGCTCGGCGCGGGGACGCAGGTCGCCGTCGAGGCGTGCCTGAGCCAGGTCGGCTCGGGCTCGCTGCCGGTCGAGACGCTGCCCAGCGCCGCCCTGGTGCTGCGGCCGGCGGGCGGACGCGCCTCAGGCGCCTGGCCGGAGCGGCTCGCCGCGCGCTTCCGGGCGCTTCCGGTGCCCGTGCTCGGCCGGATCGCGGACGGGGCGCTGCGCCTCGACCTGCGCGCCCTCGACGACGAGCCGGCCTTCGCGGAGCAGCTCCGCGACGCCCACCCGTGACCGGGAACCTCGTGCGGCAAAACGGATTTTCCGATAGCGCACCAGCAAATCAGTTCGTCGGCCGGCGATTTCGTGCTATCGACATCGTTTACGCGCGTGATCTGTTCAATCCGCGCGATGAGTTCCCAGGCGCGGGCGGCCCGAGGCTCTGCGCGTGAATCGTATGGTGTGGCGAATGACGTCTCTTGAGCCCATCGTGTCGGGGGTGGACACGCTCCGTCTCGACAACCAGCTCTGCTACGCGCTCTACGCGGCCTCGCACCGGATGACGAAGTGCTACCGGCCCCTCCTGGAGCGGCTGGGGCTGACCTACCCGCAATACCTGGTGCTGATCGTCCTGTGGGAGACTGACGCCCTGACGGTGTCCGAGATCGGGCGTCGCCTGCGCCTCGATTCCGGCACCCTGACCCCGGTGCTCAAGCGGCTGGAGACGGCCGGCTTCGTGCGGCGGACCCGGCGCCAGGAGGACGAGCGCGAGGTGGAGATCGGGCTGACACCGGACGGGCTTGCCCTTCGGGACGAGGCGGTCGCCGTGCGCCGGGAGATCGTTCGCCAGCTCAAGATGAGCGAGGCGGAGATCGCCGAGCTGCGGATCCGGCTCGACGACCTCATCACCACGCTCAGCGCGGAGGCCTGACCCGGCGGCTTTTTGTTAGCCGGGAAATGAATACCGCTTGAGTCTTTGGGCGTCCCTGCCCTATGGAGGACCGTCGCCTCGTCCCTCCCCCGCGCCGCCCGCCCGTCCCGTGATTTCCGCTCCCCCTCCCCCCGCGCGCCGCTCCCCGCGATGCCGGCGGGCATCGGCCCGGGTCGGTTGGCCGCGAGCGACTCGGGTCCGGTCGGATCGCGCCCGGCTAGCCTCGGCCCGGATTGAGGGATGAGGAGCTTGCGCAATCTCACGGCAGCCGTCCTGGGCTGGGCCGAGGGCGCGGCGGCCCCGCGGCGGCAGGTCGGCGCGCTCCCGGTGCGCAAGGGTCCGGATGGGAACCTCCAGGTTCTCCTGATCACATCCCGCGAGACCCGCCGCTGGGTGATCCCCAAGGGGTGGCCCATGAAGGGTCTGAAGCACCACGAGGCCGCCGCCCGCGAGGCCTACGAGGAGGCAGGGCTGATCGGGCGGGTCGAGAAGCATTCCCTCGGCAGCTACTTCTACGACAAGCGCTTGAAGAGCCGCGACAAGGTGCTCTGTCAGGTCCTGGTGTTCCGCCTGGAGGTTCGCAAGCAGCTCAAGGACTGGCCCGAGCGTCACGAGCGTGAGGGCCGCTGGTTCTCTCCGTCGGAGGCGGCCGAGGCCGTGAGCGAGCCCGGCCTCGCCGGCCTCATCCGCGCCGTGGCCGGCCGCGGTCGGGCCGAAGGCAAGAGACGACCGGCCTGAGCGCGCGGGGCGGTCTCCTGGCTCCCCGCGCGCCCGCCGTCACGCGGGACTCAGCCTTACTCGACGCCATAGGCCGGCCGGCGCCAGCGCGGCGGGCGCACGACCACCGTGCCGGTGGCGATGTCGCGGTCGGCGGAGAAGCCCCGGACGGGAATGCCCTGCCGGTCCTCGATGGCCTGGGCGGCGTTGCGCCACCCGGCCGCACCCTCGAGACCACCCGGGGCGGTGGCTGCCGGAATGCCGGCGGGGGCGGTGTAGCTCTGGGCGAGAGCGCCGCCGGTCGAGAGGGCGAGGGCGGCGAGGGCGGTGGCGAGACGAGGAATGCGCATGACGATCGGTCCTTCCCGGCGGGCGGGCTGCCCCATCAATCGCAGCAGATGGGGGACGTTCCCCCGGCCGGCGAGGGTCGATGGCGTCGAGGTGAGCAGGGGCTGAGCACCGATCAGGCACCCGGCGCGCGGGCCCGCGCGCGCCGCAGGACCAACAACGTATTGCCAGATCATGGTATTCCAGGACCGCAGGCCGACCTGCGACCGCCCTCGTCACGGACCTGTGCCCATCCGTTCGGCATGTGCGCGAACGCACGGGCCGATCCGCGCCGCGCCCCGGGCCGGCGGGATCGGGAGCCTTCCGGCGCCGGGATCGTTGCCGTGCGCGGGACGCCGCCCCCGGGTCCCGCGCCGAGGAGTGCCATGCCCCGTCCGATCCTGCTCTCCGCTCTCGTCTCCGCACTCCTGGGCGGCGCCCTGCTCTTCGCCCCGCTCGCCGCCGCGCAGGGCACGCTGACGCCGCCGGCCGGGCAGCCCCGGGTCACGGCGCCCGGCGGGCTCGCGGGCAGGGGCGTCTGGCGCCGGCCGGGCGTGCGGCACGGGCACCGGCGGCATCACGGACACCGCGGGCACGCTCGTTAGAGCGTTGTCTGACGAAGTGGATGCCGGTTCGTCGCAGAAAATGCGTAAAATCAAAAGCCCAGAGCAGTGTCCGATGACACCATGATCGGACACTGCTCTGGCGGTCAGTTCGGCAGCTTGTCGTCGATCCCCTTCACGTACCAGTTCATGCCGAGGATCATCGGGTCGGGGGCGACCTCGCCCGCCTTCACCGCCAGGGTCCCGTCCTGCTTGGTGATCGGCCCAGTGAAGACGTGGAAGCTGCCGTCCTTGATCGCCTTGGCGCGGGCCTCGGCCGCCGCCTTGACGTCGTCGGGCATGTTGGCGAACGGCGCGAGCACCACCGCGCCCTCCTTCATGCCGTCCCAGACGTCCCGGCTCTTCCAGCTGCCGTCGAGGACCGCCTTGGCGCTCTCCACGTAGTGCGGCCCCCAATCGTCCACGATCGAGGTGAGTTGCGCCTTCGGGGCGAAGCGCATCATGTCGGAGGACTGACCGAAGCCGAGCTTGCCCTGCTTCTCGGCCTCCTGCAGCGGGGCGGCGGAATCCGTGTGCTGCGAGAGGATGTCGGCGCCCTGCGCCAGCAGGGCCTTGGCGGCCTCCGCCTCCTTGCCGGGGTCGAACCAGGTGTTCACCCAGACGATCTTGACCTTGATGTCGGGCTTCACCGACTGCGCGCCGAGCATGAAGGCGTTGATGCCGCTCACCACCTCGGGGATCGGGAAGGAGGCGATGTAGCCGAGTGTCCCGGTCTTGGTCATCCGGGCGGCGATCTCACCGCAGACGTAGCGTCCCTGGTAGAACCGGGCCGAATAGGTGCCGACGTTGGCCGCCCGCTTGTAGCCGGTGGCGTGCTCGAACTTGATCTTCGGGAACTTCTTGGCGACCCGCAGGGTCGGCTCCATGAAGCCGAACGAAGTGGTGAAGATCAGGTCCTGGCCCGAACGGGCGAGGCCCTCGATGGCGCGCTCGCTGTCGGCCTCGGGCACGGATTCGAGGAAGGTGGTCTGAACCTTGTCGCCGAGCGCCGCTTCCAGCGCCTTGCGGCCCTGGTCGTGCTGGAACGAGTAGCCGTAATCGCTGACCGGCCCGACATAGACGAAGCCGACCTTCAGCTTGTCCGCCGCCCGCGCCGGTGCCGCGGCGAGGCCCAGAGCCAGCAGTCCCGCCGCCGCGCCCCGCAGCGCGCCCTGGACGATCCGTTTCATGCGTGAGTTCCTCTGGCAGGCCGCGGCTAGCGCGGCGGGGTGAAGACGCGGCCGAGCGCGGCCGGTGCGGTCGAGCCGCCCGCCCGCCGCCCGAGCGAGAGCGCGACGAGGGCGAGGATCGTGGCGAGGTAGGGCAGCGCCGAGAGGGCCTGGCCGGGGAGACCGATCCCGGCCGCCTGGGCGTGGAGCTGCAGCACCGTGGCGCCCCCGAAGAGCAGCGCACCGCCGATCAGGCGCCCGAGCCGCCAGGAGGAGAAGACCACGAGGGCGAGCGCGATCCAGCCGCGGCCCGCCGTCATGGCGGGCGCCCAGAACGGCGTGTAGGCCAGCGACAGGTAGGCCCCCGCGAGGCCGGCGCAGCCGCCCCCGAACAGCACCGCCAGCACGCGGGTGCGCCGAACGGGAAGGCCGAGACCGTGGGTGGCGTCGTGGTCGTCCCCGATCGCCCGGAGCGCGAGGCCCGCACGGCTGCGCCACAGGAAGGCCCCGACCCCGGCGACGAGGGCGGCCGCCGCGTACACGAAGGCGTCCTGCCCGAAGATGAGCCGGCCGATCCCCGGCAGATCTGTGAGGACCGGGAGGTGGAGGTGGGGGGCCGGGTCGCGCTTGAGGCCGACGTAAGGCGCCCCGGCGAGGCCGGAGAGGCCGAGCCCCAGGATGGTCAGGGCGAGGCCGGAGGCGACCTGATTCGCCGCGAGCCCGACCGTCAGCAGGGCGAACAAGGCGGCGAGCGCCATCCCGGCCCCGATCCCGGCGAGCGCGCCCACCAGCGTCGAGCCGCTCTCGACCGCCGCCGCGAAGCCCAGCGCCGCACCGAGCACCATCATGCCCTCGACGCCGAGGTTGAGCACGCCCGCGCGCTCGGCGACGAGTTCGCCCGTGGCGGCGAGGAGGAGCGGGGTCGCCGCCGTGACGATGGTGAACAGCACCATCTGGACGAGGTCGAGACTCACGCGGCCGGCCCTCCCGGCACGAGGCGCACCCGGTAGCGCGCCAGGGCGTCGGCGCCGAGCACCAGGGCGAGGAGCAGCCCCTGGAAGGCCCGGGTGAGGTCGAGGGGCAGCTTCAGGGCGATCTGCGCGCCCTCCGCGCCGATCGTGGTGAGCGCGATGACCAGGGAGGCCAGCACGATCCCGACCGGGGAGAGACGGCCGAGGAAGGCCACGATGATCGCCGTGAAGCCGTAGCCGGGGGAGATCGAGGGTTGCAGCTGGCCGATCCGGCCCGCCACCTCGGCGATGCCCGCGAGCCCCGCGGCGCCTCCCGAGACCGCGAAGACCGCGAGCGTCAGCCGCGCCTCGCTGAACCCGGCGAAGCGCGCCGCCCGCGGGGCGGCGCCGACCGCCCGCACCCGGAAGCCGAACAGGGTGCGAGCCAGAAGGGCCGCGGCGAAGACCACCGCCAGGAGAGCGATCACCACGCCCGCGTGCAGGTTCTCGCCCTCGATCAGCGGCGCGAGGCGGGCCGCGTCGTCGAAGCTCACGCTCTGCGGGAAGTTGTAGCCCGCCGGGTCGCGCAGGGGGCCGCGCACGAGATAGTCGAGCAGCAGCTCCGCCACGTAGACCAGCATCAGGCTGGTCAGGATCTCCGACACGCCGAGGGTCACCCGCAGCACTGCCGGGATCAGCGCGTAGGCCGCACCCGCCAGCGTGCCGGCGAGGAGCATGGCGGGGAGGATCCAGGCCGTCGCCAGGGGGCCGCCCTCGATGCCGTGGGTCGCGACGGCGACGATCCCGCCCGCGAGGCCGCCGACCACGAACTGGCCCTCGGCGCCGATGTTCCAGAGGTTCGCGCGGTAGCAGAAGGCGAGCCCGGTCGCGATGAGCGCCAGCGGCGCGGCCTTGAGCGCCACCTCCTCCAGGGACCACAGCTCGCTCAGGGGGGCGACGAAGTAGGTCGCGAAGGCGGCGGCGGGGGAGCGGCCCATCGCGGCGACCGCGATGCCCCCGACGAGAACCGCGGCCAGGAAGGCGAGCGCCGGGCTCAAGCCCTCCATCAGCCGCGAGCGCCGGGGGCGGGGCGCGAGGTCAAGACGCACGGGCCGCCTCCTGCAGAGCCGGTGCCTCCTCCTGCGGGGCCGGGGATGCCTCCTGCGGAGCCGGTGCCGCCTCACTCGCGCCGCCCATCATCAGGCCGACCGCCTCGCGGGTGAGATCGCGGGCCGGCCGGGCGGGCGAGAGGCGGCCCGCATGCAGCACGGCGATGCGGCCGGCGACCTCGAACAGCTCGTCGAGGTCCTGGCTGATCACGACGACGGCCGCCCCCCGCCCGGCGAGGTCGAGGAGGGCCTGCCGGATGCGGGCGGCCGCGGCCGCGTCGACGCCCCAGGTCGGCTGGTTGATCACCAGCACCCCCGGCTCGGCCAGGATCTCGCGCCCGACCAGGAATTTCTGCAGGTTGCCGCCCGACAGGGTGCGGGCGGCGGGATCGGGTCCGGCCTTGCGCACGTCGAAGGCCGCCACGATGGCCCGCATCAGCGCGCGGACGGCGCGCCGGTCGATGATCCCGTGCCGGACGAGCCCCGTCCCCGCGTGACGCGACAGGAGGGCGTTGTCGGTGAGGCTGAGATCCGGGGCGGCGCCGTGCCCGTTGCGCTCCTCGGGCACGAAGGCCGCGCCCCGGCGGCGGCGCGCGGTGATGCCGAGGCGACCCACCGGCGTCCCATCGATGCGCACGGCCTCGGCGGAGGTCTGCACCTCGCCCGAGAGAGCGGCGAAGAATTCCGCCTGGCCGTTCCCGGCGATTCCCGCGATGCCGACCACCTCGCCCTCGTGCACGCTGAGCGCCACGTCCCGCAGGGGCGTGCCGTGGAGGCCCGGCGCCGGCAGCGACAGGTGTTCGACCCGCAACCGCTCCCGGCGCCCGGCCTCGCGGGCCGGCGGACGGACCTCGGCGACCTGCTCGCCGACCATCAGGGCGGCGAGCGAGCGGGCGCTCTCCCGGCGGGGATCGCAGGCGCCCACGACCTTGCCCGCCCGCAGGATCGTGGCGCGGGTGCAGAGCCGGCGCACCTCCTCGAGCTTGTGCGAGATGTAGAGGATGGCCCGGCCCTCGTCGCGCAGGCGCTCCAGCACGCCGAACAGCCCCTCGGCCTCCCCGGGCGTGAGCACCGAAGTGGGCTCGTCGAGGATCACCAGCGCCGGATCCTGCAGCAGGCAGCGGACGATCTCGATGCGCTGGCGCTCCCCCGCCGAGAGCGACCAGACCGGCCGGTCGGGATCGAGCGGCAGGCCGTAGGCCTGCGTCACGGCCGCGAGCCGCGCACGCAGGGCCGCCATCCCGGTGGTGCGGGGCATCACCAGGGCGACGTTCTCGATCACGGTCAGGTTCTCGCAGAGCGAGAAGTGCTGGAACACCATGCCGATGCCGAGCGCCCGCGCGGCCTCCGGGCTCGGGATGCGCACCCGGTCACCCCGGTGCGTCAGCGCCCCGGAGGTCGGCTCCAGCAGGCCGTAGAGCATCTTCATCAGGGTCGACTTGCCGGCCCCATTCTCGCCCAGCAGCGCGTGGATCTCGCCCGCGCGGATCTCCAGGTCGACGCCGTCATTGGCCGCGAAATCGCCGAAGCGCTTGACGATGCCGTAGGCGCCGAAGAGGGGAGTGGGGTCGGCCATGGCGGTGGGCGGCCTCCTCAGAACAGGTGCACGGCGATGCCGGCCAGGAACGCCTTCTCCTCGGTTCCCTTGAAGGTCGGCGTCTCCACGTTCCCGAACTTGTTCAGCCAGTACTGGAACCCGATGAACGCGTCGAGGCGGTTCGGGTTGTCCCAGACCAGCTTGCCCACATCCAGAACGAGGTTCGTCCGCGACAGGAACTCGAGGCCCGTCTTCGGGTTCGTCGCCGCCAGCGCGGCCGGAACGCCGCGCCCCTTCGGCAGCACGATGTTGTTGAAGCCCGCGAGGCTCAGCGGAAGGTTCGTGAAGGCCAGCGGGAAAGCGTAGACGATCTCGAATTCCGGCACCACGTCGAAGCTCACGTCCCGCCCCGGCTGCGGGTTGAAGCCGTTGCGGTTCCACTCCTTGTAGGCGTGGACCGTCGCGTTCAGGAACCCGGCCGGCACGTCCACCGAGAAGCTCAAGCCCCCCACCACGTCGCGCTTCTTGGGCCCAAAGGGGGTGTCCTTGCTGTTGGCGTCGAAGCCGAAGGCGAGCGAGACGTCCTTGATCAGGCCGGGAATCGCGAAGGCCTTGGTGCCGGTGAGCGCGTTCAGGCTCAGCGTGCCGCGGTAGAGGCCATAGGCCTCCGTGGCGCCGTAGCCGTATAGGGCGAAGCCGCCCGGCGCGTTGGTGGTGCCGGCGGGATCCTGGGACCCGGACTTGAGAATATCCAGCGAGAAGAAGTTGGTGCCGTACTCCCAGGCATCGGCGTGGGAGAAGTTGAGGATGTGCTTGGGAATGTCCTGGTTGCGCACGGAGCCGTCGGGGCGCACCACCTGCACGCCGGGCTCGGCCGCGGGGAACTGGTAGCGGTAGCTGACCTGCGTATCCGCGAACAGGAAGAACGACACCGGCGCGGCGGGCGCCGCGGGGACCGGTTGATCCTTGGCGGGCACGTCCGCCGCCTCGGCCTGCCC
This sequence comes from Methylobacterium sp. JK268, assembly GCF_054052225.1. Taxonomy (NCBI): domain Bacteria; kingdom Pseudomonadati; phylum Pseudomonadota; class Alphaproteobacteria; order Hyphomicrobiales; family Methylobacteriaceae; genus Methylobacterium; species Methylobacterium sp. JK268. The sequence continues at coordinate 52,618 of NZ_JBSVZN010000006.1, read as the reverse complement.
CAGTAAGGCAAGACCGAATACCATTCCAACAAGCCCCCGCTTGAGCATTTTTCTCTCCTCGACCCCCGAGATGACTTGGGCACTGCTTGGCAACGGCTGTGCCACGCGGGCCAGATGCGGCGGGCACCGGCTCACGCCGGGCCGAGGTGTGACGTTGGCGTCACAATCACGAGGGCGAGACGGGCTCGGAAATCACGCTGACATGGGCCGCGACGACCCTCCAGCCGTCCGGGAAGCGCCGCCAGGTCTGGCTCTGCCGACCGACCATGCCCGGATTCCCGGCACGCTGGAACAAAGTCATAGCAGTCGCGAGGTCGCGCCCGTGGGTAGTGATCACGGTGCGCGACAGGGTGCGGGCGAGGCCGGCCGGCGAGCGGGCGCGCCGGAAGGCGCGGATCTCCTCCATGCCGTAGAGGTTCTCGCCCGCGCCGTACCGGATCGTGCGGGGATCGTCCCAGAACAGCGCCTCGAGCGTGGCGACGTCGTTGGAGACGAGGGCGGCCTCGTAGGCCGCGAAGGCCGCCTCGACCTCGGCCCTGACCTCGGGGTCGTCGACCGCGAGGGCGCTCGGGTCGTCCTGGCCGGTCATGATGGAGTCTCCGCGTCAGAGGGGGGCGACGGGCGCGCGCGCCGCGCCCGCCGCTTCGAGGGCGTGGGCGACGCGGAGCGCGTGGTCCTCGCGCCAGGGCGCCGCGATCACCTGAACGCCGAGGGGCAGCCCGCCATCGAGCCAGACCGGGACCGCGGCGACCGGCAGCCCGACGAAGGAGATCGGCTGCGTGAAGACGCCGATATTCGGCCGCAGTGGCATCGCCACGCCGTCCAGGACCAGGGTGGTCTCGCCGCCGCGGGGCGCCCGGCACGGCGTGGCGGGGGCGAGAATCACGTCGACGGAGTCGAACAAGGCCGCGACGGCGCCCGCGTACCAGCGCCGGAAGCGCTGCGCCCGCTCGATCAGGGGGGCCGGGATCAGGGCGCCGGCGATCAGGCGGTCGCGCACGGCCGGGTCGAACTCCGCGGCGCGGCTGCGCAGGCGGTCGAGGTGGAGGGCGGCGCCCTCCGCGGCGGTGATCACGTAGGCCGCCGCCCGCGCCCGCGCGGCCTCCGGGATCTCTACGCTGGCGGTCGCGCCGAGTGTGTCCGCGACCCGCGCCACCGCCGCGAAGCAGTCGGGATCGCCGCCGCGCGCGAAGTAGCCGCCCGCCACCGCGACGCGCAGGCCCGCGGTCCCGCGGTCGAGGATGGGCCCCACGGGCTCGGGCGCGCGCGTCGTCGCGACCGGGTCCTCGGGGTCGGGACCCTGCATCGCGTCGTAGGCGAGGGCGAGGTCGGCGGCGCTGCGCGCCATCGGCCCGAGATGGTCGAGGCTGCCCACGAAGGGGAAGCTTCCGGCCCGGCTCAGCCGGCCGTAGGTGGGCTTGAGGCCGAACACGCCGCAGAAGGCGCTCGGCACCCGGATCGACCCGTTGGTGTCCGAGCCGAGGGCGAGGGGCACCAGCCCGGCCGCCACCGCCGCGCCCGACCCGCCCGAGGAGCCGCCGCTCATATGGGCGAGATCGTGCGGGTTGCGGCTCGGCCCGTCGTGGACGTTCTCGCCCGTGAAGTCGTAGGCGTACTCGCCCATGTTGAGGGCACCGACCAGGATGGCGCCGGCCGCCTCCAGCCGCCGCACCAGCGCGCCGTCGCGGGTCGCGGGCGGCCGCTCGCGGTTGATCCGCGAGCCGGCCCGGGTCGGCAGGCCCGCAACGTCGATGAGGTTCTTCACCGCGAAGGGAACGCCTGCGAGAGGTCCGGCAGGCTCGCCCCGGGCCAGGCGGGCGTCGAGGGCCTCGGCGGCGGCGAGGGCCCGTTCGCCGGTCACGTCCGTGAAGGCGCCGACGCGGGGGTCCCGCGCGGCGATTCCGTCGAGGGTGGCGGCGATCACCGCGCGGGCGCCGACCTCCCGCCGCGCCACCCGGGCCGCGAGGGCGGCGGCGGTCCCGGCGATCACCGGCCGGCCCCGGCGGCCGGCACGGGAACGAAGACCGGGGCGGCCTCCAGTTCGTCCGGGAGCGGGTGCCCCGCCACGCGCTCGGCGGCGGCCAGCAGCGTCGCGAGGTGGAAGGCGACGCCCTCCCGCCATTCGGGGCGGACCGGGAGTCCGAGGAGCGGGGCCGCGGCCTCAAGGTAGGGCGCCAGGTCGGGCGCCAAGTCGGGCGCGAGAGCATCGTGGGGCGGACGCGCGGTCAAGGCCATCTCCCTGCAGCAGATCCGCCGCGCCGAGCAAGGTCCGGACCATGCCGACCGCGACGGCGCGCGCGATCCCGCACCGCCCAAGCGCCGGTGGACGGCCGGTCCCGACTATGGACGATCTCCCCGTCCTGCCCATACAAGGGCGGGGGAGATGGAATATTCGAGCATGGTTCAACAGACGGCGCCTGTCGCCCTGATCGCGGACGACGACGAATTCTTCCGCCTTGCGATGGTGGCGATCCTGAACCGCAGCCTCGGGTTCGGCGACGTCGTCGAGACGGGTTCGCTGGACGCGGCCCTCGATCAGCTGGCCCAGCGGGCGAACGGCATCACGCTCGCCCTGTTCGATCTCGCCATGCCGGGGATGGAGGGTCCGGGAAGCCTCAGCGCCGTCCGCGAGTGCTTTCCCTGGGTGAAGGTCGCGGTGGTCTCCGGGTCGAGCGAGCGCAGCAAGATCCTGGCGGCGCTGGAGGTCGGGGTGCACGGCTACGTGCCCAAGGGCCTCGGCTCCTCGGAACTCACCCGCGCGGTCGGGATGATCCTGGAGGGGCAGATCTACGTGCCCCCGTCCCTGGCGGTGCTCGACGCCCCCGCGCGGCCGCCCGCGGCGCGGCCCGCCCCCGATGCCGAGGGGCTGCGGGCCGGGCGCTCGGTGGAGCTCACGCCCCGCCAGCGCGATGTGCTGGCGCTCCTCGTCGAGGGCAAGTCGAACAAGGAGATCGCCCGCCAGCTCCAGCTCGGCGAGGGCACCGTCAAGGTGCACATGGCGGCGCTCCTGCGCAGCCTCGGCGTCCAGAACCGCGCCGCCGCCGCGGTGGTCGGGGCGCGCCTCCTGTCGAGCTGAACGCGTCGCAAGGTTGCGCTTTTTCCTGGCGCAACTCTGACATGCATCATTCCGGTTGTGGCCCCGCGCCCGGCGTGGAACAAGGTGGCGCGGGCGAGGCCGGGCGCGACGGCGCGCCGGGTCGCCCTGGGCATGTCGATATCAGACCGCCGCGATGGAACGGGACGCGATCGGATCCGACGCCATCCGGGAGGCCCTGGGGGCGCTGCTGCAGCAACCCCAGCTCCGCAAGTCGCCGCAACTCTCGACGTTCCTGTCCTACGTGGTGAGCGAGAGCCTGGCGGGCCGCGGCCACCTCCTGAAATCCTACACGATCGCCACCGACCCCCTGGGCCGGCCGGCGCATTTCGATCCGGCGACCGACGCGATCGTGCGGGTCGAGGCGCGCCGCCTGCGGCAGGTGCTCCAGCAGATCTACGAGGATCCCGGCTGCCCTCTGGGCGTGCGGATCGACCTGCCGCTCGGGCGCTACGACCCGACCTTCGAGCGGATCGCCCCGTCCCCGGAGCGGCCCGAGCGCGATCCCGGGGCCCGGCGCCTGCGCGAGGCGGAGGAGCGCTACCGGGCACTGGTGACGGCGAGCGCCGCCGTCGCGTGGCGGGCAGCGGCCGAGGGCCCGCCCGTGCGCGGCATCGGCTGGATCGCGCCCACGGGGGATCCCGAGGACGTCCTGCAGGAGGAGGACTGGCTCGTCCGGGTGCATCCGGACGATCGCGGACCGGCCGAGGCGGCGTGGCGCAGCGCCCGCCGGACCGGGAGGACGTTCGAGGTGGTCTATCGCCTCCGCCAGCCGGACGGGCGCTACCGCTGGACGCTGTCGCGCGGCGTCCCGCTGCGGAACCGCGACGGCACCTTGCGCGAGTGGGTGGGGCTCCTCTCGGACATCGACGCGCGGGTCGCGGCCGAGTCGGTCCTGGACGCGCCCGACGCGGATCTCCGGCTCGCGGTCGCGGCGGCCGGCCTGTCGACCTGGGAGGTCGACGGGGCGGCCCGGACCGTGCGCTGGTCGGAGACGGCGCCGATCCGGATCGGGTCGGGGACCGAGGCGGTGGAGGCCTGGCTCGCCCGGATCGAGGCGGCGGACGCGCCGCGCCTGCGCGAGGCGCTGGCGGCAGCGCTGCGCGGGGACGGACGGGTCGACCTCGTCTACCGCGCGCGGGGCGCGGCCGGGGACGAAGGCCCGATCGCCTGCCGGGGCGGCCCGGTGCGCGCGGCGGGCGGTGCGATCCGCCTGCTCGGCGTCGCCGCTTCCGTGACCGCCTGCCCGGTGCCGCCTTGACCGCGCCGCGGGGCCGGGCGACAGCACCGGTCGGCGAAGGAAAGCCGGCTCGACGCAGACGTCGCGGCACGCGCGAACCTCCCGCGGCAGGGGACGGACGTGGACGGGGGCATGGTGCATGAGGGCCGAGACGGCTGGCTGTTCCTGGTCGGCGGGAACAACGACGTCCTCGCCCAGTACCGGCGATCCTGGCGGACCTGGCTCCACGACTGGCGCTGGCGGCGCGTGGTCGTCGGCCGTGCCGATCGCTGCCGCCGCCTGGGGATCCGCTACCTCCACCTCGTCGTCCCCGAGAAGCTGACGGTCTACGACACGCTCACGGACGGGCTCGCGGTCGACCTCGCCGCCGCGCCGGCCCTGCGCCTGGGGCGCTGGCTGCGGGGCTCGGGCGCGGCGGGCGCCCATGTCGACCTCGTTGCCCCGCTGCGGGCGCGGCGCGACGAGGCCGAATTGTACTTCCGCACCGACACGCATTGGACCCATGCGGGTTGCTTCGTCGCCTACGAGGCGCTCTGCCGCCGGCTCGGCGCCGTTCCGCGGGAGGATCTGCGGGCCGACCGGCTCCTCCCGGAGAGGCCCCTCTGCGGCGACCTCGGCGACAAGCTGACGCCGTTGCGGTTCGAGACGTTCACGCCCCACGCGCTCCAGCGGGACGCCGAGCGCGTCTTCGCCAGCGACCTCGTGCGCGACTTCGAGGCGGCCGGCCGCGTCGGCGAACTCCATCTCGGCACCCACGTGGTGTTCCGCAACGAGTCGCCGCGGGCCGACCCGCGCCGCATCGTGCTGTTCGGCGATTCCTGCTCGCATTTCCGCTGGGAGGTCTACAGCGGCTTCCTCACGGGGCTCCTCGCCGAGACCTTCCGGGAGGTGCACTTTCTGTGGACCCCGGGCATCGATTACCAGTACTTGGCCAAGGTCCGGCCCGACGTCGCGATCGGCGAGTTCGCGGAGCGCTTCCTGGCGCGCCTGCCGCCGAAGCGGTTCCACCGCGCGATGCTGGCGCGGCTGGTGCGCGAGCGCAAAGGGATGCTGCAGCCGGCCTCGCCCTGAGTGCACCTCACAAACCTCCCGCTGCGCTGGAGGTGCCACAGCGAGCGACGACGGTGATCGGGAGTTATGTGAGAGACACCAGAGCAGCACCCGATCGCGCTGCAATCGGGTGCTGCTCCAGGTCATTGTTTTTGCCGCATTTTCTACGACGAACCGGGGGCCACTTCGTCGGAAAATGCTCTAAGCCCCCGCGGTCAGGCGGCCGCGCGGGCCGGCTTGGGGCGCGGCGCGCCGCGCTTGGCGGCCGAGGGCGTCGCGCCCGGCTTGGGGCCTGCCTTGACGGGTCCCTTGGCGGCCGGCGCGGCCGCGCCGCGCGATCCGTGCCACCAGCCGTCCCAGCTCCACCGCCCCGGCCCGGTGAAGGCGGCGAGGACGAAGCCCCCCGCCAGCCCGGCCTGCGCGAGGAACAATTCGCGTTCGATAAGCGCGTTCGCCCCGGCAAAGTCCCAGAAGCGGTGCAGCAGGAGCCCCATCACCAGCGTGTGGGCGGCGAGCAGCCACCCCGTCGCGCGCGGCAGGATGCCGACGGCCAGCGCCAGAGGGCCGAAGATCGTGACGATCACCGAGACCGTCGCCACGACGTGCGGAGAGGGCATGCCGGTCGCGGCCAGCGTCAGCGCGAAGCCCGACGGGTTCAGCGCCCGGGCGATCCCGGCCGGGAGCAGGGCCGCGGCGAGCAGCACGCGACCGGCCAGCAGGATCCTGTCGGGGTTGCGCCCGTCGCTCGCCATGACAGTCCCTCTCCTCGATGGTCCGGCCACCATCCTTCGGCCCCCAACCTCAAGGCGGAGTTAACGGCGAAAGGCCGCCGCCATGGGCACTTGCCTCAAGTTTGTATCACCTTCCTTTACGTTTCATTTAGACGATCAGCATATCTTACTTTTGGTCGTTTTACGAAAATCATAAGCAAGTCGAACATGCTGTACTCATCCCTGGTCAGCAAGAAAGCAGCCATCGTCCTCGATCACGGCCGGTCGATCGATGTCCAGCTCGACGCTCTGACCGATTCGGGCGCCGTGATCGCGATCACCGATCCCTTCGCCGTGCCGGACACGTTCTCGCTGCTGTTCCGCCGCCGCACATCCGCGTGCCGCGTGATGTGGCGCCAGCCCGCGAAGATCGGCGTGCACTTCGAGGAGGACGAGGCGTAGCGCGCCGCCCGGGCCGGCACCGTCATCCGCGATCCGCTCGATCAGGGAGGGCGGATCAGCCCCGCGGCTTCGTCCCTGCCATCGCGCCCGATCCGAACAGGTGCCCGCGCTCGGTCCACAGGACCACGACGAGCGCGGTGCCGCTGAGCGCGCAGTAGCCGAGCCCGAGCGGGATCACCGTCCCGTCGAAGGATTGGCCGACGATCAGGCCGCAGAAGGCCGCGAGCAGCGTCGTGTAGAAGCCGATGAAGGACGAGGCGGTGCCCGCGATCGCCGCGAGCGGCTCCATGGCGATGGCGTTGAAGTTCGGCATCGCGAAGCTGAGCAGGAACTGGCAGCCCGCGAGGGTGAGGATCAGCAGCGGCAGCGGCGGGCGCCCCGCGAAAGCCAGCATCAGGGCGATCTGGACCAGGGACATCAGGCAGAGCCCGACGAGGCCGCCATGCGAGAGCCGCCGCATCCCGAAGCGGCGCACGAGGCGGGCGTTGATCAGGGTGGCGACGCCCATCGCGCCCGCGATCAGCCCGAAGGCGACGGGGAAGAGCCGCCCGAGCCCGTAGATGCCGGTGTCGAAGATCGCCTGCGCGGAGCCGACATAGGCCATGATGCAACCGGTCAGGAGGCCGAGCGCCGTGGCGTAGCCCAGAGAGGCCCGCGTCGCGGCCACCGTGGCGATGCCGGACCCGACCGCCCGCAGGTCGAGGCTGCGGCGGTAGGCCGGGTGCAGCGTCTCGGGCATGCGCAACCCGAACCACAGCAGCGCCACCACGGCGAGCAGCAGCATCGCCCCGAAGATGACCCGCCAGTGGGCGGCGGCCAGGATCAGGCCGCCCATCGCTGGGGCGAGGATCGGCACGATCAGGAACACCATCATGCAGAACGACATGACGCGGGCCATGTCGCGTCCCTCGAAGCGGTCGCGCACGATGGCGACGGCGAGGATGCGCCCGGCCGCTCCGCCGACCCCCTGCACGGCGCGGGCGACGAGGAGCCACTCGAAGCTCGGCGCCAGGGCGGCGAGCACGCTGCCCGCGAGGTAGATCGCGGTGCCGCCGATCAGGGCCGGCCGCCGTCCGACCGAATCCGAGAGCGGGCCGTAGGCGATCTGCGCGAGGCCGAAGCCCAGCATGTAGACGTAGACGAGGAGCTGGGGCCGGTTCGGATCGCGGAGCGCGAAGTCCTGGGCGATGGCCGGGAAGGCCGGCAGGAAGCTGTCGATGGTGACCGCGGTGAGCCCCATCACGAAGGCGGTGAGCGCCACGAACTCGACGAAGCCGGGGCCGGTCCAGGCCTGCGGCGCGACCACGCGCGCGGCCGGGTGGATCGTCTCCTTGCGTGGCTCAGCCGTCATGTCGCGCTCCGCCCCCGGGCATGTCCCGGCGGGCGGAGCACTGACGGAGGCGGGCGGCCTCCGCAAGGCGCGAGCCCACATGCCAGCCCTGCCTCACGTCCCTCCGCCGTCGACGACGCCGTCGATGAGGTTGCGCGCGAGCAGGAATTCCGGGCTGAAGGCCGTGCGCACGAGCGGCTCGGCGGGCACCGGCGGCCCTAGGGCCTCGGCCTCCGCCCGCCGCGCGGCCACCGCCTCGGCGATGGACACGGCGCGGAAGCGCAGCCGCGTGCCCGCCTGCGCCTGCGCCAGCCGCCCGAGGTCCGGACCGATCACCGTGGCGATCTTCGGGTAGCCCCCCGTCGATTGCCGGTCGGCCATCAGCACGATCGGGCGTCCCTCGCCGGGCACCTGCACCGCCCCCATGGCGATCCCGTCCGAGACGATGTCGGCGCCCTTGGCGTGGGTGAGCGGCGTCCCGTCGAGGAAGCAGGCCATGCGGTCGCCCCGCGGCGTCACCGTCCAGGGGCCGGCCAGGAAGGCCGCGACCTGGTCCTGCGCGAAGTAATCGTCCTGCGGGCCGAGCACGACCCGGATCACGTCCGGCTTGCGGTCGAGCCAGGGCGCGACGAGGCAGTGCACCTCCGCCGGACCGGGCCGGGCCTCGGTGACCGGCAGGAGGTCGCCCGCCCGCAGCGCCCTCCCGTCGAGGCCCCCGATGCCCGAGCGGGTATGGGTCGCGGTCGAGCCGAGCACGGCGGGCACGGCGATGCGGCCGGCCACGGCGAGGGTGCACCACGCCCCCTCCCGTCCAGCCCGGACGGCGAGCGTGCTGCCGGGATGCAGGGTGAGCGCCGCGGCGGGCGGCACCGGCTCGCCGTCGAGGGTGATCCGGAAGGCGCCCCCCGCCAGCGCCACGCCGATCGGCGCACCCTCGGCGGTGACCTCGATCCCGGCGAGCGAGACCTCGATCGCGGTGGCGCCGAGGGGCGCCCCGACCGCGCGGTTGGCCGTGGCGTGGGCGAGCGGGTCCATCGGCCCGGCCGCCGTGAAGCCGTAGCGCAGGTAGCCGTGGCGGCCGGCATCCTGCAGGGTCGCGCCGGGTCCCGCGGCGCGGATGCGAAGGCCGATCGTCATGGGTCGATCCTGCGTCCCACCGCCTCGCCGGCGGCGGCCCGGGCGTCGAGCGCCGCGAAGGTGGCGGCGTCGATCGCCTCGAAGCGCAGGGTGTCGCCGACCGCGACCGGGAAGGGGTTTTCGCGGTGGGGGGCGTAGAGCCGCTCGGGGGTGCGGCCGATCACGTACCAACCGGTCGGCATCGGCATGTTCGCCACCGCCGCGAGCCCGCCGCCGATCATCAGGGCGTTGGGCGGGTGGGGCGGGCGCGGGGTCTTGCGCCGCGGCACGGCGAGCGCCTCGGGCAGGCCGCCCAGATACGCGAAGCCCGGCACGAAGCCGAACATGTAGATGCGATAGGCGGCCCCGGCATGGAGCGCGGCGACCTCCTCGACGCTCCGCCCGATCGCCTCCGCCACCGCGGCGATGTCCTCGGCGAGGGGCGGGTCGTAGCAGCAGGGCAGGAGCCAGGTCGCGCCCGCGTGCCGGACCGTCCCGGGTCTCTCCGCCAGCGCCCGCACCCGCGCCGCCAGGGCCTCGCGGTCGAGGACGAGGGGGTCGTAGTGGATCATGAGCGAGCGGTAGGTCGGGACCGTCTCGCGCAGGCCCTCGGGGGGGTCGGCCCGCAGGGCATCGTCGAGGGCGAGCACCCGGTCGTTGATCGCCGGGTCGACCCGGTCGCCGAACTCGGCGACGAGCGCGGCCTCGCCGGCATCGAGGAGGCGGGGGGCCTGCATCAGGCCGGCCGGAACGGCGCGAGGGTGACGCCCTGCCCTTCCAGCCGCTCGCGGACCGCGCGGGCGGTCGCGACGGCGTTCGGCGAATCGCCGTGCACGCAGATCGAGCGGATCGGCGTCGGCAGGCGCTTGCCGGAAGCGGCGATGATCGCGCCCTCCGCCACCATGGCGGCGACCCGCTCGGCGGCCTCCTGCGGATCCTCGATCAGGGCGCCGGGCCGGCCGCGGGGGACGAGTTGCCCCTCCTCGGTGTAGCCGCGATCGGCGAAGATCTCCTGGTGGGTCTCGAGGCCGAGCGCCTCGCCCGCCCGCACCTGCGCGGTGAGCGCGATGGCGAGGAGCGCGAGGGTCGGATCGACGGCCTTGACGGCCCGCGCGATGGCGAGCGCGACCTCCTCGTGGGCGGCGGCGTGGTTGGCGAGCGCCCCGTGGGTCTTCACGTAGGTGATGCGGTGGCCCGCATAGGTGGCCAGCGCCTGGGCGGCGCCGATCTGGTAGGCGAGGATGCGCTCGATCTCGGCCGGCGTGTAGGGCAGCACGCGGCGCCCGAATCCCCACAGGTCCGGAAAGCCCGGATGGGCGCCGACCGCGACGCCGCGCTCGCGCGCGAGGGCGAAGGTGCGGGCCATGATCTGCGGGTCGCCCGCATGCATGCCGCAGGCGACGTTGGCCGAGGTGACGATGCCGAGCACGGCCGCGTCGTCCCCGCAGCGGTAATCGCCGAAGCCTTCGCCGAGGTCGGAGTTCAGGTCGATGGTGGGCATGGGATCTCCAAGCTTTTCCCACTGCTTCAACGATGACGCGTCGAGCGCGGGATCCCCTCTCCCGTGCGGGAGAGGGGTAGGGGTGAGGGCCCAGGTGGTTCAGCAAGAAGACTGAAGCGTCCCGCTGCCAGCACCACCGTTCAGCTCGTTTGCGGCACGGTCCGGGACCCTCACCCCTGCCCCTCTCCCGCACGGGAGAGGGGTTCCCCGCGCTTTATGAATTCAGGCCGGCGGCTTCGGCGATGCGGTTTAGGACCATGTCGAGGTCCGTCAGAACCTCCTCGTTGCGGAACCGCAGCACCGCGTAGCCGCATCGCTCGATCTCTTCCGTCCGTTTCGCGTCGTAGGTGTCCTGCCAACCGTGCTGCCGGCCGTCGAGTTCGACGACCAGCCGATGCTCGGTGCAGAGAAAATCCACCGTGTACGGCGGCACCGGCACCTGTCGCTTGACCTTCAGCCCTCGGACCCGCCGACCGCGTAGAGCTTGCCACAGCAGCTCCTCCGCGGAGGTTGAACGCTGCCGAAGCTCACGCGCGAAGCGGCGAGGCTCGCTCGGCATATCCGCCCTCCCCTCACATCCCCAGATACGCCCGCCGCACCTCCGGGTCATCGCGCAGGGTGGCGGCCGGGCCCGAGAGGAGCAGCCGTCCCGTCTGCAGCACGTAGGCGCGATCCGCGATGGCGAGGGACTCGGCGAGGCGCTGCTCCACCAGCAGGATCGTCATCCCGTCCGCGCGGATCGTCTCGATGGCGGAAAAAATCTCGTCCACGAGCTTGGGCATGATCCCCTGCGAGGGCTCGTCGAGCATCAGGAGCCGCGGCCGGGTCATCAGGGCGCGCCCGATCGCCAGCATCTGCTGCTCGCCCCCCGACAGGGTGCCGGCCCGCTGCGGCAGCCGCTCCTTGAGGCGGGGAAACAGCGCGAAGACCCGCTCCAGCGGTCCGTCCGCGTCCGGCTGGCCCCGGTAGAGGTAGCGGCCGAGGCGCAGGTTGTCGGCCACCGACAGGCGCGGGAACAGGCGCTTGTTCTCCGGCACGTAGGCGATGCCCCGGGCCGTGATCAGGTGGCCGGCCAGACCGTCGATGCGGGCGCCGTCGAACACGACCTCGCCGGAGCGGGGACGCTCCATCCCGGCGATGGATTTCAGCAGCGTCGACTTGCCGGCGCCGTTCGCGCCCGCCACGACGACGATCTCGCCCGGGGCGACCTCCAGCGACACGTCCTGGATGGCGAGCAGGCCCTGATAGGCGGTCGAGAGGGAGCGGACCTCAAGCAGCACGGTGGCGGTCCCCCAGATAGGCGCCGATCACGGCCTCGTCGCGGACCACCGCCTGCGGCGGTCCCTCCGCCAGCACCCGGCCGAGGTGGAGAACCACCGCCCGGTCGACGAGGGGCATCACCACCTCCATCACGTGCTCGACCATGATCACGGTGACGCCGCGCTCGGCGACGCGGCGGATGAGCTCCACCCCGGCCTTGGCCTCGCTCGGGGTGAGGCCCGTCAGCACCTCGTCGAGGAGGAGGAGCCGGGGCTCGGTGGCGAGCGCCCGCGCGACTTCGAGCCGGCGCTTCTCGGGGGGCGTGAGTTCGCCGGCCACCGCCTCGGCCCGGTGGGCGAGGCCGACCGCGTCGAGGGTGGCGAGCGCCGCCTGCCGGGCCTCCCCCGCGCGGGCATGGCGCACGAGGCTGCCGACGATCACGTTCTCGACCACGTTCATCGAGTCGAAGGAGCGGGGCACCTGGAAGGTGCGGGCGATCCCCGCCCGGCAGCGCTCGGGCGCCGCGAGGCCGGTGATGTCGCGGCCCTCCAGCAGGATGCGCCCGCTCGTCGGCCGATAGGCCCCCGAGATCAGGTTGAACAACGTCGACTTGCCGGCCCCGTTCGGGCCGATCAGGCCGAGGATCTCGCCGCGCCGGACATCCAGCGAGACGTCGTCGTTGGCGACGAGCCCGCCGAAGCGCAGGGTGACGTGGTCGACGGTGAGGATCGGATCCGCGATCACGGCGTCGCCTCCTGGTTGCGGGTGCTCCTCGTGCGGCGGAACAGGCTGAGCACGCCCTCCGGCCGGGCGAGCGCCACCGCCATGATGAGGGCCCCGTACAGGATGAGGTCGAGGCCGTTGCCGGAGCCGCCGAGATAGGAGCGGCTGATCTCGGTGAGCGGAATCAGGATCGCCGCCCCGACGAGGGGTCCCCAGAGGGTGCCGATGCCGCCGAGCACCGCGGGCAGCGCGAAGAGCAGCGAGAAGCGGAAGCTCATCACGCTCTCGGGATCGATGTAGGACACGTAGGCCGCGTAGAAGCCGCCGCCGATCGCCGTGAAGAAGGCCGAGAGCGCGGCCGCCGCCATCTTGGAGCGAAAGACCTCGACCCCGAGGCTGCGGGCGGCCTCGGCATCGTCCTTCACCGCCCGCCACCAGTAGCCCCAGCGGGATTCGGCGATCAGGTAGGTGGCGAGCCAGACCGCCGCGAGGAGCCCGACCGCGAAATGGACGTACGGGATCTTATCCCGGGCGAATTGCAGGGTCCACCAGGAATCCGGGTTGAAGGGCCACTGGATGCCCATGGCGCCGCCGACGAAGTCCCAGTTGTGGACCAGCAGCAGGCCGATCTCCGCGATCACGATGGTGGCGATCGAGAAGTAGTGGCCGGCGAGGCGGAAGCACGGATAGCCGAGGAGGAGCGCCACCGCGGCCGAGGCGACGCCGCCCGCCAGCATCCCGGCCCAGGGCAGGACGCCGTAGGTCACGAACAGCACGCTGGTGACATAGGCGCCGATGCCGAAATACAGCGCATGACCCAGCGAGATCTGCCCGCAATAGCCCCCGAGGATGTTCCAGCTCTGGGCGAGCGCAGCGTACATCAGGGTGAGGATCAGGACGTTCTGCAGGTAGACGTCGCCGATCCCGTAGGGCAAAGCGGCGAGCCCGGCGAAGACCAGGAGGCCGACGAGGAGGGTGCGGCGGCGCTTGGCGGCGTGGCCGGTCAGGGCCGGGGCGGGCGCGGCGCGGGCGGGCAGCGTGGTCGAGGTCATCACAGCCTCCCGAACAGGCCCTGCGGGCGCACGAAGACGACGGCGAGGTAGAGGGCGTAGACGCCGACCGATTTGAGGGCCGGCGGCAGGATCACGGCCGTGAAGGCCTCGACGAGGCCGACCACGATGCCGGCGACGAGGGCGCCCAGGACGCTGCCGAAGCCGCCGAGCGCCACCGTGACGTAGGCGATGAGCGCGAAGCTCGCCCCGACCTGCGGGTGGATGTAGTAGAACACCGCCAGCACCGCCCCGGCGAGCCCAACGAGCGCGCCGCCGAGGCCCCAGCCCAGCGCAAAGACCCGGTTGCGGTCGATGCCCACGAGCGCGACGGCGCCCTGGTCCTCGCGGGTGGCCTCGAGCGCGCGGCCGAAATCGGTGCGGCTCATCAACAGGTGCAGGCCGCCGAAGGCCGCGAGCGACACGGCGGCTCCGAAGATCTGCGGCCAGGGCAGGAAGACGCCGCCGAGGTCGAGGGTGCGCCCGCCGAGCCACGTGTTCTGCACGTTGCGGTAGTCGGGCGTGAACAGGTACTGGGCGGCGCCCTGGAGCAGGATCGCGAGGCCGAAGGTCGCGAAGATCTGCACCATGCCCTGGTTGGTCTTGGCCCGCATGGCGAAGCGCACGACCCCGAGATAGGCGGCGGCGCCGAGCACGAAGAGGAGCGCGGCGACGAGCGGCATCAGGACGATCGGATCGAGATGCGTGGCGAGCACGAGCCCGAAGGTCGCGTACATGGCGAGCATCAGGAACTCGCCATGGGCGAAGTTCACCACGTCCATCAGGCCGAAGATCAGCGACAGGCCGACCGCGATCAGGGCGTAGATCAGCCCCATCAGCAGGCCGCTCGCCAGCACCTGGGCCAGCGCTTGGGTGGTCATGGGGGACTCCGGGGGCTGGAGGGGCGGGTGGAGGCCGCGGGGATTTCCACTCCCGTGCGGGCGATCGCCGTCACACGCCGCCGCACTCATCACGATCGACGAAGGCACGCGCTTCCCCTCTCCCGAGTGGGAGAGGGGCCAGGGGATCGAAGATCCCGCGTGAGGGTGGCTCGGCTTCAGCAAGTATCCTGAAGCGCGCCGCTGGCAGCTCGACGGTTCGGTCTGCTTGCTGACGCGTCCGTCCCTCACGTGGGATCTTCGATCCCCATACCCCTCTCCCACCCGGGAGAGGGGATCCCGCGCCACCTCTCTTAAGGTTACATCACGCGTTCATCGGCCACACGGCCGGCGCCACCGCCGCCTGCTCCGGGAACACCGTCACGAACGTCGAGCCCACCCATTGCAGCAGCACCGGATCGGCGTCCGGGTTCTGTCCGTCCGGCCCGAAGGCGACGCGCTTCCAGGGCATGATCGTCTGCGCGCCCGGAATGTCGGTGGCCGCGAGCGCCGCCCGGATCTTCTGGCCGTCGACCGCGCCGGCGCGGTTGAGCGCGTCCGCCAGCACCATCAGCGCCATGAATTGCCGGGAGGAATTGTCGTTGAGGTCGCGGTTCGCCCGCGCCTTGTAAAGATCGTTCACCGCCCCGACCGAGGGCCGCTTGGCCGCGAGGTCGAGGGAGAAGCTGCCCCGCGAGATCAGGCCCTGGAGCTTGTCGCCCACCGTGTCGAAGGTGACCTTCTCGGCGAAGCCCGCCGCCTGCGCGATCATGCTCTTCGGCTTGTAGCCGAGTTCCGCCATGGTCTTGGTCAGCAGGATCGCGTCCGTCGTGTAGCAGGTCGGCAGCAGCACGTCGGCGTTGGCGGTCTTGAGCTGCTGCACCTCGGCGGTCAGCGAGGGCGAGTTGGTCTTGTACTTCACGTCCGCGACCACCTTGTAGCCGCGCTCGGCCGCCAGCTTGCGCTGCACCGTCGAGGAATCGATGCCGTAGATCGTGTCCTCGAAGAACAGCGCGACCGATCCGATCGTCTGGCCCTTCTTGCGCATCGCGTCGAGGAAATCGAACATCGCGGCCGAGAACATCTCGTCGTGGGCGGCCGGGCGGAAAAAGTACTTGAGGTTGCGCCGGTGCAGGCTCGGCGAGGAGGAATCCGCGCAGACGAAGGGCACGCCGTAGCGCTCGGCCGTGGCGCTCACCGTGGCCGAAACCGCCGATTGGTAGCAGCCGATCAGCGCCGCGACCTTGTCCTGGGTGATCAGGCGCTCGGCCTCGGCGCGGCCCTTCTGCGGGTCGGCCTGGTGGTCGGCGAAGACGAGGCGGATCTTGGCCCCGCCGAGGCCCGGCAACCCGGTGCCCTTGGCCAGCGGCAGGTCGAGGTCGTGGCTCTGGTTGACGATGTCGAGGGCGGTCTCGATGGCGTGGCGGGCATCGACCCCGACCTGCGCGCTCGCCCCCGACATGGCGTAGAGCACGCCGACGACGACCTCGTCCGCGGCGCGGGCGGGCGCCGCGCCGAGCCCCGAGAGCGCGAGGGCGCCGGCGCCCCCGATCAGCAAGTCCCGACGACGAATCATGCGCGTGCCTCCAGGGTGAAGCGTGAGGGGGGGTGTCAGAGCACCGCGAATTCGCTGTTGCGGCGGTCGGTGATCAGCATGGCACCCGGCGCGTGGGTGATCGCGAAGGCGGGCTTCGAGGCGGCGATCACCGATTGCGGGGTGACGCCGCAGGCCCAGAAGACCGGGATCTCGTCCGCCTCGATCCGGACCGCGTCGCCGTAATCGGGCGCGCCGAGGTCGCGGATGCCGATCGCGTCGGGCAGGCCGAGATGGACCGGCGCCCCATGGACGGCGGGGAAGCGCGAGGTGATCTGCACCGCCCGGATCGCCTGCGCGGGCTTGAGCGGGCGCATCGAGACGACCATCGGCCCGGCGAAGGGGCCGGCCGGCAGGCACGGGATGCTGGTGCGGTACATCGGTACCCGCACGCCCATCTCGACGTGGCGCAGCGGCAGGCCGTCCTCGACCATCGCGGCCTCGAACGAGAAGGAGCAGCCGATCACGAAGGCCACGAGGTCGTCGCGCCAGAGATCCGCCACGTCGTGGCGCTCCTCGACCAGCTCGCCGTGCCGCCAGACCCGGTAGCCGGGGATGTCGGTGGCGATATCGAGATCCGCCCCCAGTTCCGGGATGCTGCGCTCGCCGGGAGCCGAGACGCCGATGATCGGGCAGGGCTTCGGGTTGCGCTGCGCGAAGAGCAGGAAGTCGGCGGCGAGGTCCTTGGGCAGCACCGCGAGGTTGCCCTGAACGTAGCCGTGGGCGATCCCGGCCGTGCTGCCGGCGATCACCCCGCTGCGGCAGGCAAGCCGCGCCGCGTGGCCCGTCATGCGGGCCCGGTCGGACGAGGTTTCGTGGACCATGCTCGGCGCTCCCTTTGCCCAGGAATGCGGCATGGTCACATCCTGTGCGCTTAAGCGCCAATCGTGATTTCGCATCGGGAACGATAAGCTGTCCTTATTGAAGAGAGGGTCCGGCCGCGACCGCGCAGGCGAGGCGCGCGGCGGGGGCGGCGAGCCCGCAATCGGGCGTGTTGGCGTAGGTGGCCGTGAAGCCGATATCGGGCAGTTGGATGGGCGTGTTGAGGATGCGCAATTGCCCGGTCTCGATCTCGCGGCCGACGATCTCGGGCGGGATCACGCAGACGCCGATCCCTTCGAGCGTCATGCGGACGATCGTGGAGAGCGAAGCGTTCCCGTAGATGCGCGGCGGCGGCAGGTTCGAACGCGCCAGGAGGTCGTGGACCTGCGCGTAGGGATTGGTGTTCTTCGGGTAGGTGATGATCGGGTGGCGCAGAAGGTCGGTGAGCGCGACCTCGTCGCCCTCGCCGAGGTCGAGCCGGGGCGCCGCGATCCACGCCACCGGGTAGTGGCAGAGCGGCAGGTTCACGAGGCTCGGCATCGTGATCGGCCCGACCAGGAAGGCGAGGTCGAGGTCGCGGCTGAGCAGCGCGTCGCGCATGTTCGGGGAGATGTCGACCGAGAGGTCGACGGTGACGCCCGGATAGGTCTGCCGCATCGCCTCGATGAAGCGCATCAGCCACGTATGCACGATGGTCTCGGAGACGCCGAGCCGCAGCACCCCCTTCATGCTGCCGGGCCCGGCGATGTCGCTCATCATCTCGGTGCGCAGGCGCAGGAAGCGCTCCGCGTAGACGAGGAGGTCGCGGCCCTTGGCGGTGAGGCAGACCGCCCGCGCCCGCCGCTCGAACAGCTTGACGCCGAACTCCTCCTCCAGGGCCGCGATGCGTTGCGAGACCGCGGGCTGCGTCGTGTGCATGCGCTCGGCCGCCTGCCGGAAGCTGCATAGCGTGGCCGTCCAATAGAAGACTTCGAGGCTCCTGAGGTCGACCATGATCCCGTTCCGCACGCCACGCCGCGGGATCTTGCAGCAAGGAGCGTACCGCGCGCCAGTATGGGTGCGTCGTTCATTGCGCCGGGCTCCGCGGGAGCAGCCGCGAGCAGGTCGCTTCGATCGCATCCCCCTTTTCCGGACGCCTGCAGCGCCAGCGGAAGGAGATCCGGAAACCAGCAAGAGACTCGCCGCGAAGCGGCTCCGAACGCCAGCACCGACGGTGAAAAGCAGCCGCTTCGCGTCTTCTTGTGTTGGTTTCCGAGTCGCATTCCGCTGACGCTGCACGCGCCCGGAAAAAGGGGGGAGATGGGTTGAAACAGGTACCAAGCTGATGGGCTGAACAGCCGGCATCCACCTACCCGTGCCCACGCACGACGGTCCGGATCGCGAAGCTCGACTGGATGCGCGCGACCCCGGGCAGGCGCGACAGCACCTCCTTGTGCAGGCGCTCGTAGTCGCCCGGGTCGCGGACCTCGATGCGCATCTGGTAGTCGGCGGTGCCGGTCATCAGGTAGCACTCGCGCACCTCCGGGCAGCGGCGCACCGCCGACTCGAAGCGGTTGAGGAACTCCTCCGTCTGCCGGTCGAGAGTGATCTGGGTCAGCACCACGAGGGGCGCGGCGCCGTCCGCCTCGTCGATCAGCGCCGTGTAGCCGCGGATCACGCCGCTGCGCTCGAGGAGCCGCAGCCGCCGCAGGGTCGCGGAGGGCGACAATCCCACCTGGGCGGCGAGGTCGTGGTTGCTGATCCGCCCATCGCCCCGCAGCACCCGCAGAATGCGCGCGTCGGTCTCGTCCCGCACCATCGGCAGATCCTTGCATCGGGCGCACGAAAATTCCGTCTGCTCCGATCTTATCGCAGATCCTGCGCCTGTCAGGAGGGACATTCGACGATCCTTGCGCGAGACTGAACCCCATCAGCTTCTTCTGACCGTTGGGGGCCATGCGATGCGCGTTCTCGTGCTGGGTGGTGGCGTTGTGGGCGTGACCTCGGCCTATTACCTCGCCAAGGCGGGGCACGAGGTCACGGTGGTCGACCGGCAGCCGGGGGCCGGGCTGGAGACGAGCTTCGCCAATGCGGGGCAGGTCTCGCCGGGCTATTCCTCCCCCTGGGCCGCTCCCGGCATCCCGCTCAAGGCCATGAAGTGGCTGATGATGCGCCACCGGCCGCTGGTGCTGTGGCCGCGCCCGGAGCCGCGCCTCTACGGCTGGCTCGCCCGGATGCTGGCGAACTGCACCGAGGACGCCTATCGCCGCAACAAGGGCCGCATGGTCCGCCTCGCGGAGTTCAGCCGCGACGCCCTGCGGGACCTGCGCGCCGAGACCGGCCTCACCTACGACCACCGGGAGAAGGGGACGCTCCAGCTCTTCCGCACGCAGAAGCAGCTCGACCATGTCGGCGAGGATACGGGCGTGCTCGACGAATACGGCGTCGCCTACGAGCTGCTCGACCCGGCGGGCTGCATCGCGGCCGAGCCGGCGCTCGACCGCGTGAAGGGCCTGTTCGTCGGCGGCCTGCGGCTGCCGGGCGACGAGACCGGCGACGCGCATCTCTTCACCCAGCGCCTCGCCGCCCTCTGCGCCCGGCGCGGCGTGAGCTTC
Organism: Methylobacterium sp. JK268; assembly: GCF_054052225.1. Classification (NCBI taxonomy): domain Bacteria; kingdom Pseudomonadati; phylum Pseudomonadota; class Alphaproteobacteria; order Hyphomicrobiales; family Methylobacteriaceae; genus Methylobacterium; species Methylobacterium sp. JK268. The sequence continues at coordinate 33,195 of NZ_JBSVZN010000006.1, read as the reverse complement.
CGCTTCGGCGTGAGCATCGCGGGCCTGCGCCACGAAGGCGGACGGATCACCGGCGTCGAGACCGGCACCGGCGAGGTGCTCACGGCCGATGCCTACGTGGCGGCCATGGGCAGCTACACGCCGGCCCTGCTGCGCCCCCTCGGCCTCTCGCTCCCGGTCTACCCGGTCAAGGGCTACTCCCTGACCCTGCCAGTCACGGACGCGCGCTTCGCCCCGGTCTCGACCGTGATGGACGAGACCTACAAGGTGGCGATCACCCGGCTCGGCGATCGCATCCGGGTCGGCGGCACGGCGGAGCTCGCGGGCTTCAGCCACGCCCTGCGGGCGCCGCGGCGCGCGACGCTCGAGCGCTCGCTGGGCGACCTGTTCCCGGCGGGGGGCGACGCCTCGCAGGCCACGTTCTGGACCGGCCTGCGCCCGATGACCCCGGACGGCACGCCGATCGTCGGCGCGACCGCCTACGGCAACCTCTTCACCAATACCGGCCACGGCACGCTCGGCTGGACCATGGCCTGCGGCTCCGGGCGCGTGCTCGCCGACCTCATGACAGGCCGCGCCCCCGAGATCGCGCACGAGGATCTGGCGGAATCGCGCTACCGCCTGGCGGCCTGACGCGCCGGGCACGAAACTTGGTATAGGGATCCCGCCCGGCTCGCGCCGACGGAACGGCGCGGGAATCCTGTTCCCGGTGGCGTCGACGCCGCGAGGTGGGGCGCGATTCCCCTCTCCCGGGTGGGAGAGGGGTCAGGGGTGAGGGTGGCTCGGCCTCCGGATCGAACGCCGGAGGTCGAGCTGCCAGCGGCACGGTTCAGCCTCCTTGCTGAACCCGAGCCACCCTCACCCCTACCCCTCTCCCACACGGAAGTGGGGATCCCGCGCTCCGCGTCGCGACGTCGGCCGCGTCGGAGAGGGCTTCCCGCATCCTCCGGAGGACGGGCCGGGCGTTCGACGCCACAGGATCCGCCTTGCCCGCCCCCGCTCCCCTTCCCCGCGCCACCCGCGTCGTGCGCCGCGACGCCCTGACCTCCGGCGAGATCATCGACCGCATCGTCCTCGATCACGGCGACCGGCACCGGCGCCGCGTCGCCCTGCGCGGCCTCGGCGGCCTCGCCTTCCTGCTCGACCTGCCCGAGCCGGTGGTGCTGGAGGACGGCGACGCGCTGCGGCTGGAGGACGGGCGCCTCGTCTGGGTCGAGGCGGCCCCGGAGCGGCTGCTGGAGATCCGCGCGCCCGACGACCGCGCCCTCAAGCGGCTGATCTGGCACATCGGCAACCGCCATATCCCGGCCGAGATCGGCGTTGAGGCGGTCTGGATCGCCGAGGACCACGTCCTCGCCGCGATGGTCGAGGGGCTCGGCGGTACGGCGGTCCCGGTCCTTCGCCCCTTCCGGCCCGAGGGCGGCGCCTATGCGGGCGGCCATTCCCACGCGCACGACCATCACGGCCATTCCCATGGCTGAGGCGGCGCGGGACGCGCTGCTGCTGCTGGCCTGGCTCTCGCCCGGCTACCCGGTCGGCGCCTACGCCTACTCGCACGGACTCGAATGGGCGGCGGAATCCGGCGACGTGCGCGATGAGGCGACCCTTCGGGAATGGCTCGCGGACGTTCTGGCGCACGGGGCCGCCCGCAACGACGCGATCCTCGCCGCCCACGCCCACGCGGCGGGCGAAGCGGCCGATTCGGACGCGGCCGTCTCCCTCAACGACTTCGCCCTGGCGCTCGCGCCCTCGCGGGAACTGCACCTGGAGACCAGCCAGCAGGGCCGCTCCTTCCTGGACGCGACTGGCGCGGCCTGGCCTGCGCCGGCCCTCGCGGCGGTGGCGGATCGCCTCGACGGTCCGGTCGCCTACCCGGTGGCGGTGGGACTCGCGGCCGGCGCGCACGGGATCGCCCGTCCCACCCTCGTCACCGCCTATCTGAGCGCCGTCCTGCAGAACCTCGTCTCGGCGGCGCTGCGGCTGGCGCCCGTGGGCCAGAGCGCCGGCACCCGGGTGGTCGCGGCGCTCAGTCCGCTGGTGGCGCAGGTCGCCCGCGAGGCCGTGGTCGCGCCCCTCGATGCGATCGGGGCGGCGAGCGTCCGTCTCGACCTGGGCAGCTTCCGGCACGAGACCCAGTACAGCCGCATCTTCCGGTCGTGACCCCGGCGCGATCTTGACAGCGGGGCGCGGCTGTCGCCTGATGGGGTAGATGCAACATTATAACGTTATGTCCGTGATCGCACAGACCTCCCGCCGCCTCCCCGTCACCGTCCTGTCCGGCTTCCTCGGCGCCGGAAAGACCACCCTCCTGAACCACGTGCTCAACAACCGCGACGGTCGCCGCGTCGCCGTCATCGTCAACGACATGAGCGAGGTGAACATCGACGCCGCGCTCGTGCGGGGCGGCGCCGACCTGTCGCGCACGCAGGAAACGCTGGTGGAAATGACCAACGGCTGCATCTGCTGCACGCTGCGCGACGACCTCCTGCACGAGGTGCGGCGCCTCGCCGAGGAGGGGCGCTTCGACAAGCTCCTGATCGAGAGCACCGGCATTTCGGAGCCGCTGCCGGTGGCCAGCACCTTCGCGTTCCGCGACGAGTCCGGCGCGAGCCTCTCGGACGTCGCGCGCCTCGACACGATGGTCACGGTCGTGGACGCGGTGAACCTGCTCGCCGATTACGACTCGGACGCGTTCCTGCACGAGCGGGGCGAGACCGCCGGCCCCGAGGACGCCCGCACCCTCGTCGATCTCCTCGTCGAGCAGATCGAGTTCGCGGACGTGGTGGTGGTCAACAAGGCGGAGGACGTCGACGACCAGCGCCTCGCCGAGGTGCTGGCGGTGGTGCGCGGGCTCAACGGGGACGCCCGCATCCTCACGGCCCAGCACGGGCGCGTGCCCCTCGACGCGGTCCTCGACACGGGGCTGTTCAGCGAGGAGCGGGCCGAGCGGCATCCGCTCTGGTTCAAGGAACTCTACGCCCCCGAGGAGCACCGGCCCGAGACCGAGGAATACGGCATCGGCTGCTTCGTCTACCGGGCGCGCCGCCCGTTCCACCCGGAGCGGTTCAACGATGTCCTGGGCCGGACCTGGCCCGGGCTGATCCGCGCCAAGGGCCATTTCTGGCTCGCGACGCGGCCCGATTTCGTGGGGGACTTCTCCCTCGCCGGGGCGATCTCCCGCACGGGGCTGATGGGGCGCTGGTGGGCGGCGATCCCGCGCGACCACTGGCCCGACCATCCGGACTGGCGCCGCCTCCTGGAGCGGCACTGGAGCCCGGTCTGGGGGGACCGGCGCCAGGAACTCGTGTTCATCGGCATGGACCTCGACGAGGCGGCGATCCGGGCGGCCCTCGATGCCTGCCTGGTCGGCCCGGCCGCGGCGACCCGGTTCCAGCCGCAGGCCTACCGGCACCTGCCCGACCCGTTCCCGGCCTGGACGGCGGCCTGAGATGGGCGCCGTTTCCCTGCGGGCGTGGCGGGAGCGGGCTGCCGCCAATGCCGGACGGATCGCCGCTCTCAAGGCCCGGCTCGCGCCGAGCCTCGCCCTCGGCCCCGACGACGCCTTGAGCGTGAGCGAACTCGCCTGCGCGGATCCCGGCTGCCCCGAGGTGGAGACCGTGGTGCTGGTGATGCGGGAGGGCGAGCGCAGCCGGGCGGTCCGCGTCCCGCGGCCCCTGGCGGAGATCGACGAGGCGGACATCGCCGCCCTCTGCGCCGAGGAGGCCCTGCGCCGGGCCGCGTCCCTTCCCTAACGCCTCGGCGCTGCGGCGTTGCCGTTCCGCCGGGGCGGTGTCAGGCTCGCAGGGATCCCCGGACCCGCGACGGGCGCCGGGGCCCATCCTCACGCTCCCATGGGGCAGGCGCGGCAGCATGACGACACCTCACCACGGCCCGCTGCGGGTCGGCATCGGCGGCCCGGTCGGGTCGGGCAAGACCGCCCTGATGGAGGGGCTCTGCAAGGCCCTGCGAGACCGCTACGACCTCTGTGCCATCACCAACGACATCTACACCAAGGAGGATGCGCGGCTCCTCACCGTGGCGGGCGCGCTGCCGGAGGAGCGGATCATGGGCGTCGAGACCGGCGGCTGCCCGCACACGGCGATCCGCGAGGACGCCTCGATCAACCTCGCGGCCGTGGCCGAGATGCGCCGCCGCTTCCCCACGCTCGACCTGATCCTGATCGAGTCGGGCGGCGACAACCTCGCGGCGACGTTCTCGCCCGAACTCGCCGACCTCACGCTCTACGTCATCGACGTGGCGGGCGGCGAGAAGATCCCGCGCAAGGGCGGCCCGGGCATCACCCGCTCCGACCTCCTCGTCATCAACAAGACCGACCTCGCCCCGCTCGTCGGCGCCGATCTCGGCGTGATGGAGGCCGACACGCAGCGGATGCGCCCCAGCCGTCCCTACGTCTTCACCAGCCTGCGCGAGGGCCACGGCGTGGCGGAGGTCGCGCGGTTCGTGGTCGAGGCGGGTGGTTTATAGCCGGCAAAGGAATATGTGGATGCTTTCGACTGGTGCTGTCTTGGCAGGTGTTGTCTGCTGATGTCGCCAGTTCTCAGCACACGGTGTCCAGTCATACGATGCCGAGCGACAAGATCAGAATCGGTTGATGGCCATATGTCCGCCTCCCCATGCTGAGGAGCGACCAAAGGGAGCCTCGAAGCGACCCGAACCAGTCTGTCCAAGCAGCCGTTGTCTTAGAGCACCCGTCAGGGGTGCTTCGAGGCTGCGCGCGATCTTCGATCGCCGCAGCACCTCAGCATGAGGCGCGTTCTGGTTGCCAGAAGCGCTCAGCCGATCTCGCATCAAACACAGAGGGGTGCGCGCATCATCGCCCCCGACGCGGTGGCAAGTCGGATCTGCGCCGCGTCCTGAGCCGGCTATTTAGCCGGCTTTGCAGGATAGACCGGAGCCGCGAAGGGGGGCGCCTCGACCCGGCGGCAGACATAGACCTCCTCCTCCGGGTGGCTCTCGATCGCGAAGCCCGCGGCGCGCAGCATCGCCTCGGTGCAGGCGCGGTTGGGCGCCCACCAGTTGGTCGGATCGCCCGCGTAGGATTGCTCGATGAAGTGGAGCTTCGGGTAGTCCGGCCGGTCGAAATGGTCCATCTCGAAGAAGTCATAGTCGGGCGCGACCGCAGCGACGGTCTTCGCCCCGCGCTGCATCGACTGGAAGACCAACCGATCCGCCGCCACGTGGGCGTGGATCAGGTCGAGGGCGAGGAGCGGGTGGCGCAGGTGGTAGAGCACGCCCATGAACAGGACGAGGTCGAAGCGCTCCCCGAGCGCCGCCACGTCGTAGACGGAGCCCTGCCGGAACTCGATCGCGGCGCCCAGCGCCTCGGCGGCGAAGCGCGCCTGCGCGAGGTAGTCCGGATCCTCGTCGAGGCCGACCACGCGGGCGGCGCCGCGGCGCTTCATCTCGATGGCGTAGAAGCCGCCGTTGCAGCCGATGTCGAGGACGCTCGCCCCGGTGAGGTCGGCGGGAATCGCGTGCGCGAAGCCGCGCCACTTCACGGTCGGGTAATCCCCGAGGAAGTGGTCGGGGGCGGTGAACAGGCCCGGCGCGATCTCGATGTTGTGGAACCAGGGGCCGAGGGAAGCGGCGCGGGCGCGCAGGTCGTCGAGCCGGCTCATGCGGACACCCTCTCGTTGATGCTCTCGACCTTGGCTCCCCAGTCGCCGAGCACCACGGTGCTCACGGAGGCGGGGCTGACCTCGAAGCGGCCCATGGCGTCCGGCGGCAGGCCGAGCGCGAAGGTGAGAACGAGCTTGATGATGTCCGCGTGGCTGACGAGTGCGAGGCGCGCCTCGCCGTGGCGGGCGCGCAGTTCCTCCAGGGCGGCCACGACGCGGCTCTGCGCCTCCAGGATCGTCTCACCGCCGGGCGGCCGGGTGACGTGCCGGGCGGAGTTCCAATAGCGCCAGCGCGGGTCCCCGCGCAGGTCCTCGAAGCTGCGCCCCGACCACGCGCCGAAGTCGATCTCGTTGAGGGCCGGCAGGGTGCGCAGGTCGAGGCCGGCCGCCGCGGCGATCGGCGCGGCGGTCTCCTGCGCGCGCTCCAGCGGGCTCGCGTAGACCGCGCCGAGTCCCTCGCGCGCCAGCCGCGCGGCGACGGCGCGGGCCTGGGCCTGCCCCTCCTCGCCGAGGCTGACGCCCGGCATCCGCCCGCACAGGGTGCGGTCGAGGTGGCCGTGCGCCCCGTGCCGCACGAGGAAGAACGTGGTCGTCATGCTGGGATCCGCCTCCCGGTTCGGCGGAATACCCCCCGCCAGTGGGGGAGGCAGATAGGCGCCCGCCCGGCCGCGGCCATGCCCGCCGGCGGGCAACCGCCCTCAGAGGCCGATCAGGTCGGCGATCAGGTCCGCCCCGGCGGCGGCGGAGCGCTCGCCCGCCGCGACCGCCCGCTCAGCCTCGGCGGTCCGGGCGCGCACCTCGGCGGAGCCGACGAGGCGCTGGTGCAGGCGCTCGTGGACCATGGCCCACATCCACTTCACGTCCTGCGCCCGCCGCCGCGCGGCGAGTTCGCCCGTCGCCGAGAGCTTGGCGCGGTGGTCGAGCACCGCGGCCCAGAGCGCGTCGAGTCCCTGATTGGCGAGGCCCGAGATCGTCACCACCGGCGGCGTCCAGGCGGCGCTCGCCGGGGTGAGAATGTGGAGGGCCGCCCGGTACTCCGCGGCGGCCGCCTTGGCGCGGCGCATCCCCTCCTCCCCGTCGGCCTTGTTGACCGCGATCAGGTCGGCGAGTTCGAGGATACCCTTCTTGATGCCCTGCAATTCGTCGCCCGCCCCTGGCAGCATCAGAACCAGGAAGAAGTCGGTGAGGTCGGCGACCGCGGTCTCCGATTGGCCGACGCCCACGGTCTCGACCAGGATCACGTCGAAGCCCGCCGCCTCGCAGAGCAGCATCGTCTCGCGGGTCTTGGCCGCGACGCCGCCGAGCGTGCCCGAGGAGGGCGAGGGCCGGATATAGGCGTTGGGATCCTGGGCGAGCCGCCCCATGCGGGTCTTGTCGCCGAGAATCGAGCCGCCCGTGCGGGTGGAGCTCGGGTCGACGGCGAGCACCGCCACCCGGTGGCCCTGCGCGGTGAGGTTCGCGCCGAGCGCGTCGATGGTCGTCGACTTGCCGACGCCCGGCACGCCCGTGATCCCGACCCGCACCGCCCGGCCGGTATGCGGGAGCGCCGCGTCGAGGAGGTCGCGGGCGGCGGCCCTGTGGTCGGGGCGCTTGGATTCCGCCAGGGTGATGGCCCGCGCGAGCGCGGCCCGGTTGCCCTTCAGGAGCTGGTCGAGGTCGGGAGCCGGCACGCGCGTCATCCGGGCTTTCTGCCGGCTCGCCGGCCCGGCGTCGAGGCCGGCCTTTGGCCGATCCCGCCCGCGCGCGATTTCTGCCTCAGCGGCAGGATCTGCCCCGCCCCGGTCACGATCGCCCGTCATGACCCGGCCCCGAGAGCGTGGCCGCGGAGACCCGAACGTGCGACCGATCCCGACAGCGTCCCCCCGCCCGACCCGCCGCGCCCTCCTGCAGCTCGGCGGGATCGCCCTGGCGGCGCCCGCCCTCGGCGGATGCGTCACCGACGGGCTCGTGAGCGAGACGGTCCCGGAGCGGCAATCGGCGCTCGGGGTGAGCCCGGTCCTGCTCGTGGCGACGACGCGCCGGCCCGCGGGCGACCCCAAGCGCGCGCCCTACTTCACCGACGAGCGCGGCCGGGGCCTGAGCTTCGCGGAACTGCGCCTCTCGGGCCCCGACACCTCGCTCATCGGCAAGGTCTCGGCCGCCGTGACCGGCGACTGGGGCATCGCGGCGGCCCCACGGGTCGAGACCGGCCCCAACGCCGCGACCGCCTTCGCGGAGGCGACGCTCGGCCGCGACGTGCTCCTCTACGTTCACGGCTACCGGGAGACCTTCGAATCGGCCGCGATCAGCGCGGCGCGCCTGTCGGACGGCATCCGCTTCCGCGGCGCCTCGGGCCTGTTCACCTGGCCCTCGGCCGGCTCGACCTTCGATTACGGCTACGACCGCGAGAGCGCCCTGTGGTCGCGCGACGCCCTGGAGGACCTGCTGCGGGCGCTGGCCGGCCCGGTCGCGGGCGGGCGGGTCCACGTCGTCGCCCACTCGATGGGCACGCTCCTGACCCTCGAGACCTTGCGCATGCTGCGGTCCGATACGGGCGAGGCGGCGATGGCGCGGATCGGCGCCGTGGTGCTGGCGGCGCCGGACATCGACATCGACCTCTTCACCAAGGGCGTCGAGCGGCTGGGGCCGGACGCGGGCAAGATCACGGTGATCTCCTCGACCCACGACCGGGCGCTCGAATTGTCGAGCACCATCGCGGGCGGGGTGCCGCGGGCAGGCGCCGTCGACCGGGACCGGCTCGAAGCGCTCGGCGTGCGGGTGGCCGACGCCTCGGGCTACGGCGGCGGCCTCATCAACCACGACCTGTTCCTGTCGAACCCGGAGGTGCAGCAGGTGGTCAAGCGCGCGATCGCCCGGTCGACGACCGGCGCCTGATCCCCACCGGCCCGGCCCGTCGGCGTGCCGGGCCGTTGCCGTTACAGGCCGCTCCAGGGCAGGCCGGCCACCGGCCCGGAGAACCCGCGCCCGTGATGCGCGGGCGCCGCCCAGTCCGCGAGCAGGCCGGCCCCTTCCTCGTCCCAGCCCGGCACGGCCCCGTCATGGACCCCGGGGAGGCCGTCCCACGTTTCGCCGCCGAGGAGCAGGTCCGCGGCGTGGGGATCGATGCCGTGGCCGGCCGGGCACCAGGCCGGCCGGCCCCATGACCGTGCCATCGGGTCGATGAGGCTGACCGTCGTGCCGCCCGACCCGTCCGAGCCGGTGATGAAGGCCGTGCCGGTATAGTCGCCGGTGAAATGCAGGGTGGCGCCGCAGGTCGCGCTGGTGGGATCGATGAGGCGGAGCGTGTCGGTGTGGTAGTCGAAGAGCGCGACGGCGTTCGACCCGATGCCGCAGACGTCGATCACGTCGCCGTCACCGCCAAAGCCCGCCAGCGTGTTGGCGAGGGCATGGCCGCCCGAGGCACCCAGCGCCTCCCGGTCGATCCGCAGCGTCTGCGCCCCGCGCCCGAAGCTGATCGCCCCCGTCCCCGCCGCGCCCCGCGCCGCCAGTTCCAGCGTGCCCCCGTTGAGGAGCGTGCCCCCGCTGTAGGTGCTGTCCGCCCCCGCCAGCGTCAGGCTGCCCTCCCCGCCCTTGACGAGGCTGCCCTGGTACACCCGAGATGCCGCCGCCTCGGCCCGCGCCGTGCCCACCGCGTAGGCGACGCGGTCGTCCAGGCTCGCCGTCGCGCCGGGCGGGGCCTTGTCCCAGCCCTTCTGCGCCAGGGTCGCCCGCCAGGCGGCCTGCTCGGCGGCGTCCTCGCGCTTGCGCTGGATGAGGGCGTCCTCGGTGACGGTGTTGTACCAGGTGTCCGAGCCGCCCTTGCCGAGCGTGGCCGTGAAGGCGCCGAGGAACTGGCCGGGTCCGTTCATGGCGGCCCTGAGGTCGATGGCGCCCCAGCCCCAGACGGCGTTGGGGGCATCGTCGCGGGCGAGCCCGGTGGTGTCGTCGGGGGTGCCCCGGACGGCGTCGAGGTGGCGGGCGGTGGTGAGCAGGACGTCGCGGGCGCCCTGATTGTCGAGGTAGGCGTAGCGCTGCATGACGACGCCGAGGGCGCCGGTCGCGTGCGGCGTCGACATCGAGGTGCCGCCGACGGTGGTGTAGGCCTGGTCGGGCGCGGTGACGTGCCACGCCGAACGCTCATCCTCCCACGCATCCCCGTCGCGGGCGGGCGGGACCGTGCTGATGATCGCGTTGCCCGGCGCGAAGACCGTCCAGTACTTCGCGACGCCGGCGAGGTTCGAGAACCAGGCCGGCTGGTCGGGGTCCGGTGGGGAATCCTGGCTGCCCTGCGCCCCGACCGCGACCCAGTTCCGCTCGATCTCGGGCCGGAAATAGGGGAGCGAGGCCGGGACGATCGGGGAGGTGCCGCTGTCGTTCCCCGCCCACCAGGTGTGGATCTCGCCGTATTGCTGGACGACCTCCTCCATGGCGTCGAGCCAGGACGGCTTGGCCGCGTAGGCCGTGTAGGCGGCCATCAGGCCCGAGAGCGTCGAGAAGTCGGTGCCGGGACCCTCCTGCCCCCAGGACGAGTTGATCACCCGGGCGCCCGCCGCGGCGAGGTTCCCGTAGGCGGCCTTGAAGTAGGCGTAGTCCCGGTTCGGTCCGCAGACGGTTCCGTCGGTGCTGCCCGTGTTGGCGACGTAAAGGTCGGCGTCGAAGGCGACGCCGTGCATGCCCGTGCCGTCGCGGCTGGCCGCGATGCTGCCTCCGACATGCGTTCCGTGTGGATCGTTGATCTTGCCGTCGTAGGTGCCGGGCGTGTCGAAGGGCTGCCCGGCCTTGTAGACGCTGCTCTCGACCGGCCCGCCGGAGACCTGCCGCCACCCGCCGTTCCAGATCCAGTACGCGTTCTCGTAGAAGTAGCCGTCGTCGCGGTAGGTCCCCTTCACCTCGACCGGGTGGATGCGTCCGCCCTTGAATTCCGGATGATCCGCGTAGATCCCCGAATCCACCTCGCCGAGCTTCACCCCGCGTCCCGTGTAGCCGAGCGCGTAGGCCGCGTCCGCGTGCATCGCCGCCAGGCCCCAATCGGCCTGGTACTCCGCCGAATCCCAGGTCCGCGCGAGTTCGTCCCAGGCCGCGCCCTCGCCCGGCGCGCGCGTCCGCACCGTCGCCACAGGAACGCTCAGCGCCACCTTGGTGCCCCCCGCCCCGTCCGAGGACGCGGTGAACCGCTTGCCCCCGAAATCGCCGGTCAGGTGCAGCGTCGCGTAGCAGGTGCCGCCCGCCGCGTCGGTCAGCCGAAGCGTGTCGCTCGGGTAGTCGAAGCGCGCCACCGCGTTCGAGCCGATGCCGCAGACGTCGATCACGTCGCCGTCCGCCGCGAAGCCCGCCAGCAGGTTGCCGAGGTCGTGACCCGCGCCCGCGCCGAGCGCCGCCTGGTCGACCTTCAGCGTCTGCGCCCCGCGCCCGAAGCTGATCGCCCCCGTCCCCGCCGCGCCCCGCGCCGCCAGTTCCAGCGTGCCCCCGTTCAGGAGCGTGCCCCCGCTGTAGGTGCTGTCCGCCCCCGCCAGCGTCAGGCTGCCCTCCCCGCCCTTGACCAGGCTGCCCTGGTAGATCCGGGACGCCGCCGCCTCGGCCCGCGCCGTGCCCACCGCGTAGGCGACGCGGTCGTCCAGGCTCGCCGCCGCGCCGGGCGGGGCCTTGTCCCAGCCCTTCTGAACCAGGGTTTGCCGCCAGGCGGCCTGCTCGGCGGCGTCCTCGCGCTTGCGCTGGATGAGGGCATCCTCGGTGATGGTGTTGTACCAGGTGTCCGAGACGCCCTTGCCGAGCGTGGCCGTGAAGGCGCCGAGGAACTGGCCGGGTCCGTTCATGGCGGCCCTGAGGTCGATGGCGCCCCATCCCCAGACGGCGTTGGGGGCATCGTCGCGGGCGAGCTCGGTCGTGTCGTCGGGGGTGCCCTGGACGGCGTCGCGGTGCTGGGCGGTGGTGAGCAGGACGGTGCGGGCGCCCTGGTTGTCGAGGTAGGCGTAGCGCTGCATGACGACGCCGAGGGCGCCGGTCGCGTGCGGCGCCGCCATCGAGGTGCCGCTCACGGTGGTGTAGGCCTGATCGGGCGCGGTGATGCCCCACCCCGAACGCTCATCCTCCCACGCATCTCCGTCCCGGGCCGGCGGGACGGTGCTGATGATCGCCTCGCCCGGCGCGAACACCGTCCAGTACTTGGCGATGCCGGCCCGATCGGAGAAGCTCGCGATCTCCACGTCGGTCGGGCGGCCATTGCCGGCCCGGCGGCTGGCGCCGACCGTGATCCAGAAGGGCTCGACCTCGGGCCGGAAATACGGGAGCGCGTTGCGGAGGTCGGGGTTCGGCGTGCCGTCGTTCCCGGCGGCGATGACCTGGAGGGTGCCGGTGCGCTGCGACACCTCCGCCATGGCGTCGAGGTGGGTCTTGTGGCCGAAGAAGCCTTGATAGGCCTTCGTCAGGCCCGCCAGCGTCGCGTAATCGTCGGCGGCGGGAGCCGATCCCCAGGAGGTGTTGATGGCGCGCGCGCCCGCAGCCGCGACCCTGCCATAGGCCTCCAGGAAGTAGGCGTAGTCCGCCATGGAGCCGTACAGGCTCGCATCGGTGCCGCCCGAATTGGCGACGAACAGATCCGCGTCGAAGGCGACGCCGTGCATGCCCGTCCCGTCGCGATTGGCCGCGATCGTCCCGGAGACGTGGGTCCCGTGCGGATCGTTGATGCGGCCGTCGTAGCGGCCCGGCGTGCTGAAGCGCGTGCCCGCCGTGAAGCGGCTCTCGGGGACCGGATCGGCAGTGACCTGCCAGCCCCGGTCGGTACTGTCCGAGTCCAAGGATCGCTGCTCATACCGGTAGCCGTCGCTGGAATACGTGCCGGCGATGTCGACCGGGTGAATACGGCCGCCCTTGAACTCCGGATGGTCGGCGTAGACGCCCGAATCCACGGCACCGAGCTTGACGCCTCGTCCTGTATAGCCGAGGGCGTAGGCGTAGGAGGCATTCATGCCCGCCAGCCCCCAATCGGCCTCGTATTCGGGCGTTTCCCAGGTCGAGGCGAGTTTATCCCAGCTTGAACTTTGGAATGGCGACCGGGTCAGGTCCGATTGCTTGGAAAAATCTCCGGCAACGGACAGGGATGTGCTGGCGAAGACAGATCGCGACATGGCGCTTTGTGCTTCTGTGTGGCGGCGACGACCGGCGCAAAGTGGCTCAGAACGAATTTATGACGCAAGGGAAATAGTTCATTACGCACGCAGAAAAGTGCATCACTCTGCGTAAGAAAGAGGCGAGGCCGGACCGGGGGTGTGGGCAGCCGGAGGCCGGGCGCGATGCTGCCGCTCGGCCTCGACGGGATGGCGGAGCCGGCTGGACGGCCTTCGCGGGCGTATGGACACCGCTCTGGTCTCGCGACCGGCCCCGTCACGCTGGCGGATCGGGGCGAGGAGGCGGGGGCAGGCGCCGTGCGGTCCTTCAGACGGGTCAGGACGCCGCGGCGGCGGGGCGTCGGCCGTCTCGAGGTTTCGACGGACCATCAATGACGTGACAAAACTCGAGAACCGCGCCGGCGCGCAATGTCAACGACGGCTGCAATCTTGCCGAATCCGCTCGACCCCCTTCGGGGTGGCGGATTTCGGTTTCGCTCGACCAGCCGGAGCGGGGCGGCGCAGCGCGCGGGTCGTGCCCCAGGATTCGCCCTACGCCGCGCGCACCAGCAGCGCGATCGCGGCGATGCCGGTCACCGCCAGCGTCGCGACGATGCCGCCGCCCCGGCAGGCGAATTGCCGGGGGGAGTTCCGGGGCGCCAGCATGCCCACCGGGTGAAGCACCCGGGCGATCAGCAGCACGATCAGCAGACCCTCGACGAGGCGCGGGCTGCCGCCCCCGGCCTCCAGCCATCCGATCAGCAGGAGCGCGAAGGGAACGTACTCGGCGAAATTGCCGTGCGAGCGGATGCGCTTGTGGAGCGCGGCATCGCCCGCGTCGCCGTGCAGGACGTCCCCGGAGACGCGCCGGCCGATCACCCATCCGGACAGGCCGACATACAGGAGAGCCAGGAGGGCGGCGAACACCGCCGTCTGAGCCGGGTAGATCATGGACCGGAGTTCCCTTCGGGGGTCGTGACGGGTCGGAGACCGGTGCGCGCCAGCGAGTCCGGCTCGTGGATGGGGCAGCCGTTGCGCTGCGCGCGGAACGCGGACGAGGCCGGGTAGACGGCCCGGCGGGCCCGCATGATCGACCCGAGCGGCCGATGCGCCGCGATCCCGTGCCAGGGACTGAAGGCCAGGCCGTCCTCGATGACCCGTACCTTCTCGGGGCTCCACGTCTCCTGGGGCGGCACCGTGATCCGGGCGACGGTTCGGTAGGGGCTCTCCTCCTCCGGCCAGGGCACCGAGGCGTCCTCGATCGGCATGGTCTCGCGGTTCGTCCAGAGCTGCGCCCGCAACTCCCAGACCGCCTCGTTCTCCTCGAAGAAGGCCGAGACCGCCTCGCGCAGGCCGTCCGGCTTGCCGTTGACGTTCAGCGCCGCGCCGGTCAGCGCCCGCAACGCGTCGGAGACCGGGACGAGCGCCACCTTGGCGACGTGGTCGCCCCAGCGCAGGGGCACTTGGCTGTAGAAGGTCTCACCGAGGATGTGCGTCTCGGGGTGGCCGCCGAGGGCGATGATCGTCGGGCTCTTGCTGCCGAGGGCCTCCAGCACGGTCTCGACCCCGCGCAGGGTGGCCGAGAAGGCCTTCTTGAAGATCTGTGGCGTGTCGGTCGTCGCCGCGAGGAGCTTGAGGCTCTTGAGGAAGGCGGCGGCGTCGGGCGCCACGAAGGCCGGCGCGTTGGCGAGCACGAAATCCTGCGTGGCGCCCTCGGCGACGCCGTCCGCCCCGGGCAGGCGCTCCCCCGGGACGCTCAGGATCTTGAGGGCGAGGCCGCGCGGGGTGGAGACGCTGTCGTCCAGGATGTCGCCCGGATTGGTCGAGAGGCGCAGCACCGCCTCGTGGGTGCCGGGTCGCGCGAAGGCGCCCTGCGCCAGTTCCGGCGCCAGCCCGGGCAGCACCTCCACCCGTCCGACCAGGAGGCCGTGACTCTTGGCGTGCACGCCGCGCACCGCGCGGCCGTAATCCTGGAACGTGGTCTCCTGGATCTTGGCGAAGGTGGCGCGCATGCCCTCGTGGATCTCGCCCTCGTCGGGCCGGGCTTCCTCGACCGACGGCGCGTAGGGGAGGGCTGCGGACATCGGGGCCTCTCGCGAGACGAGGGAAGGGACCGGCAAGACCTGCCGAGCCTCAACACCATCCTGGCGGGGATGTTCCGCAGGGGAGGCCCGGGGTCGTCCGCGCATACGGCCGGGCGGTCGAGGCGCCAGAGCCGCTCGACGAGCTCATCGCCGCTCCCGCCGGCCGAGAGTGGGCCGCTTCGCCCCCCATGTCGAGGCCGGGCAAGAAGAAGGTTGGTTTCGACTTGGTGCTCATGGACGGATCCGCACCTGCGCGGGATCGATGCCCCGTGGTCCACCGCGCGACCCGGATGCCTGCGGCCGAACCGCGTCACTGGCGTTCCTATCGAAGGACAACTCTCCTATAACGGGCGCGGCGGCGTTTGGAGAGGGTCATCGGCATGCAGGCCATCCTGGCGCTTCACGGGCTGTCGCGGCGCCTCCACCTGTCCGGCCTGCGCCCTCTGTCGCGGCTCGTGGACGGCGTGGTCCGGGTCTGCTTCGCGGCGTCGGTCCCGGGGCGGGCCGCCATCGGGCGCAACGTGATCCTCCACCACAGCGGCATCGGCGTCGTGATCAACGGGGCCGCCATCATCGAGGACGATTGCGAGATCGGCGTCCACGTGGTGCTGGGCGGCCGCAGCCCTCTGCCCGGAGCGCCGCGCCTGGAACGGGGCGTGATCGTGCACGCGGGGGCCAAGGTCATCGGTCCGATCACCGTCGGCGCGGGGTCCGTGATCGCGGCGAATGCCGTGGTGATCCGGGACATGCCGCCCGGCTCCCTCATCGCGGGCGTCCCCGCCACGGTCAAACGGCCGATCGGCGATCTCGACGAATACCGGCACAACGCCGCGGCGGTCGAGGCGCCGTAGAGCCTTTTCCGACGAAGTGGATGCCGGTTCAGCGTCGGAGATGCGGCACACGCGAAGACCGAGAGCAGGCGTCACGGTTCAATCTGACCGAAGCCTGATCGAGGGCATCGGCCAGGGACGGTGCTCGCCGGGCGGCCGGTCACGCGGCGCCGCGCAGCCGCGCGAGACCTGTCCGGTGCGCCAGGGTCGCGAGGTCGGGCGCACCGCTCTCTCGCAGGGCGACGAGGGCGATCTGCGCGCAGGCGAAGGCGTCCTCGCCCGCATCGTGGTGCCGCAGCGGGATGCCGAACCGCTCCGCCAGCACCGAGAGGCGGTAGCGCTCCTCCCCCGGCCATTGCCGCCGCGCGAGCGCCAGGGTGCAGAGCGAGGTGAAGCGCGGCGGGCTGAGGCCGCAGGCGGTGAGCGCCGCGCAGAGCACCGAGACGTCGAAGCTCGCGTTGTGGGCGAGGACCAGCGCGTCCGCGATCTCGGGCAGGTAGGGTGCCATCGCGTCGGCGAAGAGCGGCGCGCCGACCACGTCCTCCGGCCGAATGCCGTGGACGCGGATGTTGAAGGGCGAGAAGCGCAGGTCCGGCGGCCGGATCAGGCAGGCCTCCCGGCGCACGACCCGGCCGTCCTCGATCCAGGCGAGGCCCACCGCGCAGGCGCTGTCCCGGCGCTCGTTCGCCGTCTCGAAGTCGATCGCAAGCGTTCGCATCGCGGGCGCCTGCCGGAGGATTCCGCCGGTTTTCAGGCGGCCGCCACCAGGGCCAGCCACTCCTCCTCCGAGATCACCCGCACGCCGTGCTTCTCGGCATCCTTGAGCTTCGAACCGGCGCCGGGTCCCGCCACGACGAGGTCCGTCTTGGCGGAGACCGAGCCCGAGACCTTGGCGCCGAGCCGCTCGGCGGTGGCCTTGGCCTCGCTGCGGGTCATCTTCTCCAGCGAGCCGGTGAAGACCACGGTCTGGCCGCCGAGCACGGAGGCCGCGGCGGGCGTGGCGGCGCGCTCCGTCTCGACCTCGTCGAGCAGCGCCTCCACGGCCGCGACGTTGTGCTCTTCGGAGAAGAACTGGATCAGCGAGGCGGTCGTCACCGCGCCGATCTCACTGTCGTCGGCGAGGTGGCGGTAGGCGTCGCCGGGCCCTTGGCCCCGCGCCCGCTCGACCGCCGCACGCACCCCGTCGGGGCTGCCATAGGCGTCGAGGAGCGCCTCCTTCTGCGCCGCGCTGAGGCGCGCCACGGCGCCCTCGGCCAGAAGGTCGCCCTCCCCGGCCGCCGCCGCGGCGAGCAGCCGCTCGCGGGTCGTCGCGCCGATCCGGTTGAGGGTGGCGAGCGCCAGCCAGTCGGGCCCCGGCTGGTGCTCGGCGGCCGCCCGCACCCCCGCCATCAGGGCGGGCATGTCGGGGAAGTGCTTGGCCAGCGCCTTTGCGGTCGCTTCGCCGACCTGCTCGATCCCGAGGGCGAAGATGAAGCGGTTGAGCGGGATCACCCGCCGCGCCTCGACCGCGGCCAGCAGGTTGCGGATCGCCTTGTCCTCGTCGTCCTTCTTGGCCTTCTTCTTCGTCTCGGGCGTCTTGCCCGCGGCGAGGGCCCGCTCGGCGGAGAGCGCCTGGCGCCGGGCCACGATGGCGGCCTTGAGCGGCTCGAAGTCCAGCCGGAACAGGTCGGCGGGCTGGCGCACCAGCCCGGCCTCGAACAACGTCGTGATGTAGGTCTCGCCGAAGCCTTCGATGTCGAAGGCGTTGCGGGAGACGAAGTGCTTGAGCCGCTCCTGGCCCTGCGCCGGGCAGATCAGCCCGCCGGTGCAGCGGCGCACCGCATCGAGCTTGCCCGTGCGGGGGTTGGTCGAGCGCACGGCGCGGCTGCCGCAGGCCGGGCAGGTCTCGGGGAAGCGGTAGGGCACGGCGTCGGCCGGGCGGCGCTCCAGCACCACGTCGGCGACCTTCGGGATCACGTCGCCGGCCCGCAGCACCACCACGGTGTCGCCGACCCGCACGTCCGACCCCTGGCGCAGATCGACGTCCTGGCGCAGGTCGAACCCATCCCAGATGTTGACGCCGCTGCGGATCGGGTGGCCGTCCGGGTCGATGCCGCGGACGTAATCCTCGTTGTGGAGGGTGGCGTTCGACACCACGACGCCGCCGACCGTGACGGGTTTCAGCTTCGCCAGCGGGTTGAGGGAGCCGGTGCGCCCGACATTGATCTCGATCGCCTCGATCGTGGTGACCGCGCGCTGGGCCGGGAACTTGTGGGCGAGCGCCCAGCGGGGCGCCCGGGCGACGAAGCCGAGCCGGCGCTGCAGCGCGAAGGAATCGACCTTGTAGACGACGCCGTCGATGTCGTAACCGAGATCGGCCCGCTTGGCCTCGATGGCGCGGTACTGGGCGAGCAGCTCCTCCACCGAGGAACACAGCACCGTCAGCGGGTTGACCGGAAGGCCGAAGCGCCGGAAGGCCGCGATCAGCCCGCTCTGCGTCTCGGCCGGCAGCGCCGACATCTCGCCCGCCGCGTAGGCGAAGAAGCGCAAGGGGCGCGATGCGGTGATCGACGGGTCGAGCTGACGCAGCGAACCCGCCGCCGCATTGCGCGGGTTGGCGAAGAGCGGCTTGCCGGCCTCCTCCTGGCGGGCGTTGATGGCGGCGAAATCCGCGTGCGAGAGATAGACCTCGCCGCGCACCTCGCAGATCTCCGGCACGTCGGCGCCGCTCAGCACCTCCGGGATCTCCCGGATGGTGCGGACATTGGCGGTGACGTCCTCGCCGACCTCGCCGTCGCCGCGGGTCGCCGCGGTGACGAGGCGGCCCTGCTCGTAGCGCAGCGAGAGCGAGAGTCCGTCGATCTTCGGCTCGGCCGTGAACGCCACCGGCTCGGAGGCCGGCAGGCCGAGGAAGCGGCGCACCCGCTCGACGAACTCCGCGATCTCGTCGTCCGCGAAGGCGTTGCCGAGCGACAGCATCGGCACCGCGTGGCGCACCTTGGCGAACTTGTCCGAGGCCTTGGCGCCCACGCTCGCCGAGGCCTCGCCCGTGCCGGCGAGATCGGGGAAGCGCGCCTCGATCGCCTCCAGGCGGCGGCGCAGGGCATCGTACGCGGCGTCCGAGATGATCGGCGCGTCCTCGCCGTGGTAGCGCCGGTCGTGCTCGGCGATCTCGGCCGAGAGCGCGTCGTGCACGGCCGCCGCCTCCGCGGCGGACATGGCGTCGACGGGGCGGGGCTCGGTGGTCGTGGCGGGCATGGGATCCGGAATCGGGTTGCGGCCGGCCGGACTCTAGCGCCGGCCGGGTTAATGCCCAGAGCCCGAGCCGATCGTCACGTTCGCGCGCGGGCGCGCGGCCCGTCGGTGCCGCCCTTGCCAGGGCCCTCCGGGAATGCCATCGGCCGCGCAGGCCGCGGGCGCGCGAGGGCACCATGGATTGGGTGGAAGCGATCGGTTACTTGGGGACGGCGCTGACGGTCGCCTCCTCGGCCATGACGACGATGATCCCGCTGCGGATCGTCTCGATCCTCAGCAGCGTCGCGGTGATCATCTACGGCTGCCTCGTCGGCAGCGTCCCGACCGTGCTCACCGAGGTGATCCAGATCCCGTTCAACGCCTGGCGCCTCTACGAGATGATCAAGCTCGTGAAGGACGTCGAGACGGCGGCGGACGGCGACCTCTCCCTCGACTGGCTGAAGCCCTTCGGCACGGCGCGCCGCTTCAAGGCGGGCGAGGTGCTGTTCCGCAAGGGCGACGCGGCGAGCGAGATGTTCTACGTCGAGAGCGGCCGCTTCCGCATCGAGGAGCACGGCATCGAGATCGCCCCGGGCGCGATCGTGGGCGAGCTCGGGATGCTCTCGCCGGGCAACCTGCGCACCGCCACGGTGGTCTGCGCGGAGGCGGGGGTCGCGCTCTGCGTGCCCTATGCGGAGGTCAAGCAGCTCTACTACCAGAACCCGGAATTCGGCTTCTACTTCCTGAAGCTGACGAGCGAGCGCCTGTTCCAGAGCGCCGGGCACGCCCCCGGCGGCGCGGCGCCCGAGGCCGAAATCGCCTGAGGCCCTTCCCGAACGCCTCCCGGAGACGAGATTCCCGGCGATGTCCGACTTTCCCCTCGACCCCCGCCTGAAGGCCGACACGCTCCCGCTCGGCGACCTTCCCCTGTCCTCGGTGCTGCTCCTCGATGACGCGCGCTTCCCCTGGTTCGTCCTGGTGCCGCGCCGGCCGGACCTCGCCGAACTCACCGACCTCGCCGCCGCCGACGCAGTGGCGCTGATGGAGGAGATCCGCATCGCGACCCGGGTGATGCTGGACCTCGCCAAGCCCGACAAGGTCAATGTCGGGGCGCTCGGCAATGTGGTGGCGCAGCTCCACGTCCACGTGGTCGGCCGCTTCCGCTCCGACCCGGCCTGGCCCGGACCGGTCTGGGGCCACGGCGCCCGTACGCCCTACCCACCGCACGCCGCCGCCCAGCTCATCGAGCGGGCGAGGGCGCTGTTCGCGGCGGCCTGACGTGCCGCGCCCCGTGCGGCATCACCGATTCCGCCGCAATCCTGCCCGACGAACGGATCCCAGCTTCGCCGGACGCTTTCAGGAGATCCCGTGACGACGCCCCTCGACCGCCTCGGCTTCGCCCGGAGCCTGCTCGTCCGCCACTCCGCCGAGCGCACCGGCCCGACGCCGACGCTCGCCGATCACCCCGATGCAGGGCTGCTCCTCTTCGCGGGCGACTCGCCCGTTCTGGCCCTCGCCGGGGGCGAGGCGAGCGCGATCCTGCCGGCCGCCGAGGGCGAGGGCGCGCCCGCGCCGCTCCTCTTCCTCGGGCGGGTCGGCGAGCGGCCCGTCTTCGCGGGCGCCCTGCCGGCGGAGGCCGCCGCGCGCTACGAGGGGGACCCGTCCCGGCGCGTGCTCGACCTGCGCGGGATCGCCGTCGAGGGCGCGGTGCCCCCCGCCGAGCTCGGGCTCCTCGCCACCGCCAAGTCCCTGCTGAACTGGCACGCCCGGCACGGCTTCTGCGCGAATTGCGGCGCCCCGACCGCGCTCAGCTGCGGCGGCTTCCGGCGCGACTGCGCGGCCTGCGGCACGCAGCACTTCCCGCGCACCGACCCGGTGGTGATCATGCTGGTGACGCGCGGCGACCGCTGCCTGCTCGGCCGGCAGGCGCGGTTCCTGCCCGGCGTCTATTCCTGCCTCGCGGGCTTCCTGGAGCCCGGCGAGACGATCGAGGACGCGGTGCGCCGCGAGACCTTCGAGGAGGCGGGGCTGACCCTCGGCGCCGTGCATTACCGGGCCTCGCAGCCCTGGCCCTTCCCGTCCTCGCTGATGATCGGCTGCGAGGGCGAGGCCCTCGACGAGGCCCTGACCCTCGACCGCGACGAATTGGAGGATGCCCGCTGGTTCTCCCGCGAGGAGGTGCGGCTGATGCTGGAGCGCCGCCACCCGGACGGTCTCCTCACCCCGCCGCCCATGGCGATCGCCAACCTGCTGGTGCGGGGCTTCGTCGACGGGTTCTGAGGCGCGCGCGCCGTCAATGCGCCATCAGCACCGGCACGGCGGCGTGGGCGAGGATGTGGCT
Organism: Methylobacterium sp. JK268; assembly: GCF_054052225.1. Lineage (NCBI taxonomy): Bacteria > Pseudomonadati > Pseudomonadota > Alphaproteobacteria > Hyphomicrobiales > Methylobacteriaceae > Methylobacterium > Methylobacterium sp. JK268. Next base: position 12,027 of record NZ_JBSVZN010000006.1, on the reverse strand, counting down.
GGTGGCGCCGCCGAAGATCATCTGGCGCAGCCGGCTCTGGGTGTAGGCGCCCTTGACGAGGAGGTCGCAGCCGAGCGCCTCCGCCTCCGTGAGGAACACCTCGCCGGGGTTGCGCCGGCCCGCCGCGACGGTGCGGCCCCGGGCCGAGAGCCCCTCCCGGGTGAGGGCGGCCGCGAGCTGCTCGGCGCTCGGCCCCGGCACCATGCCGGTATCGACCCCCAGCACCTCGATGCGGGTGGCCTTGCGCAGGAAGGGACCCGCATAGGCGACCGTGCGGGCGGTCTCGGTCGAGCCGTTCCAGGCGATCAGCACCGTCTCGCCGAGGCTCCGCGGCGGGGTCGGCGGCGCGATGAGCAGCGGGCGCCCGCTCTCGAACAGGGCGGCCTCGAGCGTGGTCATGCGCGGCCCCCCCTCCCCTCCCGGGCGGCCCACGACGGTGGCGTTGAACAGCCGCGCGTACTGGGCCAGGAACCCGTCGCCGGGCGGGGCGTCCGGGAGCCAGCGGTAGCGCGGGCCCGCGATGTCCGCTCCGGCGGCGTCGCGCGGGATGCCGTTGCGCTCCATGAAGGCGGTGAACTGCGCGCCGCAGCCGCGGGCCTCCTCCAGGTCGGCCTCCTCGTCGCGCACCCAGGTCATGCCCCCGACCATGTCGACCGGGACGTATTCGGCGAGGGCCGGGCGCAGCCCGAAGGCCTCGACGCAGGATCCGAAGTGGCGGGCGGCGAGGAGCGCGGTCTCCAGCACGGAATCGAGCAGCGTGTGGCGCGCGACCGGAACGAGCAGGGTCTTCATGCGGCGGCCTCCGACCGGATAGCAGCATGGCCCCGGCCCGCCGTCCAGGCCCGCTCGGGGCAGACCCGGATCTGCCGGTGGACGATGACCACCCGTGCCACCGGGATGCGCCACGCAGAACCCTCCCCCCTCTGCGGGCTGCCGTGTGCACACATCTTCTGTTGAACCAGAAAAGCGCTCACCCGTGATAAATTACGGGTGATTTCAAGGTGAATCGCGGGATCCCCTCTCCCGTGCGGGAGAGGGGTAGGGGTGAGGGCCCAGGTGGTTCAGCAAGAAGACTGAAGTGTCACGCTACCAGCACGGCAGTCTACGCTTGATGGCGGGACGGTCCGGGACCCTCACCCCTGCCCCTCTCCCGCACGGGAGAGGGGTTCCCCCCGCCGGACTCACCGAGTCATGCGCTTGAACAAGCGATTGTCCTGCAACAGTTTTTCGATTGCTGTGTGTAACCGGCAGCCTCTGCGGGGGAGGATTCCCGCTCCGCCCGCTCAGTCCCTGAGCAGCTCGTTGATGCCGGTCTTCGCCCGGGTGCCGGCGTCGACGCGCTTGACGATCACCGCGCAGTACAGCGCCGGGCCAGGCGTGCCGTCCGGCAGCGCCTTGCCGGGCAGCGAGCCCGACACCACCACCGAGTAGGGCGGCACCCGGCCGTACATCACCTCGCCGGTGGCGCGGTCGACGATCTTGGTCGAGGCGCCCAGATAGACGCCCATCGAGAGCACGCTGCCCTCGCCCACGATCACGCCCTCGGCCACCTCGGCGCGGGCGCCGATGAAGCAATTGTCCTCGATCACCACCGGGTTCGCCTGCAGGGGCTCCAGCACGCCGCCGATGCCGGCGCCGCCCGAGATGTGGCAGTTCTTCCCGATCTGCGCGCAGGAGCCGACGGTGGCCCAGGTGTCCACCATGGTGCCCTCGCCCACATGCGCCCCGAGATTGACGAAGGAGGGCATCAGCACCGCACCCGGCGCGATGTAGGCGCTGCGGCGCACGATCGCCCCCGGGACGGCGCGGAACCCCGCCTGCCGGAAACGCTCCGCGTCCCAGCCTTCGAACTTCGAGGGCACCTTGTCCCACCACGCGGCGCTGCCGGGGCCGCCGGCGATCAGCTCCATGTCGCTGAGCCGGAAGGACAGCAGCACCGCCTTCTTCAGCCACTGGTTGACCTGCCAGTCGTGGTTCCCGGCCTTCTCGGCGACCCGCGCCTGCCCGGAATCGAGCAGGGCCAGGGCGGCCTCCACGGCCTCGCGCACGGGTCCCTGCGTCGAGGCCCCGACGCTCGCGCGGTCCTCCCAGGCGGCTTCGATGGTCCGGGCGAGATCGGCGTGCGACATGGCGGTATCCTGAGGGCCTGCGGTGGCGCCCCCCTTAGCAAAGCCGCGCCGCGGCTGTCATCCCGCTCCGTCCGGCCGTGCCGCGCGCGCTCCCGAGAGCGCGCGGGCGAAGGCCGCGAGGTCCTCCGCCATCGCGTCGTGGACGACGGCGGCCGTGTCCGGGAAGACCTCCAGCACCCGCCGCATCACCGTGCGGGTGATGACCATCACGGTGGCCTCCGTCACGGCGCGGGCGGTGGTCGGGCGTTCCTGGGGCAGGAACAGGGCCGTCTGGCCGATCAGCGTCGAGGGGCCGGCCTCGATCGGGGGCGTGCCGGCCGGGCGCGGGTCGAGGCGGATCGTGCCGCGCAGCACCACGAAGCCGCCATCGGCCGGGTCGCCGCGGCTGAACAGCAGCGCGTCGGGCGCGAGCTGGCGGTGCTCGGCGGCGAAGGAGATCAACCGCAGAGCGTCGCGGTTCATCAATCCGAAGAGCGGGCTTCCGGCCAGGATCGCGATGTCGTCGTCGAGCGGCACCGGCCCCCGTCTCCCCCTCGCCGCCCGGGGGCGGCCGACCGTCTGCTTAGCCGATCGGGCCCCGCCCGGCCACGGTCGATCACGGCAGGAGCTTGTAGCCGCCGCCCTCGGTCACCAGGATCGAGGCCGCGGCCGGGTTCGGCTCGATCTTCTGCCGCAGGCGGTAGATGTGGGTCTCGAGCGTGTGGGTGGTGACCTGGGCGTTGTAGCCCCAGACCTCGGCCAGCAGCGTGTCGCGCCCCACCACCTGCCGCCCCGCCCGGTAGAGAAAGCGCAGAATCGCGGTCTCCTTCTCGGTGAGCTTCAGCTTCGAGCCGCGCTCGCCGACGAGGAGCTTCGCGCCCGGCCGGAACGTGTAGGGGCCGATCTGGAAGATCGCGTCCTCGCTCGCCTCGTATTGCCGCAGCTGGGCGCGGATGCGGGCGAGCAGCACCGCGAACTTGAACGGCTTGGTGACGTAGTCGTTGGCGCCCGCGTCGAGCCCCATCACGGTGTCGGCGTCCGAGGTCTGGGCGGTCAGCATGATCACCGGGCTGCGGAAGCCGTTCTGGCGCATCTGCTTGACCGCCTCGCGGCCGTCCATGTCGGGCAGCCCGACATCCATGACCACGAGGTCGATGCGCTCGGCCCCGACCCGGCCCACCGCCCCCTGCGCGGTCTCCTCCGTGACCACGGCGAATTCGGCGTCGAGCGCGAGCTGCTCGGTCAGGGTCTCGCGGAGCGAGGGGTCGTCGTCGACGACGAGCAGGCGATGGGCGTTCGACATCCAAACGGCACTCTCGAGAACGCGGTCCGGCGGTGAGGCCGGCTGCCGCCGACCGGCGCGCCCCGGCCGGACGGCGGGGGGCCGCCTGCTTAACAGCGTGCGACGCGGAGAGTAGCGGAGCGCGATGTCGCGGCAAGGGCCGGATCCCACATGTCCACGTCCGTGCGGGACGAAGTGTTTCCGGCGCGTTACGCAAGAATTCGGGGCGGCAGCTTGCCGTCCGGCGGCGGCGGGACGGCTCGCAGGTTGGTCGGCGCGACGAGTTTCGGGCGCGCGAGGCGCACGGGACAGCCCTGCAGCCAGAGATAGACGCGGCAGGCGAGCCACGCATCCTCCAGCGCCCCGTGCCGCTCGCCCGCGCGGGCGAGTTTCACCTTTCGGCAGACCGCGTCGAGAGAGGCCGAGCCGGGCTCGCCCCGGCGCCGGTAGGCCTCCATGGTGCAGAAGGTCCGTCCCACCGGAAGGGCCCGGCCCGCCGCCGCGAATTCCCGCGCCAGGAAGCCGAGGTCGAAGGCGGCGTTGTGGGCGACGATGAGGTCGGCTCCGGCCAGCAGGTCCGCGATCGCGTCGAGGTGGCGCTCCGCCGGCTCCTGGTGGCGCAGGAGCCAATCGTCGTAGCCGTGCACGGCCTGCGCCTTCGGGTGGCTCGGCCGCCCAGGGTCGAAGATCAGGTGGTGGCAGGCGATGCGCGGGCGCGGCGCGAGCAGGGAGGCGGTGTCGAGGAGGACGGCGCCGAAGCTGACGATCCGGTCCTTCGCGTCGAGCCCCGTCGTCTCGACGTCCACCGCGCAGAGCCGCGGCGGCAGCCAGCCGAGCCAGTCGGGCGCCGCCGCGCCGGATTCCGTCTCCCCGTCCGTCATACGCCCCTCCGCGGTCCGTCTGGAGCCGGCTGCGCGAACGTCCTAAAGGGGAGCGATGAAGCGCACCACCCTCCCGCGGCTGCGCCTGCGCGCGAGCGTGCGGGATCCCTCCCGCGGCACGCTGCTGGCCGGCCCCCTGCAGATCCCCTGCGCGTTGGGCAAGACGGGCCGCACTCGGGACAAGCGCGAGGGCGACGGCGCCTCGCCGCGCGGCAGCTTCCGGCTGCGCGGCGGCTACTTCCGGGCCGACCGGCTGAGGGGGCGGCCCGCCTCCGGCCTCCCCCTGCGCCCGATCCGCCCCGGCGACGGCTGGTGCGACGATCCCCGGGACCGGCGCTACAACCGGCCGATCCCCCTCCCCGCCCCCGGGGTCAGCGCCGAGCGGATGTGGCGGGAGGACGGGCTCTACGACCTGGTGCTCGACCTCGACTACAACCGCGGCCCGATCCGCCGCGGGCGGGGCAGCGCGATCTTCCTGCACTGCGCCCGGCCGGGCTTCCTGCCGACCGAAGGCTGCGTGGCCCTGCGGCGGGCCGACCTGCGCCGGCTCCTCGCCCGCCTCGGGCCGCGCACGCGGCTCACGATCTGACGGGCTGCGCCCGCTGCGGCCCGGTGGCCCGCCCGCGGCCGGGCACGAGGGACAGGCCCGCCGAGAGCAGCGCGAACAGCACCAGCGGCAGCAGGCTCAGCGTGAAGCTGCCGGTGGCGTCCTTGATCACGCCGATCAGGTAGGGGCCGAGGAACCCGCCGAGGTTGCCGGTGGCGTTGATGGCCGCGATGCTGGCCGCCGCGGTGGCCGGCGGCAGCTCCTCGGTCGCGAGCGCCCAGAGCGGGCCCTTGAGCATGTAGATGCCGGTCGCCGCCACCGTGAGCGCGCCGACGAGGGGCATGAGCCCCGTCAGGACCGTGCCGCCGGTGAGGCCCGCCACCGCGACCAGGAAGGCGATGGCGAGGTGCCAGCGCCGCTCGCCGGTGCGGTCGCTGCGCCGCCCCCACAGGACCATCACCACCGAGGCCACCCCGTACGGGATGCTGTTCAGGAGGCCGGTTTCGAGGTTGCCGAGGCCGTAGCTCTTGACGATCTGGGGCGTCCAGAAGGTCAGGCCGTAGCTGCTCATCGTCGAGCCGAAATAGATGGCCGCGAACAGGAGCAGGCGGGGATCGCGCAGCACCTCCCACAGGGGCGGCGAGGCGGCGCCCCGGCCGCCCACGGCCTCCGCGGCGAGACGCGCCTCCAGCCACTCCCGCTCGGCCTGGGGCAGCCAGGCGGCGTCGCGCGGCCGGTCGGGGAGCAGCCGCAGGGTCGCGGCGGCCAGCAGCACGGCCGGCAGACCTTCGAGGACGAACAGCCACTGCCAGCCGCTGAGGCCGAATCCGCTGACGCCGAGCAACGCGCCCGAGATCGGCGAGCCGAGGAAGGACGAGATCGGGATCGCCACCATGAAGGTGCCGACGATCCGCGCCCGGTACGCCCGCGGGAACCAATAGGTGAGATACAGGATCACGCCCGGGAAGAACCCCGCCTCGGCGACGCCGAGCAGGAAGCGCATCAGGACGAAGGACCACGGCCCCTGCACGAGGGCCATGGCGGCCGAGATCAGCCCCCAGGTCGCCATGATCCGGGCGATCCACAGCCGCGCCCCGAAGCGCTCCAGGGCGAGGTTGCTCGGCACTTCCAGCAGGAAGTAGCCCAGGAAGAAGATGCCCGCGCCCCAGCCGAACACGGTCGGGGTGATCCCCAACTCCTTGTTCATCTGGATGGCCGCGAAGCCGACATTCACGCGGTCGAGGAACGACACGAAGTAGGCGAGGATCAGGAACGGCACCAGCCGCCACGCGATCCGCCGCATCGCCGACCGTTCCAGTTCGGCCTGGTCCATCGCGTCCTCCCGGTTGTGTTCGTTGCGCACACGCTACCGGAGGGACGGGGAGCCGGGCAATCGCCCGGACGGCCTCAGGCGTGGATCGCCTCGTCGATGAACTGCTCGTAGGTCCGGCAGGCCTCGGTGTCGCCCGGGACGCGGCGCACCAGCAGGCAATCGAACTCGATGGCCTGCAGGTGGACCAGCGTGACCGGGACCATGGTCGAGACCGCGAATCCCATCCGGCCGAGTTCGTCCAGAACGTCGTGGTAGGGCGCCATGCCCTCGTAGAGCCCGATGAAGGACAGTTCCGTCTGGACAGCCTGGACGGTGCCGATCGCGCCCGCCGCCCCGCGGATGACTTCGAGGTCGAAGCCCTGGGTGTCGGCCTTCAGGAAGATGGAGCGGGCCGCGATGCCGTTCTCCGGCAGGTAGGCGTCGAGCCGGTGCACGGCGACCTCCTCCTGCCCGACGACTTGGTTGAGGTCGGAGAAGACGTTCGCATCGTCCGGGCGGCGGAACGAGTTGAAGACGCTCTCGCGCATGATGTTGATGGTGAGGGTGCCGGGGCTGGAGCCGGCGGCGGCGTTGACCACCTGCCAGTTCGGGTCGCCGGCAGCCGTCTCGGCAAGGCGCGCGAAGGTGGCGGAGACGGGCTCGAACGACAGGATCCGCCCCGTGTAGCCCACCTCCCGGCGCAGGAAGCGGCCGAATTGCCCCTCGTTGGCGCCGACGTCGATCACCAGGTCGACGGCGCGCTGCCGCAGCATGGCGCGCAGATGCTGCACCTGCAGGTGATTGAATTTCCGCTGATTGGCGCGGTGATTGAGGTTCCAGATCGGGTCGTAGCGCCGCCGCAAGGACCGCACGAGTGGCCGCACCGAGGGCGGAATCGCATTCTTCAAGGCGCGCATGGCCATGACCAATCCTCCGCGTCGCTGAATGGTCGAGGACGCCCGGCGCCCGGCGGCGGCAGCCGTCCTCACCCTGCCGTTCACGAATTGCGACTGTGTCCTGTCGCGTCCCTCCGCGGGCGGAAGGTCGAAGATCGCGGCGATACCGGGATGCACCGGTGTCTCGCCCACCAATACGCCTCACCCGGACGAGGATACTCCGGCGGGTGTCATCGACCGAGGAGTAACATTCCTTTTCGCAGTGCCACAACCCGCGGGCGAGCGGCTTCGTTTCGGCTCGGCCCGGCCGGAAGTGGAGCGACCGCCCCGGCTCGCCCGGCGGCGGAGCGGCCCACGTGCGAAACGGTGCCGCATCCGGCGGCGCACCGCGCGAATCGTTTGGAACCCAACCAACTTGACGGCCGCCCCGATCCTGCGAGGATGCGTCTCAACCGCGTCCCGAGCGCGGAGATCCGGGAGACGACGCCATGCCCGCCGCGCCGGCCGATATCGGGCGAATCCTCGACGATGGCCCCTGGGCGGGCCTCCAGAAGGCGGCGGCGATCCTCGCCGCCCTCGCGATCGTGGTCGACGGCTTCGACGGCCAGTTGATCGGCTTCGCGATCCCGGTGCTGATCCGGGAATGGAGCGTCGGCCGCGGCGACTTCGCCCCCGTCGTGGCGTCCGGGCTGGTCGGCATGGGCATCGGCAGCGCCGGGGCGGGCCTCCTGGCGGACCGCTTCGGCCGGCGCTGGGCGGTGATCGGCAGCGTGGTGCTGTTCGGGCTCGCCACCGCGGCGATCGGCCTGTCCCAGACCCTCTGGCAGATCGGCCTCCTGCGCTTCGTCGCCGGCCTCGGCATCGGCGGCGCCCTGCCGAGCGCCACCACGGTGACGGCGGAAGTCACGCCCGCCCGCCACCGCACGCTCGCCGTCACCGCGACGATCGTCTGCGTGCCCCTCGGGGGCATGCTGGCCGGGCTCTTCGCCGGCAGCGTCATCCCGGCGCTGGGCTGGCGGGCGCTGTTCTGGCTCGGCGGCCTGATCCCGGTCGCGCTCGGGTTGGTTCTGGCGCTGGCCCTGCCCGAGACGCCGCGCTTCCTGGCCCGCCGGCCGGCGCGATGGCCCGAACTCGCGCGGCTGCTCGGCCGCATGGCGCGCCCGCTCCCGGCCGGCACGGTCTTCGTCGACGCGACGGAGCGGGCCGCGGCGGCCCGCGAGGGCGTCTCCGCCCTGTTCGCGCCCGGCCTCGCGCGCGACACGCTCGCCCTCTGGGCGGCGTTCTTCCTCAATCTGCTCGCGATCTACAGCGCGTTCAGCTGGCTGCCGACCATGCTGGTGGCCGAAGGATTGAGCGTGGCCGTGGCCGGCTCGGGTCTCACCGCGTACAATCTCGGCGGCGTCTTCGGCGCCCTCCTGTGCGCGCTCGCCATCAACGGCCTCGGGTCGCGCTGGCCGCTGCTCCTGTGCTGCCTCGGCGGCGCGGCCACCGCCTTCGCCCTCGAAGCGGTCGACGTGCGGACGCATGCGGACCTGCTGATCCTCGGCCTCGGGCTGCAGGGCTTCTTCGCCAACGCCACGCAATCGACGATGTACGCGGTCTGCGCCCACGTCTACCCGACCTCCGTGCGGGCGACCGGCACCGCCTCCGCCCTCGCCTTCGGGCGCCTCGGCGCGATCCTGAGCGCCTTCGCGGGGGCGGCGGTGATCACCGCCGGGGGCGCGGGGGCCTACCTGACCCTGCTGGGCGGCGCCATGGCCGGGGTGGCGGCGGCGCTGGCGGTCCTGCGCGGGCACATCCCGGCGCTCGCGCACCGCACCGCCGCGGCCGCAAGCGCCGGCCTCCCCGCAGCGCGGGGAGAGCCGCGGTGACCCGAGACGCGGTGCTCCAAGACGCCGTGATCCAAGACGCCGTGATCCAAGACGCCGTCATCCAAGACGCCGCCATCCAAGACGCCGCGCCCCGACCCGCGGTGACGAAGGCCGCGCGCGGGCGGCAGGCGCGCCGGGGGGCGGCGGCCGCGCCGGAGCTGCGGCTCGGCTGGCTGGAGAACGCCCTCGGCTATCACCTGCGTCGCGCCCAGGCCGCCTCCTTCCGCAGCTTCAGCGGGCTTGCCGGAGATGCGGGCCTACGGCCGGGGGATTTCGCGCTGCTGCAGCTCGTCGGCGACAATCCGGGGATCGGCCAGACCGCGCTCAGCGCCGCGGTGGCGCGGGACAAGAGCACCCTGACCCCGCTCCTCGTCGACTTGGAGCGGCGCGGCTTCGTCCGGCGGGAGCCGGATCCCGCCGACCGCCGCGGCCGCCGCGTCAGCCTCACCCCGGCGGGTGCGGCCAAGCGCGACGCACTCGCGGCCTGCGCGGCCCGGCACGAGGCCCTGCTCGCGGCGGCGCTGGGGCCGGAGAACCGCGCGCTCCTCCTCGGTCTGCTGCGGCAGCTCGCCGGAGCCCTGGAGGCCGGGGCGCCGCCCCTCCCCGAACGCGGCCCGGACGCGAGGCCGTGATGAGGTTCCCCGTTCGCACGCGACGGGAGCAGCGCAGGCCCTCTCCCCACCTGCGGTGAGAGGAGACATCCGCGGTCGGCACCGTGCCCGATCCGCCCCCGCCTCAGGAGCGATCCATGTACACGACGAGCAGCGCCCTCCTCGATGCCCTGGTCGAGGCGGGGGTGTCCTACCTCTTCGCCAATCTCGGCAGCGACCACCCGGCCCTCGTCGAGGCGATCGCGGCGGCGCGGGCCGCCGGGCGCCCGGTCCCCGCGGTGATCACCTGTCCGAACGAGATGGTCGGGATGAGCGCCGCCCACGGCTACTGGCAGGCGAGCGGCGCGCCGCAGGCGGTCCTCGTTCACGTGGAATGCGGCACCCAGGCGCTGGCGGGGGCCGTGCACAACGCCGCCAAGGGCCGCGCGCCGATGCTCGTCGTGGCGGGCGCCTCCCCGTTCACCCAGCACGGCGAGAAGCCGGGCAGCCGCAACGAGTTCATCCAGTGGATCCAGGACGTCCACGACCAGCGCGGGCTGGTGCGCGGCTACGTCAAGTACGACAACGAGATCCGCACCGGGGCGAACGTCAAGGACCTCGTCCACCGCGCCCTCCAGTTCGCCCGTTCGGACCCCAAGGGGCCGGTCTACCTCGTGGGGGCCCGCGAGGTGATGGAGGAGGAGGTCGCGCCCACCCCCGACCGGGCGGCGGCATGGCGGCCGGTCGCGCCCGGCGCCCTGAGCGAGGACGCCGTGGCGCGGATCGGCGCCCTCCTGGCGCAGGCGCGCCGGCCGCTCCTCGTGACCTCCTTCGCGGGCCGCAACCCGGGGGCGGTGGCGCCCCTCACCGCCCTCTGCCGCCGGATCGGCATGGGGGTGCTCGAATCGGTGCCGAACGCCGTGAACGTCCCCCACACCGACCCGCTCTACCAGGGCAACCAGTGGAATCAGCCGCGGCAGAACCCGATCCTGGCCGAGGCCGACGCGATCCTGGTGGTCGACAGCGACGTGCCGTGGATCCCGACGGTCTCGAAGCCCGCCGCGGCGGCGCGCATCGTCCACATCGACGTCGACCCGCTCAAGATGCAGATGCCGCTCTGGCACATCCCGGCCGAGGGCGTGTACGCGGCCGACGCGGAGACGGCGCTCGGCCAGCTCGACGCGTGGTTCCGCGCCCATCCGGTCGATCCCGGGCGGGTGGCCGAGCGCGCGGCCCACTACGCCGCCCGGCACGCGGCGCGAGCGGAGGCGCTCGCCGCGCTGGAGGCGCCCGCGGCGGACGGCGCGGTCACGGCCGAGTACCTTGTGGCGCGGCTGCGGGCCCTGGCGGGCGAGGACGCGCTGTTCCTCAACGAGGGGATCTCGCACTACCACACGGTGTTCGACCACCTCGCGCCGGTGCGGCCGGGCGCGGTCGTCACCAGCGGCGGCGGCTCGCTCGGATGGAACGGCGGGGCGGCGATCGGCGCCAAGCTGGCGCGGCCGGACCGGACCGTGGTGGCGCTCACCGGGGACGGATCCTTCCTGTTCACCGTCCCCTCCTCGGTCCACTGGATGGCGCGGCGCTACGGCACGCCTTTCGTGCAGATCGTGTTCAACAACCGCGGCTGGAAATCGCCGAAGCTCTCGACCCTGGCGGTCCACGGGGACGGCCACGCCGCCCGGGCCGACACCCTCGACACCTCGTTCGAGCCGGCGCCCGACTACGTGGGCATCGCGGCCGCCGCGGGCGGCGCCTGGGGCCGGCAGGTCCGGAAAGCCCGGGAGGTCGACGAGGCGCTCGACCAGGCGTTCCGCGCGGTGCGCGACGAGAAGCGTTGCGCGGTCCTCGACGTCTGGCTGCCGCACCACTGAGGATCCGGCGGCCCCGCCGCTGGGCCGTGCAATGCCAAGCCGTCCCCGGGCGAGGACGGCCGGACCGCTCACGGGAGAGCGGCGTCAGATCACTTCTGCGATCGCGAGGCCCAGCACGAGCAACGCCAGTGCCGCGACCTCCGACCAGTGCAGGAGGGTGTCAGGTGCGATCCGGCTCATGCCCCGGAGGCTACGCCCCTCGACGCGCCGCGGATAGAGCGCTTCTCGACCCCGCCGGGACCGGCCCCGGACGGGGCTCCCGATCGTTCCGCGCGGCAGGCATGCGCCGCGCGATGGTGCAGCGCGGCACGAATCTCGCTACCTTTGCCGCACTGCACCATCGGAGGAGAGAGAGATGGAGTCGCTCGCCATGCCGCTCGCATCCGCGGCCTTCTTCACGGTCGGATGCGCGCTCCTGCAGACGTTCCGGGCCTATGCCGACCACGTCACGCCGGTTCTCGCCTGGATCGCCGCGCTGCTCCTGGCCACGATCCTGATCGTCAGCGGCGTCCAGTACCAGATCGGCCATGGCGGGGCGGAGGCCATGCTGCTGCCCGATCCGTGGATGTCCACGATCCCGTAAGCCCGCTGCGACCGGCCCCGGGGGGGGGGGGGGGGGACACCTCGGGGAAGACACCTTCTTCGGAGAAGCGTGTGGTCGATCTG
>NZ_JBSVZN010000005.1:0-116793 GCF_054052225.1 Methylobacterium sp. JK268 | reverse complement strand
CGGGGGGGACGGGCCCGGGGGGGGGGGCCCCCCCCCCCCTTGGGGCCGCCGCTCTCGTCGAGGATTCGCGCGGCCGGTCCGTTGCATCCGGTGCGGGACGCCCTCGGCCGCCCGTCGACAGAGGGGGCGGGCTGCACCACCAACCAAGCCGTCGGCATCCGCCATCCGGCCCCTTCGCGCTCTCCCTAGAAGTTGCGCCCCAATCCATGCTGCAGCGCACAAAGTTCTTCCGCGCCGATCACCAATATTGGTAACGCTGCCATACTCGCGCGCCCCCTGGACATCCTGTATGGTCCAGCCCACTTCCCCTCTCGGCCATCGCGACACCAGGGAGACGCGCATGCTGCTCGACGCCTATTCCGCGACGGAAATCGTGCGCGCGCGTCAGATCCACGCCGCCGAGGGTCCGAAGGGGACGCTCTGGGATTTCGGGGTTCGCCACCGCGAGGTCCTGGAGGTGCAGGCGCTCCTGACCGACGACGATCGTCGGCGCTTTCTTGATCAGGCCCGGGAGGAGATCCGCCTCCTTCACGGCAATTGATGCGGCATCCGCGCGATCGCCGGCTGTGCCGGCGGGTGACCCCGCCTCCGGCTCAGCCCCGTGCCGGCCGCGCGCCGAAGATCGCCGTGCCGACCCGGACATGGGTCGCGCCCATCTGGATCGCCGCCGGGTAGTCGGCGCTCATCCCCATCGACAGCATGGCGAGCCCGTGGCGCGCCGCGATCCGCGCCAGCAGGGCGAAATGCGCCGAGGGCGGGTCCTCGGCGGGCGGGATGCACATCAGCCCCTCGACGGCGAGGCCGTGGGCCTCGCGGCAGGCGGCCAGGAAGGCGTCGACCTCGCCCGGCGCGACGCCGCCCTTTTGCGGCTCGTCGCCCGTGTTGACCTGGACGAGGAGGCGCGGGCGCCGGCCGGTGCGGGCGATCTCGCGGGCGAGGGCGGCCGCGAGTGAGGGCCGGTCGAGGGAGTGGATCACGTCGAACAGCTCCACCGCCTCGCGGGCCTTGTTCGACTGGAGCGGCCCGATCATGTGGAGCTCGACGTCGGGGACGCGCTCCCGCAGGGCGGGCCACTTGGCCTTCGCCTCCTGCACGTAGTTCTCGCCGAAGAGTCGCTGGCCCGCGTCGAGGGCCGGCAGGATGCCCTCGGCCGGCACGGTCTTCGACACGGCGATCAGCGCCACGGAGGCCGGGTCGCGCTCGTGGTCGCGCGCCGCGCGGGCGATCTCGGCCCGCACCTCCGCCAGATTCGCCGCGACCGCCGCCGGATCGATCATTCCCGCTCTCCCGGGCGCCCCGGCACGTTGACCCCGGGGCGCAAAGCATGTCCTAGTCCGCCGGCGCCGCGCCCGGCAAGCTCAACCGCCTGCGCGCGCGGCGCTTTCCCGTATCGCTCCCCGGTCCCGGCCTCTCCGCCGGCGCTGGCCCTCGACGAAGTCGCTCCCCATGGCCGAACGTTACAACGCGAAGGAATCCGAGCCCCACTGGCAGGCGGTCTGGGCCGAGCGCGACCTCTTCCGGACCCGCAACGACGACCCGCGGCCGACCTACTACGTGCTGGAGATGTTCCCCTACCCGTCGGGGCGCATCCACATGGGCCACGTGCGCAACTACGCCATGGGCGACGTGGTGGCGCGCTACAAGCGAGCCAAGGGCTTCAACGTGCTCCACCCGATGGGCTGGGACGCCTTCGGCCTGCCGGCCGAGAACGCCGCCATGGAGCGCAAGGTCAACCCGCGCGACTGGACCTACGCCAACATCGCGACCATGAAGGGCCAGCTCAAGGCCATGGGCCTGTCGCTGGACTGGAGCCGCGAGGTCGCGACCTGCGACCCGTCCTACTACAAGCACCAGCAGCGGATGTTCCTGGACTTCCTGAAGGCCGGGCTGGTGACGCGGCGCACCGCCAAGGTGAACTGGGACCCGGTGGACCACACCGTGCTGGCGAACGAGCAGGTGATCGACGGGCGCGGCTGGCGCTCGGGCGCCCCGGTCGAGCAGCGCGAACTCACCCAGTGGTTCTTCAGGATCACCGACTATGCGCAGGACCTGAGCGACCGGCTCGACACGCTGGAGCGCTGGCCGGAGAAGGTCCGGCTGATGCAGAAGAACTGGATCGGCCGTTCCGAGGGGCTGGAGGTCCGCTTCGCCCTGGCCGCGCCGCCAGCCGGCGTCTCCCCCGACGTGACGGTCTACACGACCCGGCCCGACACCCTGTTCGGGGCGAAGTTCCTGGCGGTCGCGGCCGATCACCCGCTGGCGGCGGCGGTCGCCGAGGGCTCGCCGGAGTTGCAGGACTTCATCGCCGCCTGCCGCCGCATGGGCACCGCCCAGGAGGCGATCGACACAGCGGAGAAGCTCGGCTTCGACACCGGGCTGAGGGTGCGCCACCCCCTCGACCCGGACTGGCTGCTGCCCGTCTACGTCGCGAATTTCGTGCTCATGGAGTACGGCACCGGCGCGGTGTTCGGCTGCCCGGCCCACGACCAGCGCGACCTCGACTTCGCCAACAAGTACGGGCTCGGCAACACCCCGGTCGTGTGCCCGCCGGGTGTCGACCCGGCCGGTTTCGTGATCACCGACACCGCCTATGACGGCGACGGGCGGATGATCAATTCGCGCTTCCTCGACGGGATGACGACCGCGGAGGCTTTCGAGGCCGTGGCGACGCGGCTCGAAGCGGAGCGGCTCGGCGACGCGCCCGTGGCGCAGCGCCGGGTGCAGTTCCGCCTGCGCGACTGGGGCATCTCGCGCCAGCGCTACTGGGGCTGCCCGATCCCGGTGATCCACTGCGACGCCTGCGGCGTGGTGCCGGTGCCGGTCGCGGACCTGCCGGTGACTCTGCCGGAAACCGTCTCCTTCGACCAGCCCGGCAACCCGCTGGAGCGGGACGCGGCGTGGCGCAACGTCCCCTGCCCTACCTGCGGGGCACCGGCGCGGCGCGAGACCGACACGATGGACACCTTCGTGGACTCGTCCTGGTACTTCGCGCGGTTCACGGCGCCGTGGCTCACCGACGCGCCGACCGATCCCGCGGCCGCGGATCGCTGGCTGCCGGTCGACCAGTATATCGGCGGCATCGAGCACGCGATCCTGCACCTGCTCTACTCGCGCTTCTTCGCGCGGGCGATGCGCAAGGTCGGCTGGGGCGGCGCGGACGAGCCCTTCGCGGGCCTGTTCACCCAGGGCATGGTGGTGCACGAGACCTACAAGGACGCGGCCGGCGGCTGGGTGCAGCCGGCTGAGGTGCGCCTCGCCGTGGAGGACGGCGAGCGCCGGGCGTTTCACGTGAAAACCTCGGAGCCGATCACCATCGGCGCCATCGAGAAGATGTCGAAGTCCAAGCGCAACGTGGTCGACCCGGACGACATCATCGCGTCCTACGGGGCCGACACCGCCCGCTGGTTCATGCTCTCCGACTCGCCCCCCGAGCGCGACGTGATCTGGACCGAGGACGGCGTCCAGGGCGCCTCCCGCTTCGTGCAAAGGGTCTGGCGCCTGATCAACGAGATCGCCGAGCGGCCCGAGGCGGCCGGGGACGCGGCGGCCGACCTCGCGCTCCGCAAGGCGGCCCACCGGGCGCTGGCGGCGGTGGGCGAGGACATCGAGCGGCTGCGCTTCAACCGCTGCGTCGCCCATATCCACGAACTTGCCAACGCCCTGCAGGATGCCCTGGCCGGCACGACCCGGATCGGCCACCCGGCCCTGCTGGAGACCGGACGCATCCTGACCCAGCTCCTGGCCCCGATGATGCCGCACCTGGCGGAAGCCGCCTGGGCGGTGCTGGGGCAGCCCGGCCTGGTGGCGGAGGAGCCCTGGCCGGAGATCGAGGCGGCGCTTCTCGTCGAGAACAGCGTCACGCTGCCCGTGCAGGTGAACGGCCGCAAGCGCGCCGACATCACCGTGCCGCGGGAGGCCGACGCGGCCTTCGTGGAGGCGGCGGTGCTGGACCTCGAGGCGGTGCAGCGGGCGCTCGACGGCAAGGCGCCGCGCAAGGTCATCGTGGTGCCGCAGCGCATCGTCAACGTGGTCGCCTGACCGCGGCGACCGCGGGGGCGGCGTGGGGAAAGCGGGGATCCGCGGCGGCGATCACGGTCCTGCCGCAGAGCTTCCTTAAAGCGCGGTATGCTACGGCAGCGCGAGGGCGCCCGAGGCCGGGTGGAGGACGGAACCGGATGGCACGCAGCATGGCGGGGACGGCGCGACGCTTGGCGCTGGCGGCAACCCTGACGCTCGGTCTGTCGGCGTGTTTCCGGCCCCTCTACGGGCCGACCGCGTCCGGAGCGCCGCTCAGCACCGTGCTCGCGGCGATCCAGGTCGATCCGGCGACGACGGCCCAGGGCCAGGAGCGGCTCGGCCACTACCTGCGCAGCGAATTGGTCTTCGACCTCGACGGGTCCGGCCAGACCGTGGAGAAGCGCTACAAGCTGACGCTGGCGGTGAACGAGACCGTCCAGACGCCGATCGTCAGCTCGGTGACGGCCCGGGCCGAGTCCGCCACGCTCTACGGCACCGCCACCTACAAGGTGCTCACCCTCGACGGCGGGCGGACGCTCACCGAGGGCACGGCGACCGGGCTCGCCAGCTACGACCGCTCGGTGCAGCGCTTCGCCAGCGTCCGCGCCGCCCGCGAGGCGGAGACCCGCCTCGCGAAGCTCCTCGCCGACCAGATCAAGACGCGAGTCGCCGCGATCCTCGCCACGCAGCCGTGACGGCGGTTCGTCCGGGCGACGTGGAGGGGTTGCTGCGGCGGGGGCCGGATCCCCGCGTCGCCGTGGTCCTGGTCTACGGCCCCGATACCGGACTGGTGGCGGAGCGGGCCCGCCGTCTCGCCGAGCAGGCGGTGACGGACCCGACCGATCCCTTCGCCCTGGTGAAGCTCGACGGCGACGTCCTGGCCTCCGACCCGGGACGTCTGGTGGACGAGGCGGGCACGATCGGGCTGTTCGGCGGCAAGCGTGCCGTCTGGGTGCGGCCGGGCAGCCGCAACCTCGCGCCGGCCGTGGAGGCTCTGCTCAAGGCCGAGCTGCCCGAGTCCTTCGCGGTGATCGAGGCGGGCGACCTCGCGAAATCCGCACCGCTGCGGGCCCTCTGCGAGCGGTCGCAGCGGGCCCTCGCCCTCCCCTGCTACCCCGACGACGTGCGGGCGCTGGCCGACCTGATCGACAGCCGGCTGCGGGACGAGGGGCTCCGCATCGCCCGGGACGCCCGCGAGACGCTGGCCGCGAGCCTCGGCGGCGACCGCCGCGCCAGCCTGGGGGAGATCGAGAAGCTCGCCCTCTACGCCCGCGGCCAGGCCGAGGTCACGCTCGAGGACGTGGAGGCGGTCGCCAGCGACGTCTCGGGCTCCGTCCTGAACGCGCTGATCGACGCGGCCTTCGCGGGCCAGGCGGGCGAGACCGAGCGGACCTATCGCCGCTTCCAGGTCGAGGGCATGGATGCCTCGGTCATGCTGGCGGCCGCCCTGCGCCACGGCCTCGCCCTGCTGGCGGTTCAGCTGGACAATCCGGGCGCACCGCCGGCCCAGATCGTGGCGAATTGGCGGGGCCTGCATTTCCGGCGGCAGAAGGTCGTGGAGAGGCAGCTCGCGCGCTGGTCGCCGGACGGACTGCGCCGGGCGGCGACCCGCCTGCAGGCGACGGTGCTCGCCTGTCGTCGGGCTGACGCGGATTTCGCGCACGCGGTCGCCAGCGATCTGCTGCTGCGGCTCGCCCTGGAGGCCGGCCGCCGGGGCTGACCGGGCGCGGGCGCGCGATCGGTCGCGGATCGCTTGGGGGCAGCCCCACCGATCCGCGGATCCGGCTGCGCCCCTACCCTTCCAGCCGCCGGCAGAGCCCGTCGAGCTGCTCCAGGCTCGCGTAGCGCAGGCGCAGCTCGCCCCCGCCGCCCCGGTGCTCGATCGACACTGCCACGCCGAGGGCGTCCTCCAGGCGGCGCTCCAGCGCGCGGGTGTCCGCGTCCTTCTCCGGCGCCGGCTTGCGCGGGCGCCCGGGGCGCGGCCCGGCCGCGGCGGGCTGTTCCGCCGCGGCCAGGGCCTCGACGTCCCGCACCGTCAGCCCCTCGGCCACGACGCGGCGGGCCACGGCGTCCGGGTCCTTCACGGAGAGCAGCGCGCGGGCATGCCCCGCCGTGATCGCGCCCGCCACGACCTGATCCCGCACGGAGGGCGGCAGGTTGAGCAGGCGCAGGGTGTTGGCGAGGTGGCTGCGGCTCTTGCCGATGATCTCGGCCAGCTCGGTCTGGCTGTAGCCGAACTCGCTCATCAGGCGCTCGTAGCCGGCGGCCTCCTCGATGGCGTTGAGGTCGGCGCGCTGGACGTTCTCCAGGATCGCGTATTCGAGGGAGGTGCGGTCGTCGATCTCGACCACCACGACCGGCACGTCGTGGAGGCCCGCCCGCTGCGCCGCCCGCCAGCGCCGCTCGCCGGCCACGATCTCGAACGTGTCGGGCACCCGGGGAACGGCGCGCGCGACGATCGGCTGGATGACGCCGCGGGTGCGGATCGAGGCCGCGAGCTCCTCCAGCTCGGTCTCGGCGAAGTGCCGGCGCGGGTTGCGGGGATTCGGCCGGAGGAACTCGATCGGCACCCGCCGCTGCCCGCGCCGCTCCGCCGGCGCCGCGGGCGCGTCCTCGCCGACATCGCCGATCAGCGCCGCGAGCCCGCGTCCGAGCCGCGGGCGGGCCACCTCTTCCGCCATGATCCTACCTTCGTGTGTGATCGCCCGGCCGTCACGCGGCGGCGGGCAGGCGCCCTTCGCGCTGGATGATCTCGGAGGCGAGCCGCAGATAGGCCTGCGACCCGGCGCATTTCAGGTCGTAGAGCAGCACCGGCTTGCCGTGCGACGGCGCCTCGGAGACGCGCACATTGCGCGGGATCATCGTCTCGTAGACCTTGTCGCCCATGAAGGCGCGCACATCCGCCACGACCTGAGCCGAGAGATTGTTGCGCGGGTCGAACATCGTCAGGACGATGCCCTGAATGGTGAGCCGCGGGTTCAGCGCGCCCTTGACCTGTTCGACGGTGCGCAGGAGCTGGCTCAGCCCCTCCAGGGCGAAGAACTCGCATTGCAGCGGAACCAGCACCGCGTCGGCGGCGGCCAGGGCGTTGAGGGTGAGCAGGTTAAGGGAGGGCGGGCAGTCGATCAGCACGTAGGTGAAGCGCTCGTCCTCCGGCAGGTCGGCGCGCGTGATCGGCTCCAGGACGCGGCGCAGGCGCTGGGCGCGGTCCTGCGCCGTCGCCATCTCCATCTCCAGGCCGAGCAGGTCCATGGTCGAGGGCGCGATGGCGAGGCGCGGAACGGCCGTGGCCAGCACCGCGTCGGCCAGGGCCGCCTCGCCGGCGAGCACGTCGTAGGTGGAGAGCCGGCGCTGGCGCCGGTCGATGCCGAGCCCCGTCGAGGCGTTGCCCTGCGGGTCGAGATCGAGGATCAGGACCTTCTCGCCGATCGCCGCCAGGGCGGTGCCGAGGTTGATCGCCGTCGTGGTCTTGCCGACGCCGCCCTTCTGGTTGGCGAGCGCGATGACACGGAGGGGGCGCCGGGCCGCCTTCGCTTCAGGGGGTTCCATGGTCATGGAAGCGGGCCGCTCAAGCTGGAGATGCGGACGATCGCCGCGGAGGAATCGGTCCGGCTCGGGATCACGTCCGCGGTGACTGTCCATGTTTCGCGCGCGGCGGTCAATTCGGTGAGGGCTTCCCGCCCCTTCGGAAACAGCCCGATGGTGCCGGTTTTCAACAAGGGGGCGGTCCAGGCGAGGAGCTGGGGCAGGGGGGCGAGGGCGCGGGCGCAGACGATCTCGACGCCGGTGAAGCGCTCGATCACCGCCTCGATTCGCGCGACGTGGATGCGGGCGGGCGCGCCGGTCAGCCGGGCCGTCTCCTGCAGGAAGGCGCCCTTGCGGGCGTTGCTCTCCACGAGGTCGACCTGCATGTCCGGCCGCCGCTCGCGGCCGGCGATCGCCAGGATCAGGCCGGGAATTCCCGCGCCGCTGCCGAGGTCCAGCCAGCGCCCCGCCTCCGGCGCCGCGTCGAGGAGCTGCAGCGAATCCGCCACGTGGCGTGTCCAGACCTCGGGCAGGGTGGAGGGCCCGACCAGGTTCTTGATCGTCTGCCACTTGGCGAGTTGGGCGACGTAGAGGTCGAGGGCCGCCGCTGTTTCACGTGAAACACCGGCGGCGGCCAGGACGGCGTCGCGGTCACGCGGGCTCATCGCGGGGCGGACGGGGAGGGCGCCCGCTTGGCGTGCGCAGCGAGCAGCGTCAGGGCGGCGGGCGTCACGCCCTCGATCCGCGCCGCCTGCCCGAGCGTGTGCGGCCGGACATGGTCCAGCTTGAGGCGCAGCTCGTTGGACAGGCCGGCGATGCGCCCGTAATCGAGGCTGTCGGGCAGCCGGATCGCCTCGTCGCGCCGAAAGGCCGCGATGTCGTCCTGCTGGCGGTCGAGATAGACGGCGTAGGTCGCGTCGGTGCGCAAGCGCTCGGCCGCCGCCCGCGGGAGAGCCGCGAGGTCGGGCCAGATCGCCGCGAGGCGCTCCCAGGTGATCTCCGGATAGGAGAGGAGCTGGAAGGCCGTGCGCCGGATCCCATCCCGGTTGAGGCTGAGACCGTGGCGGGCCGCCTCGGTCGGGGTGAGGCTGAGGGCGTCGAGCCGGGCGCGCGCCGCCGCCAGGGCGTCGCGGCTCGCCGCGTCATGACGGGCTCGCACGGCACCGACGCAGCCGAGCGCGATGCCGCGGGCGGTCAGGCGCTCGTCGGCATTGTCGACGCGCAGGCTGAGCCGGTACTCGGAGCGCGAGGTGAACATCCGGTAGGGCTCGCTCACCCCGTGGGTGACGAGGTCGTCGATCATCACGCCGAGATAGGACTCCGCCCGGTCGAAGACGGCGAGGGCCGCCCCGCCCGCGAGGAGCGCCGCGTTGAGCCCGGCGACGATGCCCTGGCCGGCCGCCTCCTCGTAGCCGGTGGTGCCGTTGATCTGTCCGGCGAGGAACAGACCGGCGATCCGGCGGGTCTGCAGGGTGGCGTCGAGCTCGCGGGGGTCGACGTAATCGTACTCGATGGCGTAGCCCGGCCGCAGCATCACGGCCCGCGCGCAGCCCGGGATCAGGCGCAGCATCGCGCGCTGGACCTCCTCGGGGAGGGCGGTCGAGATTCCGTTCGGATACACGGTCGGGTCGTCGAGCCCCTCGGGTTCGAGGAAGATCTGGTGCCCGTCGCGGTCGCCGAAGCGCACCACCTTGTCCTCGATGGAGGGGCAGTAGCGCGGGCCGCGGCTGGTGATGCCGCCGGAATACATCGGCGAGCGGTGCAGGCTGGCGCGGATGAGGTCGTGCACCGCCCCGGTGGTGCGCGTCACCCCGCAGGCGATCTGCGGCGCGGTGATCCGCTCGGTCAGGGTCGAGAACGGGACCGGGTCCTCGTCCGCCTCCTGGAGCGCGATCCCGGCCCAGTCGATGGTGCGGCCGTCGAGGCGCGCCGGCGTCCCCGTCTTCAGCCGCCCGAGGCGGAAGCCGTGCCGCGCCAGGGTGGCGGCGAGACCGAGGGAAGGGGCCTCGCCCACGCGCCCCGCCGGCATGGTCCGCTCGCCGATATGGATCAGGCCGCGCAGGAAGGTGCCGGTGGTGAGCACGATCGCCGCGCAGGAGAGGGCGCGCCCGTCGGCCAGGACCAGTCCCGTGACACGCCCGGCCTCGACCGCCAGGTCATCGGCCTCGCCCTCGATGATCGTCAGGCCGTCGGTCGCTTCGAGCGCCTCCCGGACCGCCCGCGCGTAGAGCTTACGGTCCGCCTGGGTGCGCGGGCCGCGCACCGCCGGTCCCTTGCGGCGGTTGAGGAGGCGGAACTGGATGCCGGACCGGTCCGCGGCCCGGCCCATCAGCCCGTCGAGGGCATCGACCTCGCGCACGAGGTGGCCCTTGCCGAGGCCGCCGATGGCTGGGTTGCAGGACATCGCGCCCAGCGTCGCGCGGCGATGGGTGACGAGGGCGGTGCGGGCGCCCGTGCGCGCGGCCGCCGCCGCCGCCTCGGCACCGGCGTGACCGCCGCCCACGACGATGACGTCGAAGCGGTCGAGACTCTGCATGCGGGTGATGTGATCCGGAGCGGCCGCGCCGTCAACGCCGAACTGCCGCGCCCCGGTGTTTCACGTGAAACAGGCGCGCGAACCCGCGTCGCGCGGCACTCCACCGGTCATTTGCCGATGCAGAAGCTGGAGAAGAGTCGATCCAGCATCTCCTCCACGCCGACGCGGCCGGCCACTTCCCCAAGGGCACGGACCGCGAGTCGCAGATCCTCGGCGACCAGTTCCGGCGGGGCTCCGGCGTCGGACGCGGCGACGCGGTCGAGATGCGCGGCGCAGCGTTCCAGGGCGGCCCGCTGGCGTTCGCGCGTCACCACGGCGTCGCCGCGCCCGAGCCGCTCTTGGGCCGCCGCCTCGATCGCATCGAGGAGCCGGTCGAGGCCGGCCCCGGTCAGGGCCGAGACCGCGAGGGCCTCGCCGCCGGATCCGGCAACCAGATCCGCCTTGGTGAGGACCGGGAGGGCGCCCTTGGGAGCGGGCGCGATCGGACCGTCGGCGGGGACCAGCCAGAGCACCAGGTCGGCCTCGCGCATGCGCGCCCGACTGCGCGCGATGCCCTGCCGCTCGATCGCGTCGCCCGCCTCGCGCAGGCCGGCCGTGTCGACGAGCAGGACGGGCAATCCGCCGAGGTCGCAGCGCACCTCGATCGCGTCCCGGGTGGTCCCGGGGATGTCCGAGACGATCGCCACATCGCGCCGGGCGAGGGAATTGAGGAGGGTCGATTTCCCGGCATTGGGCGGCCCGGCCAGGACCACGGTGAACCCCTCCCGCAGCCGCTCCCCGCGGCGGCCATCGGCCAGTGCGGCCGAGATCGCGTCGCGCACCTCCGCCGCGGCCCGCAGCCCCGCCGCCGAGAGCGCGGCCTCGTCCACGTCGCCCTCGTCGGAGAAATCGAGTGCCGCCTCGGTCATCGCCAGCAGGTCGAGGAGCCGCCCCCGCCAGTCCTCGACCAGCCGGCCGAGCGCCCCGTCGAGGAGGCGGAGGGCCTGGCGCCGCTGCGCCTCCGTCTCCGCGTCGATGAGGTCGGCGAGGCCCTCGACGGCGGTCAGGTCCATCCGCCCGTTGAGGAAGGCCCGGCGCGTGAAGGCGCCGGGCTCGGCGGCGACGAGGCCGGGCCGGCGGGCGAGCACCCGGAGGAGGGCGGCCCGGACCGCGACGCCCCCGTGGAGGTGGAGTTCGACGCTGTCCTCGCCGGTGAAGCTCGCCGGTCCCGGCATCCAGGCCACCAGGGCGCGGTCGAGGATCTCGCCGCTCTCGGGGTCCCGCAGGCTGCGCAGGGTGAGCCGGCGCGGCGGGGGAGGGGGGCCGCCGGTGAGGTCCGACAGGAGCGCGGCGGCGCCCGGCCCGCTGATCCGGATGACCGCGACGGCGGCGCGGCCGAACCCGGAGGCCGGGGCGAAGATCGTGTCCGACACGGGCGGCGCTCCTGGGGGCCGTGACTCAGGGAGCCGAATAGCCAGGGGACGCGGCCCGTGTCGAGGACGGCCGTCATCGTTCCGGCGTCATTCAGGCCGAAGGCCGTAGAGGCTGTGATGGACCGTCGACAGGTGTGGTGTCGCGTCAGGGACGGCCAGCCCGCCGGGAGGGCGGCAGGGGCGAGGATCGGTGCCTTGTTCCTGCCGGCCGACGCCGCGGATGGCGTCGCGGCCAGCCCCACCCTGGACCGCACGCCCCCCTGTCGACGGCCCGTACCAGCCTCTAGATGCGCGACAGCCGCTCCCTCCGTTCGAGCCCTTCATGCCGCTGCTCTCCTCGTCCGACGCGGGCCTTCTCCCGCGCCGCCTCGCCCTCGCGCTGCCGACCGCGGCGACCGCGGCCGCCGTCGCGGCCCTCGCGGTCGCGGCGACCGGCCTGCCGGACACGCTCCTCGAGGGCGCCGTGCTGGCGCTGTTCTGCCTCGTGATGACGTGGCAGGCCTACCTGGCGTGGCAATACGCCTACGGGGCCGTGGGGGCCGTCCTCGGCGAGCGGGTGATGTCCGCCGTCGAGCGGGAGGCCGGGACCGTCGCGACCCGCCCGTCGGGCCGCAGCCGCACCGCGCTGGCGGTCGCGATCCACGCGGAGGACCCCGGCGCCGTCTTCGCGGCCATCCGGGTCATGGCCCGGTCCCTCGCCCGGGCCGGGGGCGGCGACGACATCGACGTCTTCGTGCTCAGCGACACCCGCGATCCCGCCATCGTGGCCGCCGAGGAGTCGGAACTGGCCCGCACGCAGGCGTGGCGCGAGAGGGCGGGGCCCGGCCTCCCGGGGCTGCGCTACCGCCGCCGGACGGAGAATACCGGCCGCAAGGCCGGCAACATCGCGGAGTTCTGCCGCAGCCACGGCACCGCCTACGACTTCATGGTGGTGCTCGACGCCGACAGCCTGATGGCCGGCACCACCATCCGCCGGCTGATCCGGCTGATGGAGGCGCATCCGCGGGTCGGGCTGATCCAGACCGTCAGCTACGCGGCCGGGCGCGACACCCTGTTCGCCCGGATCCAGCAATTCGCCGTGCGCCTCTACGCGCCGCTCTCGATCCGAGCCCTCGACACGTGGCAGGGCCCGGACGGCAGCTACTGGGGGCACAACGCCATCCTGCGCCTGCGGGCCTTCGCGGAGAGCGCCGACCTGCCGGTCCTGCCCGGCCGGCCGCCGCTCGGCGGCGAGATCCTCTGCCACGACACGGTGGAGGGGGCGCTGTTCCGCCGGGCGGGCTGGGACCTCCGGCTGCTCCCGGAGGAGGGCGGCACCTGGGAGGAGATGCCCACCAACCTCATCGACCTGCTCGGCCGGGAACGGCGCTGGTGCCAGGGCAACCTGCAGCATCTCGGCCTCGTGCGCCTGCCGGGTCTGACAGCCGGCAGCCGCTGGCACCTGATCGTCGGGATCTTGTCCTACCTGGCGGCGCCGCTCTGGGTCGCCTTCCTGGCGCTCGGCACCGCGCGGGCGGTGGCGGAGGGCGATCTCGGCCTCCTCGCCTACGGGCTCACCGGGGAGGGCCCGGCGGCGGGCGCCCTCGCGGCGCTCTCCCTGACGATCCTGGCGGCGCCGAAGCTCCTCAGCCTCGGCCACGTCCTCGCGCGCCGCGAGAGCCGCCGCGCCTTCGGCGGCACCGCCCGCCTGCTGGCGAGCGCCGCCCTGGAGCAGGGCCTGTGGATCCTGCTCTGGCCGGTGCTGACCCTGTTCAACGCGGGCGCCGTCGTCACCACCTTCGCGGGGCGCGTGGTGCGCTGGGAGACGCAGGTGCGGGACGACCGGCAGGTGCCCTGGCGCGAGGCCGGCCGGCTCCAGGCCGACGCGCTCGTCGCCGGAGGGATCCTGGCCGCGGTGCTGGCCTATGCGGGCGATCCCTGGCTGGCGGTCTGGATGGGGCCGGTCGCCGCGAGCCTGCTGCTCAGCCCGGCCCTGAGCGTGCTGACGAGCCGCGCCGATCTCGGGGCGCGGGCACGGGAGCGCGGCCTGTTCCTCACCGTCGACGACACCGACCAGGCGCCCGAGCTGCGCGACCTCGCGCTGGCTCGAGCGGGGTTGGAGGTGGAGGGGCCGGAGGCGCAGGCCGAGCCGGCGCGGCGTCACGCCGTCGAGGTGGCGGCCTCCGCGCGGTCCTGAGCCGCGTCAGCGGGCGGGCTTGCCCAGCACCTTGAGCGGATCGGTGCGCTGGCTCGGCGCGGGTTCGTCCGTGAGGGCGGTGCCCCGCTCGCTCCGCGCGTTGCTGCGGGTGCTGCCGGTGGTGGCGGGGCCGACCCCGCCCTGGCCGGCCGTCGCCCCGTTCTCCGGCCCGCGGGCCGGCACGTTGCCGCTGGCGAGTTCGAGGCAGGTCAGCATCTCGACGTAGCTCGGGAAACCCCCGGCCTGCGACTGCTTCGAGCATTGCCGCTTGGAATTGGCCGAAAAGTCGCGCCAGCGCTTGCGCAGGTCGTCGCCCGCCGCGCGCTCGGAGCGCAGGCAACCATCCGCGCCGTTCTCCGTGGAGACCGAGGCGCGGCCCGGCGAGTTGCAGGTGGCCTCGACGTCGAGCCGCGGCGGCCCGTCGGCCGCGGCGGTGAGGACGAGGTGCGCCCCGAGGAGCGCGAGGGGCAGGGCGACGGGCATGGCTTTTCCCCGGCAGAGCGAGCTTTGCAGGGAACGCGCCGCGGGCGATTCGGTTCGACGCGCGAGCGCGGCGACCGGTCTTCACCCTCTCTTCACCATGAGGTGACGCGCGCCGTCACGCCTGCGCTCCGCGCAGGGCCGCATCGAGGTCGTCGAACAGGTCCCGCGGATCCTCGATGCCCACCGAGAGGCGCAGCAGGTCGGACGGGCAGGGGGTGCCCGGCCCCTCCACGGAGGCGCGGTGCTCGATCAGGCTCTCGACGCCGCCGAGCGAGGTCGCCCGCTTCCACAACGCCACCCGGGCCGCGGTGCCGATGGCCGCGGCCTCGCCGTCCCTCACCCGGATCGACAGCATGGTGCCGAACCCGCCCTCCATCTGCCGGGCGGCGAGCGCGTGGCCCGGATGGGAGGGGAGGCCCGGATAGAGCACGGCCGCGACGAGCGGGTGGGCCGCGAAACGCTCCGCCAGGAGGGCGGCGCCCGTCATCTGCGCGGCGATGCGCAGGTGGAGCGTGCGCAGGCCCCGCAGCAGCAGGAAGGCCTCGAAGGGGCCGAGGATCGCCCCCTGGCTCGCCCGCACGCTCCGGATCCGCGCCCAGAATGCGTCGTCGCGCGCGCCGGCGAGGACGCCCGCGATCACGTCCGAGTGGCCGTTCAGCACCTTGGTGGCCGAGTGCATCACCACGTCGGCCCCGAGCGTCAGCGGCCGGGTGACCACCGGCGAGGCGGCCGTCGAATCCACCGCGAGCCGGGCGCCCGCCGTGTGGGCGATCTCGGCCGCCCCGGCGATGTCGGTGATCGTCCAGAGGGGGTTCGACGGCGTCTCCAGCCAGACGAGCTTGGTCCGCCCCGGCACGACCGCCGCCCGCAGGGCGTCGAGGTCGTCGGTGGCGACGAATTCGACCCGGATGCCCCAGCGCGTCGCCTCCTGGGCGAGCCAGCGCCGCAGGGCCCAGTACATCACGGTGGGCGCCACCACGTGGTCGCCGGGATCGAGGGCCCCGAACACCGCCGTGGCGGCCGCCATGCCGGAGCCGAACAGCAGGGCGCCGGCCGGCGCCTCCTCCAGCATCGCGAGCACGGCCTCCGCCTCCCGGACCGTGGCGTTGTCCGGGCGCCCGTAGCAGTAGCCTGAACTGTACTGGTTGTCGGGATCGCGGATGTAGGTCGTGGCGAGGTGGATCGGCGGCACCACCGCCTTCGTCAGCGGGTCGACGTGGCCCATCGCCTGCGCGGCGAGGCTGCGCTTCGACCAGGCGGGCGGGGTGTCATCGCTCATGAGCGTCTCCTGCGGCACCGCTTCGCCCTTGCAGAACGGGGGCCGCAGCGCAAGTCAGGGACAACCACCGGAAGACACCCATGACGAGCGTCGCCCCCCGCCTTTCCACCCCCTCGCCCGCCGCCCGCCTGGCGCTGGCCGTGCTGCCGGTGCTGGCGGCGGCAGCCACCGGCCCGCTCTTCACCACGCCCGAGATCCCGACCTGGTACGCGGGCCTCGCCAAGCCGAGCTTCACGCCGCCGAACTGGCTGTTTCCGGTGGCGTGGTCGGTCCTCTACGCGATGATCGCGGTGGCGGGCTGGCGCCTCCTCGGGACGGCCCCGGCGAGCGCGGGCCTGCGCCGCACCCGGGCGCTCGCCCTCGCGGCCTTCCTGCTGCAATTGGTGCTCAACGGCCTCTGGACCCCGGTCTTCTTCGCCGCCCACGCGCTCTTCGGCGGCCTCGTGGTGATCGCGGCGCTCCTCGTGATGATCCTCTGGACGATCCGCCTCGCCTGGCCGCTCGACCGCGCCGCCGCGCTGCTGCTGGTGCCCTACGCGGGCTGGGTGGCTTTCGCGACGGCGGTCAACGCGGCGGTGTGGCGGATGAACGGATGACGGCCCCGATCACGTCTGCGTCAGCGGCCAGCTCTCATCGCGCCATGACGCAGATGACGCCTTGAATGGCGGGCCGCGCCGGCCCATCTCCGGTCCTGCGCCTGCGGTTGGGCGCTCTACGGAGAAGATCATGCCGCACCACGACACCGTCGCCCTCTCGGGCATCATCCGTCACGTCTTTGCGCACCGCTTCACCCTGGAGGCGGAGGGCGCGTTGCATCTCGCCGATCTCGGCCCCAAAGGGGCGGAGGCCTTCCCGCTCGCGGCCGGGCTTCCGGTGAGCCTCGAGGGCGAACGCCGCCCCTCGGAGATCAAGGTCACCCGGATCGCCGCCGAGGGACGCGAGCCGGTGCTCATCCACCACAAGAAGCCGCACCACGCCCCCGCGGACGGCAGGCCCGACCGCCCGGCCGACATGGGCGCCATCCTGGCGGCTGTGGCGTCCGCCGGCTGGACGCAGGCGGGCGAGCCCCGCCGCAAGCCCAAGCACGTCGAGATCCTGGCGCGCCGGGACGGCGACGCCGTGACCGAGCTGCACGTCGATCTGGCGGGCCACGTCTACAAGACGAAGACGCCCGACCCGGCGAAGTGGGGCGCCGCCCTCGGCTAACGGGATTTGGGGCCGCGCATCGGCGCGGCCCCGTGCACCGCCCGGAGCCGGGTTGAGAGCGGATCATCCCGCGTCGTGATCCGGCCGGTCGGCGGACCCCGCCGCCAGGATGTCGCGAACAGGGACGACCCTCCCATAAGCGAGCCCGAGGGCCGCCATGAAGGCGGCGTGGACATCGGCGGCCGCGACCGTCCGGCTGCCGAATGCGATGTCGCGCGTCGCGCAGGCGTCGTGCGCGACCAGCGTGGCATAACCGAGATCCGCCGCGGCCCGCGCGGTCGCGTCGATGCACATGTGGCTCATCGCCCCCACGATCACGACCTCCTCGATCCCGCCGGCATCGAGGAGCGCCTGCAGTCCCGTCTCGCGAAACGCGTTCGG
Source organism: Methylobacterium sp. JK268 (assembly GCF_054052225.1). Taxonomy (NCBI): domain Bacteria; kingdom Pseudomonadati; phylum Pseudomonadota; class Alphaproteobacteria; order Hyphomicrobiales; family Methylobacteriaceae; genus Methylobacterium; species Methylobacterium sp. JK268. The sequence goes on along the minus strand of NZ_JBSVZN010000005.1, from coordinate 99,778 downwards.
GAAGTGCTTCACGACCACCGCCTCGCCCTCCTGGGGGCGGATTGCGGGAATGATGCCCACGCCCGCCGTGCCCGCGGCGAAGACCGGTGCACCGGCAGGGTTCTCGTGGCGCACGTGGATGACCGGGTGGCCGCTGGCGCGGGCGTCCGCGATCAGAGCGGCCGCACCGGAAACCGCCTCCGCAATGCCGACGAGGGGCAGCTTGCCGTCGGGCAGGTACTCGTTCTGGAGGTCGACGACGAGGATGGCACGCTTGGTCATGGCACGCTTGGTCATTGGGCCGGCCCCGGTTGTGTGGAGACTGTCCCTGGATGCCGCCGTTCCATCCGGGCTAGGAGGGGCAGGACCGACAAAAGCAGGGGCGCGACCGCCATGGGACCCGACCGCGCGGTGGAGATCGGCCTCGTCGTCTATCCCGGGGTCCAGATGGCCGCCGTGCTCGGGATGACGGACGTCCTGACCTTCGCGGACGGCCTGCCCCGATGCGGCGGCACCCGAAGGCCGCACACCGGGCTGCGCGTCAGCCACTGGCGCTGCGAGGCGGGGGCGCCGCGGCGCGTGTTCGACACGGCGCCAGGCTCGGCGGGCGCGCCCGCCCTGCTCGTGCTGCCGCCCGCCCCCGAGGCGCCGGGCCCCGCGGCGGAGACCCGCGCCTACGCCGCGTGGCTGTGCGAGCGGCACCGCGCGGGCACCGCGCTCGGCGCGATCTGCAAGGGTGTCTTCCTGCTCGGGGAGACGGGTCTGCTCGCCGGGCGAAGGGTGGCGGCCCATCCCAGCTACGAGGCCGAGTTCCGGAGCCGCTGTCCCGAGGCGCGCGTCGACGCCGCCTGCCCGATCGTCGAGGACGGCGACATCATCACGGTGGGCGGGGCGATGGCCTGGAGCGACCTCGCCCTGCGGCTGATCGACCGCTTCCTCGGCCCCCCGGTGATGATCGCCACCGCCCGCGCTTTCGAGGCGGCCGTCCCGGGCCGCGGTGCCGCCGCTCCGCCGACTCACGGCGACGCGGCGGTCCTCCGGGTCCAGCAATGGCTCGACGCGACACAGGCGAGGGAGGTCGCCCTCGCGGCCCTGGTGGCGCGCTCCGGCCTGGAGGAGCGCACCTTCCTGCGGCGGTTCCGGCGGGCGACGGGCGTGACCGCCGCCGAGTATTGCCGGAGGCTGCGCGTGGACCGGGCCTGCGACCTGCTCCGGTCCGGCACCCTCTCGGCGGACCAGGTGGCGTGGGAGGTCGGCTACGCGGATCCGGGCGCCTTCCGGAAAGTGTTCGCGCGCATCGTCGGCCTGTCGCCCGCCGCCTACCGCAGGGCGCTGCGCGCGTAGCCCTCGCGGGCCGCGAGGACCGGACGCGCTCTACGCGTCCTGATCCTGCCGGTGCACGTCGTGCACCACGATGCCGCCGGCGCCGCTCTGGCGCAGGCGCATCCAATCGCCGCGCTTGAGCGTGCGCTTGGTGTCCTCGTAGCCGCTCGTCCAGTGCTCGCGCATGGAGGTGCCGGAGAACTCGTAGTCCTTGGCGTGGCCCTCATAGGCCTTCTGCTGGTAGATCAGTTGGAAGATCGTGATCTCCGGCTGACGGCCGAGCGAGTCGCGCAGCGCCCGGTCCGCCTCGGACAGGTTCTCGTCGGGCACCCGGGCCAGGGCCTCGTACGCGATCGTCTTCCACTTGTGCAGGCGGCGGTAGACGTCGGTGTTGTAGCGCGTGCGCGACGAGTAGGTGATGTCCTTCTGCCGGGACATGACGTCCTGGATGGTGCGCGGCATCACCCCGCGGGCGCTGAACAGGTCGACCTGGAAGACCAGCGTGTTGAGGGAGCTGTCCTCGTCGAGCAGGTGCTGGAGCGGCGTGTTGGAGACGATGCCGCCGTCCCAGAAGTAGTCGGTCCCGATCTTGACCATCGGCAGGGCCGGGGGCAGCGCGCCGCTCGCCATGACGTGGGTGGGCGCGATGCTCTCCTGCGCGTTGTCGAAGAAGACGAAGTTGCCCGTGAGCACGTTCACGGCCCCGACCGAGAAGCGCATCCGCTGCGCGTTGATCAGGTCGAAATCGACGAGGTCCCGCAGGGTCTCGGCCAGCGCATCGGTCGTGTAGTAGCTCGTCGCGTCCGAGGCGCCGGCCGGCGCCGCCCAAGGATTGGTCCGGCGCGGCGCGAAGAAGCCCGGCTGGCCGAGCGTCATGGTCAGCGCGGCGCTCATCCCGTTGCGCAGCCGGCGGAACACGTCGCCCTCCGGCGTGAAGGGCCAGACCGTCCGGTCGGTGATGCGCTCCCAGAAGGTGCGCAGGCGCTCCAGGCGGCGCTCGCGGGGATTGCCCGCGATCAGCGCCGCGTTGACGGCGCCGATCGACACGCCGGAGATCCAGTCCGGCTCGATCTCCGCCTCGTGGAGCGCCTGGTAGACCCCCGCCTGGTAGGCCCCGAGGGCGCCGCCGCCCTGGAGGACGAGGGCGATGCGGTCGCAGCCCTCCGGCAGCCAGGAGCGGCGGGGGCGAGGCGTGGACGCGTCCATGATCGAGTCTCCCCGGGCGAGGCATCCTACGGTTCCGCCAGGTTTCGCGGCGCCGTGGCCGGGCGTCACAGAGATGAAAGATGATGACGCGCGTATGACCGCGCCGGCCGTGACTTCGTGACGCTGCGTCATACGACCGTCAGATCCGTGCCGCACTCACCTGCGCACCGGCGGCCGTCGCGGCGGCGCGCGGCGAGTCTTGTCCGCGGCTTCGGGGCGCGATCGCGCCCGCCGCGGGCGATGCCCCGCCGCTCCCCGCGTCCCGTTCCGGCAGGCCGCACCCGGAATCCCGGCCGCTCCCGGAGAACCCGCGATGAAGATCGAAGATGTCCGTCGCACCGCCTTCGCGATGCCCGTCACCAACCCGGCCTTCCCGCGGCCGCCCTACCGCTTCTACAACCGCGAATACCTGATCATTCAGTACCTCACGGACCTGGAGGCGCTGCGGGAGGTGGTGCCCGAGCCCCTCGAGGTGATGGAACCGATCGTCAATTACGAGTTCATCCGCATGGCCGATTCGACCGGCTTCGGCGACTACACGGAGAGCGGCCAGGTCATCCCGGTGCGGTTCGACGGGCAGCCGGGCTCCTACGTCCACGCGATGTACCTCGACGACGACGCGCCGATCGCGGGCGGGCGCGAGATCTGGGGCTTCCCCAAGAAGCTGGCGAAGCCCGAGATCGTGCACGAGGGCGACGTCATCGTCGGGCGGCTGAACTACGGCTCGGTCATCTGCGCCACCGGCACGATGGGCTACAAGCACCAGGTCATCGACCACGCGCCCCTGGAGCGGTCCCTGCGCGAGGCGAACTTCGTCCTGAAGGTGATCCCCCACGTGGACGGCACGCCGCGGATCTGCGAGCTCGTGCGCTACCACCTGGAGGACATCGTCCTGAAGGGCGCCTGGACCAGCCCGGCCGCCCTCGACCTCGCCTGGCACGTGCTCGCCGACGTGGCGCGGCTGCCGGTGCGCGAGGTGATCAAGGGCACGCACCTCGTGGCCGACCTGACGCTCGGTCTCGGCGAGGTGGTGCACGACTACCTCGCCGGCCCGCGCTGAGCCGCCCGGCCGGGGACGGGCCGCCGGGGGCGGCCTGTCACAGACCGGTCGCAGAACAGGTGAATCCCACCCGGTGTGGGATCGACGGAGGGACCCGATGGAAGACGATCTCAAGGCCGCCCAGATCGAGGCCGTGCGCGAGGACGTGGCGGACAGCCTCGACGAGGAAGTGGAGCTCGAGCTGGAAGAGGATTACCTCGAGCGCCTGTCCGAGGGCATCCGGCCGCCGACCCGCGCGCCCAGCCTGCCGCGCAACCTCTACTTCCGCGAGTTGCTGCGGCTCCAGCAGGAACTCGTGCGCCTGCAGGATTACGTGAAGCACCACAACGAGCGCGTCGTGGTGCTGTTCGAGGGCCGCGACGCCGCCGGCAAGGGCGGCGTGATCAAGCGCATCACCCAGCGGCTGAACCCGCGCATCTGCCGGATCGCGGCGCTGCCGGCGCCCAGCGAGCGCGAGCGCACCCAGTGGTACTTCCAGCGCTACGTCGCCCACCTGCCGGCCGGCGGCGAGATCGTCCTGTTCGACCGCTCCTGGTACAACCGGGCCGGCGTCGAGCGGGTGATGGGCTTCTGCACCGATGACGAGTACGAGGAGTTCTTCCGCTCGGTGCCGGAATTCGAGCGCATGCTGGTCCGCTCCGGCATCCGGCTGGTGAAGTACTGGTTCTCGATCACCGACGAGGAGCAGGAATTCCGCTTCCAGATGCGGATCCGGGATCCGCTGAAGCAGTGGAAGCTCAGCCCGATGGACGTCCAGTCCCGCGCCCGCTGGGAGGACTACACGCGGGCGAAGGAGACCATGCTGGAGCGCACCCACATCCCCGAGGCGCCGTGGTGGGTGGTCGAGGCGGTGGACAAGAAGCGGGCGCGCCTGAACTGCATCAGCCACCTGCTGACGCAGGTTCCCTACGGCGCCGTCGAGCACCCGGCGGTCCACCTCCCCGACCGCGTGCGCCACGCCGACTACGAGCGTCACCCGGTGCCGCCGGAGATGTACGTCCCGGCGCGGTACTGAGCCGGGCGGCGGCCCCCGGCGATCTCCCGCCGGGGGCCCTGCGCCGTCGTCACTGCGCGGGCGCGGGCGCGGGTGGCGGGGCGGCCGGGGCGAGGAGCCGGCCCGCCAGGAGCAGGCGGATGGTGCCGATCGCGAGGGCCGCGACCAGCAGGGTCGCGGCCACGAACACCAGGGGCGCCAGGGCGGCCACCGTCGGCGCCCGCCCGCTCGCCCCCACCCGCAGCGCCAGGGTCGCGAGCGCCGTCGCGCCGAACGAGAAGGCCCAGGACCCCGCCGAGAAGGCCTGTTCGCGGATGAAGGGCACGAGCCGCAGCAGCACCAGGGCGAGCAGGAGCCCGTAGCCGAGGAGCCCCAGCGCCACCGCTCCGCCGGGGTCGCCGCCGAGGCTCAGCCAGGCCACCCCGCCCACGGCGGGTGGGGCGAGCTCGACCCCGAGCGTCGGCCGCAGGGAAGGCGGCAACGCCACCGTGTAGAAGCGGTGCAGCAGCACCGACTCGATGGCGAGCCAGGACAGCAACGCCGCCCCGAAGGCGAGCTGGGCGAGGTCGTGCAACCCGAAGGCGGAGGACGCGATGGCGGTGACGAAGCCGCCGGCCACGGTCGGCAGGTAGAGCACCGGCGTGGTGGCGCCGACCTCGCGGCCGCCCTGCCACAACCCGCCGGTGCGCCAGACGCCGAAGCCGAGGGTGAACAACCCGCCGAGCGCGAAGAGCAGGAAGGCGAGGGGCCGGGCGTAAGGGAGGGCGGCGAGCGCCACCAGCATCGTGGCGACGCCCGCGAGTCCGATGAAGCAGCACTGGACGGGGTGGCGGGCCTCGTCGAGGGCGGCCGGGCGGGCGACGAGCCACTTGGCGGCGTACAGGACCACGAGCGCGGCCCAGACCAGGACGCCGAGCGCCATCACCGCCTCGCCGACGGGGACGGGCAGGCCCCAGAGCGGCGCGGCCGCCCGCCACGCGGTGCCGAGCCCGACGAGGCCGAGGACCATGCCGAAGAACGCCGCCGGGACGAGCGGGAGGACGGGGTGGCGGGGCATCGCGGTCTCCTGTCGTCGTCGGGGGCGGGGAGGCGTCCTCGCCGCCGGAGGATTGCGCGAGGACGGTGTTCCTACAAGCCGGGCGAGACTCCGGAATGATAATCCGGCAAAATACAAATGCTTTTCGGGAATTTCGCAGCACCATGGCTCGCAATCGCTCACCGAGGTGAGCGTATTGACCCTAAAAAAGGCCTCCTCGTTCCAATGCTTGACAGCTGCAGAACGGGACGCCAGATCCTTTCTCCCAGAAGCAGGCTGATTCCGTAGGCGAACATTTTTGGTTTCCGCGCAAGGGTGAAGGGCTTTTGGAGGCTTTGGCCTGACGGCGGCCCTCACCATGGCCGTCACCCGGCTGATGATCTTCCGAGAGGTGGAGGATCCGCGTGCCTTCACGGCTCGCCGTGATTCAGGCTGAAAACCCGATCAGCTTGACCGTGTGAATGGCTGCTGAGGGTGGGAAGCGGTCCTTGCCCTCCCCGCTGGAAGCGGACGTTCCGACTGCGACCCACCCACGCCGTAGGAACGGCACAACGACCTTCTCGAAAGCGGTCGTTCGAACTCTTGGAGCAGTGCCCGTCTACCTTCCTGATGCCGAGATGGTCGAACGGCGAGCGGTTCGCTCGATCGCATCGGCGATGGCCCGGTACGAGGATGGCGGCAGATCATGGCCCATCCCGGCGATCAACATCATCTCCGCACCCGGGATTGAGGCCGCGGTGTCCTCGCCGCAGGCGGCCGGAAAGAGAGGATCGTCCGTTCCATGAACAACGAGGGTCGGCGCCGTGATCGCAGCGAGCCGTGAACGGCGGTCGCCAGCCACCACCATCGCCGCGAGTTGGCGTCCGAACCCACCCGGCGCACAGCCTCGCCGAACTTCCTCCCAGAGGAGAGCACGGCAAGCTTCTTCGTCGAACGGATGAGACGTGCCCGCGATGCACCGTGCAAAGGCGACGCCGTGATCGAGGAAGCCCGCCTTGTCCGACACGGGATCGGGAGCTGGACGCATCATCATCGTCATAACGTGAGGCTTTGCAGACGGCATGCCCTGTTTCCCGTGGCCGACATGATCGAGGTGAGGGAGAGCACACGAGACGGGTGTTCGCTCGCGATGATCTGGGCAATCATGCCGCCCATCGAGCGACCAACGATGTGGGCTCGGCGGATGGATAGGGCATCGAGCAGGCCGAGCGCATCCGAGGCCATGTCGTCGAGCGTGTAGGCGACTGCTGGCCGCCGTCCTTCGGCGAGCGCCGAGGCCAGGGTCGCAAAGTCCATCGCACCGTACTTGGTGAAGTGGGTCGAGCGTCCTGTGTCCCGGTTGTCGAGCCGCACGACCCGATAGCCGCGCGTCTCCAACTCGCAGCAGAAGGGCTCGGTCCAGCGGATCATTTGCGTACCGAGCCCAGCGATCAGAAGGATCGTCTCAGCCGCCTCGTCGCCGAAGCTGTCATAGGCCAGGGTGATGCCGTTGGCCGCCAAACGGGCAGACCTGGGTTCCGGGCTCATATCCGGACAGCCCGGAGTTGCTCCGCCCAATGAACAAGACGTTCCCTCATGATCCGGTCGCGGACGTATCCGATCTCTTCAGCATCCAATCGCTCGATGATTTCGAAGCTGAACACGTCCGCTCCATGCGCATTCCACGTACTCTGGAGCGAACGATGCGTGTTCGTGCCCTGCCGGAGCGTGAACCAGAGGCGGTTCTGGATCTTGGACAGGTCGGGCGCGCTGCCGACCCAAACCTCACCGGACGCCACGCAGCGGACGGCGTAGATGCCTCCTTCGACCTCCCGCTTCTTGTAGGCGCTCACAGCCGCCTTTCGGTCTTCGGTTCTCATCGCATGCCCTCGCAGATCGGCAGCGACGCTATCGAAAGCGATGCCTTTGCACAATATCACCCGGGTGAAATTGACAGCGAGGTAACGCTCTGGCTCTGGCGGTTAGAATGGAGCTGCGATGCCAGACGACCCAATGAGGACGTTCACCGCGTTCGTGGGCGTGCGGCGGCTGGCCAGCGGTCGCTTGATCGACGTGGCCCTCGCCGCGAAAGCGTGGATCGCGCGCCTGCCTGCGCGCCATGGGCCGGCACCCGCGCGCCGGTGCGGCAGTGGACGGCAAAGCCCTCCGACACGCCCACCAGGCTCGCAGAAGCACATGCCGCCCATCATGGTCAGTGTGTTCGAACACTCACCCGCCTCTCCTTGGCCCGGAGCCGGGCCCGGGACGGCGGCGAGGCCGCGGCGGCGCGCCTGCTGCTGGAGCAGATCACGCCCAAGGGCGTCACGGTGACCATGGACGCGCTGCACTGCCCTTACGACACGGCCAGGCTGATCCGTGCTGGGTCTGAAGGAGAACCAGCCGACGCTGTCCGCGGGCGCTGAGGCCGCCTTCGCCGCGCAGGCGCGGTACGCGCAGAGCCCGACGATTGTCTCTTGTCGCGATTGGCTCGCGTGCGAGAGCCCTGCCCGCAAGGGCGCGTCTTCCAGGATCGGATGGATGCCTTAGCCGGCTCGCGAGAGGGAATCCCCCGCCCGCGCCCGGGCTCCGCCCGTCAGGCGGCCTTCCGGCCCGGCTGCCGCCGCCCGAATTCCAGCGCGTCGTCCTCCACCCGGCCGTAGCGCAGGTTGGCGAGGTCGAGCGCGTAGTTCTGGTAGAGCCGCCAGGGCTTGCGCGTCCCCTGCTTGGGCAGGATGTCGAGCGCGCGCTGGATGTAGCCCGAGGTGAAGTCGATCGCCGGGATCTCGCCCTCGTCGCCCGTGCGGCGCGGCACGCACCATTCCTCGCCGCGCGCCTCCATGCGGGCGAGGAGCCGGCAGACGAAGCGGGCGGTCAGCTCGCATTTCAGCGTCCAGGAGGCGTTGGTGTAGCCGATCGCCACCGCGAGGTTCGGCACGTCGCTCAGCATCATGCCCTTGTACAGGTAGGTCCGGCTGGGCTCGACCGTCCGCCCGTCGACGCTGATCGTCACGCCGCCCAGCATCTTCAGCCGCAGACCCGTCGCCGTGACGACGATGTCCGCGGGAAGCTCGGTGCCGGAGCGCAGGCGCAGGCCGGTCTCGGTGAAGGTCTCGATGTGGTCGGTCACCACCGCGGCCCGCCCGGAGCGGATCGCCTTGAACAGGTCGCCGTTCGGCACGAAGCACAGGCGCTGGTCCCAGGGCTTGTAGGTCGGCGTGAAGTGGGTCGCCACGTCGTAGTCCGGGCCGAGCTGGGCCTGGACCCCCTGCCGCAGCAGCGCGGCGAGCTTCTCGGGCCGGCGCCGGGCGAACTGGTAGAGGACAATCGCCATCCCGATGTTCTTCCAGCGCGCCAGCCCGTGCGCGAGCCGCGCGGGCAGGAATCGCTTCAACCCGTTGGCGATCCGGTCCTCGGCCGGCAGCGACATCACGTAGGAGGGCGAGCGCTGCAGCATGGTGACGTGCGCCGCGTCCTTGGCCATCTCGGGCACCAGCGTCACGGCGGTGGCGCCGCTGCCGATCACCACGACTGTCTTGCCCGCGTAGTCGAGGTTCCGCGGCCAGTCCTGCGGGTGCACCATCCGGCCGCCGAACCGCTCCGTGCCCGGCCAGGTCGGCAGGTAGCCCTGGTCGTAGTCGTAGTAGCCGGAGCAGGCGAACAGGAACCGGCAGGTGTAGGTCCGGCGCGTCCGCTCCGGGCCGACCTCCACGGCGACGCTCCAGCGCGCCCGCTCGGACGACCAGTCGGCGCTCACGACCCGGTGGCCGAAGCGGATCCGGCGGTCGATGCCGTAGGCGGCGGCGGTCTCGCGCACGTAGCGCAGGATCGCCGCGCCCTCGGCGATCGAGCGCTCCTCCCGCCAGGGCCGGAACGAGAAGCCGAAGGTGTAGAGGTCCGAGTCGGAGCGCAGGCCGGGATAGCGGAAGAGGTCCCAGGTCCCGCCGATCGCGTCCCGGGCCTCCAGGATCGCGTAGGTGCTCCGCGGCCGGAGCGACTGCAGGTAGTAGCCGGCGGCGACGCCCGAGATGCCCGCGCCGATCACCAGCACGTCGAGATCCTGCGCGTCCTCCGGCCGTCCGGCCGTGCTGATCCTGGCTTCGCCCATTCCCGTCCTCCCGGTCCGCTCGTTCCCTCCTGCATGGGGCCAAACCGGGGACAGGTCCAGGCCGCCCGGCGTCCCAGGGCGGCGGGCGGATCAGCCCGCGAAGAGCCGCGCCACCTCGTCCGGGCCGAGGATCCGGTGGGCGCCGGGCGGGAGGTCGTCCGGGAGGGCGAGGCCGCCGACCCGGTCCCGGTGCAGACCCGTGACGTGGTTGCCGAGCGCCGCGAACATCCGCCGGACCTGGTGGTAGCGGCCCTCCGTCAGGATCACGCTCGCCCGCCGCTCGCCCTCGGCCGCGAAGCCGACCGGCAGGAGCGGGGTCTCCTCCCCCTCCAGCATCAGGGTGCCGGAGGCGAGGATCGCGCCCTCCTGTCCCGTCAGCGGCCGGTCGAGCTCCACCCGGTAGCGCTTCGTGACCTTCGCCTTCGGGGCGATGATCCGGTGGAGGAGGGCCCCGTCATCCGTCAGGAGCAGGAGGCCGGACGTGTCCTTGTCGAGCCGCCCGACCGTGGAGAGCGGGGGGTCGCGCCGCCGCCAGCGCTCCGGCAGCAGCCCGTAGACCAGCGGACCCGCCTCCTTGTGCGAGCAGGTGACGCCGAGCGGCTTGTGCAGCATCAGGACGAGGCCCGGGGGCGGGTCGAGGGGCTCCCCGTCGACGGTGAGGCGCGCCGGCAGGTCGTCGGTCACGGCGATGCGCCCGTCCGCCGCGCGCAGGATCGCGCCGTCGAGGCGGATCGCGCCCGCCCGGGCGAGGGACTGGATCTCCCGGCGCGAGCCGTAGCCGAGATTCGCCAGGAGCTTGTCGAGCCGGACCTGCGGCGCGCGGCTCATCGGCGGGCCTCGAAGAGCTTGTAGCCGTTCGCGCTCCCCCGGGGCGTCACCTGCCGGAACGCCTCCGCCAGCACCGCCTCGTAGGGGAGGTGCTGGTTGGCGGTGAGCCAGACCGTGCCGCCCGGGCGCAGCAGCTCCGCGGCGCGGCGGATGAAGGCCTGCCCGAGCCCCTGGTCCTCGCCGCCCTCGTGGTGGAAGGGCGGGTTCGTCACCACGAAGTCGAGCCGTCCGGGCAGGGCCTCGGCGCGGCGGGCATCCGCCCAGGCGAAGCTCGCCCGCGGATCGTCGACGTTGCGGCGCGCCGCCGCCACCGCCCGCCGGTCGATGTCGACGAGGGCGAGCGCGGTGACCGCGGGCGCGGCCAGGACCGCCCGCGCGATGATCCCGAGGCCGCAGCCGAGATCCGCCCCCCGCCCCGCCAGGGCCGGGAGATGGTCGAGGAGGAGCGCGGTCCCGGGATCGATCCGGTTCCAGCTGAAGATGCCGGGCTGCGACCACAGGCCGATCTCCGGCACGAGTCGCGGGGCGCCCTCGGCGATCGCCGCCTCCAGGCCCTCCGGCGCCTCCGGCCGGCGCGCCTCGCAGATGCGGTGGTGGCGCTTGGCGGTCTCGGACACGGCGCAGCCGAACCCGGCGACCTCCCGACCGAGCCGCGCCCCGCCCCGGTCCTTGGGGGCGAGCGCGACGAGCCGCCCGCCCGGCCGCAGCGCCCGCAATCCCTCGGCGAGCACGGCCCGCCGCTCCGCCGTGCCGGGCGGGGCCAGGATCACGATCTCGTCGAGGGATCCGGACGGGATCTCCTCCAGCGCCGCCGCGCCCGGGACCAGCGGCGAGACCTGCCGCGCCCCGTCGAGGGGCGGCGTCAGCTCGGGCGGGGGACCGCCATAGACCGCCCGCCGCGCTGCCACCGCCGGAAACCCGTCGTCATCCATGCCCTGTCCCGTCCGGGCCGAAAGCCGGCCCCGCCTCCGCGATAGGACGGACTCGGGGTGACGGGCAACAGCCGCACGGGAGACTCAACCCAAGGATGGTTTCCCGCATTCAACCTTTGCGTTAAGGGACATCGCATCGGGCCGGCGACCGGCCGCCCGGCGGATCCGTCCCCGATGCGCCTCGCCCTGGCTCTCGCTGGTGCCCTCGCGGGCCTGACCGGATCGGGCGCCCGCGCGTCGTACGGCGTCACCGGCCCCGACGCGTCCGCGCAGGCCTCCGGGCCGATCGGGCTCGCGGCCGTGGCGCTGCTCGTCACCGGATTCGGTATCCTCGTCGCCCGCCGGATCGGGCGCCGCACCCTGCGGGCCGCGGCGGAGCGGGACCGCCTGTCCCGCGACCTGGCGCTGCGCGAGGCCGTCCTCTCGGATGTCCTGCGCGCCAGCGCGGACGGGATCGCGATCCTGGACGACGACCTGCGGGTGACGATGCTGAGCGAGCGCGGGCACCGGCTGATCGGCCACCCGGCCGAGGCGGTCTCCGGCCGCCGCTTCGCCGACCTGCTGCCGGCCGCCGCGGCGCCGGCCGTGGCCGACGCCCTGCGGGTCGCGCGGGCGGGGGGCCGCGGCACGGCGCGGCTGGCGCTTCCGGGGCGGGAGGGCGCTCCGGACGGCCTCTGCCTCACGGCGGTCGCCTCGGTCGACCCGGCCGCCGGAGACCGCTTCGTCGTCAGCCTGCAGGCCGCGGCCGCGGCCGCGCCGCCGGAGCCGCCCCTGCTCCGCGAGGCCTTCATGGCCATGATGGGCCACGAGATCCGCAACCCCCTCACCGCCATGCAGGGCTACGTCGACCTCTTGGAGGCCGAGGAGACCCTCTCGGGCCGGCAGCGCCGCTACGTGGCGAGCGCGGCGGCGGCCACGGCCGGCCTGCGCGGCACCGTCGACCAGCTGCTCGACCTCTCCCGGCTCGAAACCGGGCAGGCCGTCCTCGAGCCGGAGGATGTGTTCCTGCCCGCGCTCGTCGCCGCCGCCGCGAAGGCCGCCGCCCCCGCCGCGGCGGAGAAGGGACTCGCCCTCGTCGCCGCGATCGATCCGGCCCTCGCGGCCCCGCGCCGGGGCGACGCGGCCCGGCTTCACCAAGTGCTGCTGGCACTGCTCGACGCCGTCCTGCGCGGCGCGCGGCCCGCCGAGGGCGCGGTGACCCTGCGGGCCGAGAGCCAGGACGGCGCGGTGCGCCTCGTGCTCGCGGCGCCCGGCCACCGCAGCCTCGGGACGCTCGTGGCGCAGCTCGCCGCCAGCCAGGTGCCGCCGACCGAGGAGGAGGCGCACTCCGCCGCCGCCCCGTCCCTGTCCCTGCGCCTCGCCGGACGCCTGCTCGGCCTGATGCGGGCGCGGTTCGGGGCCGAGGGTGCGGAGTCCGGCGAGGCGGCGCTCTGGATCGACCTCGACCTGCCCGCCGCGGTGCCCGCCCGGTCGCCGCCGGACCGGGGCGCCGCCCGCATCCTCCTCGCCGACGACCTCCTGCTCAACCGCGAGCTCGGCCGCCTCGTGCTGGAGCAGGCGGGCCACCGGGTCGACGTGGTCGGCGACGGGAGGGCGGCCGTCGCGGCCGTGGCGAAGGGCGGGTACGACCTCGCTCTCCTCGACCTGCGGATGCCGGGCCTGGACGGACTGGCCGCCACGCGGGCGATCCGCGCCCTGCCGCCTCCGCACAACGCCCTGCCGGTCATCGTGCTGAGCGACGACGCGCTGGCGGAGAGCCTGTCGGGCTGCCGCGCCGCCGGCGCGGACGACATCCTGCCGAAACCCTTCGCCACGGCGGGGCTGCGCGACGCGGTGGCGCGCTGGCTTCCGGCCGAACCGCTCGTTCAGGCCGCCCCCGCCTGACGGGGCATCGGGGTTCCAGCCTCGGCCGGGTGCGGCGCACGCGCCTCATCCGGTCGGCGCCGTCTCCCCGGACCCGGGGCCGCCGGCCCGCGTGACGGTCGCGCCGGCATCGGAGACCGCCGGCAGGCAGCCCGACCGGGCTCGCCGCGCAACCCTCGGCCGTCACTCCGCGCCCATTGCGCCGGCCGCAATCCCCCCGCAGGATGGCGGCGATGGCGACGCACGAGGTCCTCAACCAGAGCCCGCCCTTCTCGGACGTGAACCTGATCGCGGCCGATGCCGCGCTGCGGGGCAGCCTGCGGGCGAACGGGGTGGATCCGCAGGATCCCGGGCTCCTGGCCTTCGGGGCGGAGTGGGGCGCGGCGGAGCGGCTCGACCTCGGGCGCCTCGCCAACGAGCACCCGCCGCGGCTGCGCACCCACGACGCGCGCGGCCGCCGGGCGGATCTCGTCGAGTTCCACCCGGCCTACCACGCCCTGATGGAGGCGAGCGTGTCCGCGGGCCTGGCGGGCTCGCTCTGGGACGGCCCCGCGGCGCCGGGGGCGCCGGGCCCTCTCGGTCACGACCCTCTCGGGCAGGGACCTCTCGGTCGAGGACACGTGGCCCGGGCGGCCCGCCTCTACGTCGTCGCCGGCGTCGAGAGCGGCCACCTCTGCCCGATGACCATGACCAGCGCCTCCGTGGCGGCGCTCGCCGCGGCGCCTGCGCATCTCGCGGCGTGGCGGCCCCGCATCGCCGCCCGCGCCTACGAGCCGGGCTTCCGGCCCTGGTTCGAGAAGCGCGGCGTCACCCTCGGCATGGGCATGACGGAGAAGCAGGGCGGCACGGATGTCCGCGCCAACGCCACGCGGGCCGCGCCCATGGGCGGCGACGCCTACGCGCTCACCGGCCACAAGTGGTTCTTCTCCGCACCGATGTGCGACGGGTTCCTGGTCCTCGCCCAGGCGCCCGGGGGCCTGTCCTGCTTCCTGGTGCCCCGCCACCGGCCGGACGGGAGCGTCAACGCCCTCCACCTGCAGCGGCTCAAGGACAAGCTCGGGAACCGCGCGAACGCCTCCTCGGAGGTCGAGTTCGAGGCCGCCTTCGGTTGGCTGATCGGCGAGGAGGGACGCGGGATCCGCACCATCCTGGCCATGGTCCAGCTCACCCGGCTCGACTGCGCGGTGGCCTCGGCGGGCCTCGTGCGCATGGCGCTGGCGCTGGCCCTCCACCACGCCCGCCACCGGCGCGTCTTCCAGCGGCCCCTCGCCGACCAGCCCGCCATGGCCCGGGTGCTCGCGGACCTCGCGCTTGCCGTCGAGGGGCAGGTCGCCCTCGTCCTGCGCCTCGCCGCGAGCTTCGACCGGGGCGAGGCGGCCCGCGCCCGCCTGCTCACCCCGGCCGTCAAATACGCGGTCTGCAAGGCGGCGCCCGGCCTCGTCGTCGAGGCGATGGAGTGCCTGGGCGGGAACGGCTACGTGGAGGAGAGCCCGCTGCCGCGCCTCTACCGGGAGGCGCCCGTGAACGCGATCTGGGAGGGATCCGGCAACGTCATGGCCCTCGACGTGCTGCGCGCCGCTGCCCGTGCGTCCGACGAGGCGAGGGCCGTCCTGGCGGAGCTCGCCGCCGAGGCGGCCGGCCTGCCGGGCGCGGCGGAGGCGGCCCGCGACGTGGCCGCCGCCCTCGCCGCGCCGGACGCGGAGGCGCGGGCGCGCTTCGCCACCGGCCGGCTCGCCGCCCTCGCGGCGACGGCGGCGCTCGCCGCCTCAGCCCCGCCGGCCGTCGCCGAGGCCTTCGCGCGGACCCGGCTCCTGCGCGAGCACGCGCTCCTCGGGGCGGCGGATCTCGGGGCCGCGGCCGGCCTGCTCCTGGAGCGCGCCCTGCCGTGAGGCCGCGCCGCCCGCGAACAGGACCCGATGCATGATCCGGCCCGGCACCAGGGTGAACAGGCCGGTGATGATCAGCGCACCGACGAAGAGGCCGATCATGGTCCAGCGATGCGCGGCGACCCGGCCCCGCCGGGCATGCGCCATCCCGAGGGCGAGCGCGATCAGCGTCGCCACGGAGAGGCCGTGGATCCAGCTGATCGGCCCGACCTGCCGCAGCTCCGCGATGCCGAAGGAACTGAGCGCGACGACGGCCATCAGCCCGATCCAGAGGCGGCCGAGGCCGCGATGCGTCCGGCCGCCCTTCGGCAGCGCGAACTGCGCGGTGCCGAGGGCCAGCGCCGCGACGGCGGCGGCCGCGTGCAGCTGGATCACCGGCGAGGCGGTCGCGAGCGGGGCGAGGGTCATGAGGCGGGACTCACGAGGAGGGAACCATGGCGGTCGCGGGCCGCGCCACCATGTTGACAGCATCAACATAGAGGGAAATCATGCCGGTGTCACCGCCCCGCGACGACGGGAAGGCGCCCTATCATCACGGTGACCTGCGCCGCGGCCTGCTCGCCGCCGCGCGGGCGCTGCTGGAGCAGGGTGGTCGCGAGGCGGTGACGCTGCGCGAGGCGGCCCGGACCGCGGGCGTTTCCCACAACGCCCCCTACCGCCACTTCCCGAGCCGCGACGCCCTCCTGGCCGCCCTGGCGGCGGAAGGGTTCGCGGCCCTGCGCGACGGGCTGCGGGCGGCGCGCGAGGCGAGTCCCTCCGCTCCGCTGGCCGCGCTCGGGCGGGCCTATCTCGCCTTCGCGGCGCGGGAGCGCCCGCTCTTCCGCCTGATGTTCGGGGCGGCCCCGGATCCCGGCGCACATCCCGACCTCGCGGCGGCGGCGGCCGCGGCCTTCGCGGTCCTGCGGGAGACGGTGGAGGAGACGGTGCCGCCGGACCTTGTCGCCCGCGAGACGATCCGCGCCTGGGGGCTCGTGCACGGGCTCGCCACGCTGGTGGCCGAGGGACAGGTCGCCCGCGAGGAGGCGGACGCGGTCCTGGCCTGACCCGAAGGTGCCCCTCGACGCCCGCGCGCTGGCCGCTAGATCGGCCGCATGCCCCGCCTCCTCGCCCTCGCGTCCCTCACCCTCACGTCCCTCGCCCTGGTCGGCCCGCCGGCGGCGCAGGCCCAGGCCCCGATCCGCAACACCCTCCCGGGCACTTGCGGCAGGCTGGTGATCGGCGGCCGGGATGCCGGCGCGGCCTGCGTCAACGAGCTCGTCAACACGGTCCAGGGCACCCGCACCTCCTTCGAGTTCCGCGCGAGCGACGGCAGCGCGGTCGCCTTCACGGGCACCGGGGCGCAGCAGGAGCGCCAGGAGGAGTTCGGCGTCGACGCGCTGCAGCCGGTGAGCGCCCTGATCCTGACGAGCAAGGGGCCGGACGGCGCGGTGCTGCGCGACACGCTGATGGCGGTCGGCTCCTGCCGCTTCCCGGCCGGCGAGCCCGGCACCTCGACGGTGGCCTGCACGGCCGACAGCCAGCGCGGGCGCTTCGAGGGCACCTTCGTGACCCGGGCGGGCGCGGCCAGGCCCTGAGGCGGGCGGAGGAAGGGGAAAAGTCGGCGCAGACCGACACGGTGGTTGTACGTCCCGCGCCAGCCGCTACTTTACGGCCGCCCGAGGGACGAGACCGAAGCCGTGAAGATCCAAGCCCTGCTCGCCGCCGCCGTCGCCGCCACCTGCCTGAGCGCGGCGCCTCTCCAGGCCAAGACGCTGGTCTATTGCTCGGAAGGTTCGCCCGAGAACTTCTACGCGGCGATCAATACCACGGGCACGACCTTCGACGCCACCACCCAGGTCTATGACAACATCGTCCAGTTCGAGCGGGGCGACACCAAGGTCGTACCCGATCTCGCGGAGAGCTGGGAGATCTCGCCGGACGGCACGGTCTACACCTTCCACCTGCGCAAGGGCGTGAAGTGGCACAACACCAACCGCGCCTTCAAGCCGAGTCGTGATTTCAACGCCGACGACGTGCTGTTCTCGATCGAGCGGCAATGGAAGGAGGATCACCCCTTCTTCAAGGTGACCAGCTCCAACCACTCCTACTTCAACGACATGGGGCTGGCGAAGCTGCTGAAGAGCGTCGAGAAGGTCGACGACTACACGGTCCGCTTCACCCTGAACCGGCCCGAGGCGCCGTTCTTGGCCGACCTCGCCATGTCCTTCGCGGCGATCCAGTCGAAGGAATACGCCGATGCCATGCTGAAGGCCGGCACGCCCGAGAAGGTCGACCAGGTCCCGATCGGCACCGGCCCCTTCTATCTCGTCCAGTACCAGAAGGACGCGGTCATCCGCTACAAGGCCTTCCCCGAGTACTGGGCCGGCAAGGCCAAGATCGACGACCTCGTGTTCGCCATCACGCCCGATGCCTCGGTCCGCTGGGCCAAGGTGCAGAAGGGCGAGTGCCACCTGATGCCCTACCCGAACCCCGCCGACCTCGACGCCATCCGCAAGGACCCGGCCGTGCAGGTGCTGGAGCAGCCGGGGCTGAACATCGGCTACCTCGCCTACAACGTCACCAAGAAGCCCTTCGACGACGTGCGCGTGCGCAAGGCCTTCAACATGGCGATCAACAAGAAGGCGATCCTCGACGCGGTCTTCCTGTCGACGGGCGTCCCGGCGGTGAACCCGATCCCGCCGACGATCTGGTCCTACGACAAGGACATCAAGGACGATCCCTACGATCCGGAGGGTGCCAAGAAGCTCCTGGCGGAGGCGGGCTTCCCGAACGGGTTCGAGACGGACCTGTGGGCGATGCCGGTGCAGCGGCCCTACAACCCGAACGCGCGGCGCATCGCCGAACTGATGCAGGCGGACCTGGCGAAGGTCGGGGTGAAGGCGGAGATCAAGTCCTACGAGTGGGGCGAGTACCGCAAGCGCATGCAGGCGGGCGAGCACCAGACCGGCATGCTCGGCTGGACCGGCGACAACGGCGACCCGGACAACTTCCTGCACGTGCTCTTGGGCTGCGACGCCGCCAAGAACAACGGCGGCAACGTGGCCAAATGGTGCGACCAGACCTTCGACGACCTCGTCGTGAAGGCCAAGTCGATCAGCGACCAGGGCGAGCGCACGAAGCTCTACGAGCAGGCGCAGGTGCGCTTCAAGGACCAGGCGCCGTGGTTCACCATCGCGCATGCGGTGCAGCTCAAGCCCGTGCGCAAGGAGGTGGTCGACTTCAAGCTCTCCCCCTTCAGCCGCCACGTCTTCTACGGCGTCGACATGAAGTGAGGCGGACCGGGCGGCGCTCCCCGGCGCCGCCCGCCCAGGACACCCGATGCTGCGCTTCCTCCTCTCCCGCCTCAGCCTGATCGTGCCGACCTTCCTCGGCATCACGCTCGTGGCCTTCTTCCTGATCCGCCTCGTCCCGGGCGACCCGATCGAGGTCATGGCCGGGGAACGGGGCATCGACCCCGCCCGCCACGAGACCCTGCGGCACGAGCTCGGCCTCGACCGGCCGGTCCTCGTCCAGTACGGGATCTATCTCGGGCGCCTGCTCCACGGCGATCTCGGCAAGTCGATGATCACGCAGGACACCGTGATCAACGAGTTCACCAGCCTGTTCCCGGCCACGATCGAACTCGCGGTCTGCGCGATCCTGTTCGCGATCCTGCTCGGGCTGCCGGCCGGCATCGTGGCGGCGGTGCGGCGCAACTCCATCCTCGACCACGGGGTGATGGGGCTGTCGCTCGCCGGCTACTCGATGCCGATCTTCTGGTGGGGCCTGCTGCTGATCCTGCTGTTTTCGGTGCAGCTCGACCTCACCCCGGTCTCGGGCCGCATCGACGTGATGTACTACATCGAGCCGGTGACGGGCTTCCTGCTGATCGACAGCCTGCTCGCTGACGATTGGGGCGCCTTCCGCTCGGCGCTCGGCCACCTCGTCCTGCCGGCGATCGTGCTCGGCACGGTCCCGCTCGCGGTCATCGCCCGGATGACGCGCAGCGCCATGCTGGAGGTGCTGGGCGAGGACTACATCCGCACGGCGCGGGCCAAGGGGCTCTCCACCTTCCGGGTCGTCGGCCTGCACGCCCTGCGCAACGCGCTGATCCCGGTCGTCACGGTGATCGGCCTGCAGGTCGGCGTCCTGTTCACGGGCGCGATCCTCACCGAGACGATCTTCTCCTGGCCGGGCATCGGCAAATGGCTGATCGAGGCGATCGGCCGGCGCGACTACCCGGTGCTGCAGGGCGGCATCCTGCTCATCGGCGTCGTGGTGATGAGCGTGAACCTCCTGGTCGATCTCGCCTACGGGATCATCAATCCCCGCATCCGGCACACACGATGATCCGATTTCGAGGGCCCCAGCGATGAGCGTCGAGGTCATGGAGACCCCGGCGGCGGCCGCCCCGAGCGGGGCGCCGCCGCATCCCTTCCGGGAGTTCTGGACCGCCTTCCGGGCCAATACCGGGGCCGTGATCGGGCTCGCGGTGATCGTCGTCGTGCTGGCCATGGCGGGGCTCGCCGACCTCGTGGCGCCCCACTCACCCATCCAGACCAACGACGCGATCTTCCTCAAACCCCCGTTCTGGCAGCAGGGCGGCGCGCTCGCCTACCCGCTCGGCACCGACGCGATCGGGCGCGACATCCTCTCGCGGCTGATCTACGGGGCGCGGCTCTCGCTCACCATCGGCATCGCCGTGGTGGCGCTGTCGATCCTGGTCGGCACCGCGCTCGGGCTCGCGGCGGGCTATGTCCGGGGCGCCGTCGACACCGCGATCATGCGGGTGATGGACATCATCCTGACCCTGCCGAGCCTGCTCTTGGCCATCGTCATCGTGGCGATCCTCGGCCCCGGCCTGATGAACGCGATGCTCGCGGTCGCCGTGGTGGTTCTGCCCCACTACGTGCGCATCGCCCGCGCGGCGGTGCTGGCGGAATCCTCCCGCGACTACGTCACGGCCGCCCGGGTGAGCGGGGCGGGCACCCTGCGCCTGATGGTCCGCGAGATCCTGCCGAACTGCGCCGCGCCGCTGATCGTCCAGGCCTCCCTCGGCGTCTCGACGGCGATCCTCGACGCGGCAGCCCTCGGCTTCCTCGGCCTCGGCGCGCAACCGCCCTCGCCCGAATGGGGCACAATGCTGGCCGATGCCCGGGAATTCGTGCTGCGCGCGTGGTGGGTCGTCACCTTCCCGGGGCTGATGATCCTCGTCACGGTGCTGGCCTTCAATCTCGTGGGCGACGGCCTGCGCGACGCCCTCGACCCCAAGCTGAAGCGGTAGGCCCTTGCCCCTCCTCGAGATCGAGAACCTCTCCGTCGAATTCCCGACCGCCGGCGGGGTGATGCGTGCCGTCGAGGGCGTCTCGCTCACCCTCGACGAGGGCGAGGTGCTGGGCGTGGTGGGCGAGTCGGGCTCCGGCAAGAGCGTCACCATGCTGGCGCTGATGGGCCTCGTCGGCTACCCGGGCCGGGTCCGGGCCGACACCTTGCGCTTCCAGGGCCGCAACCTCCTCACCCTGTCGGACCGCGAGCGCCGCCGCCTCACCGGCAAGGACGTGGCGATGATCTTCCAGGAGCCGACCACGAGCCTGAATCCCTGCTTCACGGTCGGCTTCCAGCTCGCCGAGACCCTGCGGCTGCACGAGGGAATGGGCCGGCGCGCCGCCCGCGACCGGGCCGCGGAGCTGCTCGGGCAGGTCGGGATCCCGGCGCCGGGGAGCCGCCTCGACGCCTACCCGCACCAGCTCTCCGGGGGCATGAACCAGCGGGTGATGATCGCCATGGCGATCGCCTGCAACCCGAAGCTGCTGATCGCCGACGAGCCGACCACGGCGCTGGACGTCACCATCCAGGCCCAGATCCTCGATCTGCTGCTCACCCTCCAGAAGGAGCGCGGGATGGCGCTGGTGCTGATCACCCACAACATGGGCGTGGTGGCCGAGACGGCCGAGCGCGTGATGGTGATGTATGCCGGCCAGGTGATGGAGGAGCAGCGGGCCGAGACGCTGTTCTCCTCCCCCCACCACCCCTACACGGCGGCGCTGCTGGCGGCTCTGCCCGAGCGCAGCGAGGGCGGGCGGCTCGCCACGATCCCCGGCGTGGTGCCGGGGCTGCACGACCGGCCCGCCGGCTGCCTGTTCTCCCCGCGCTGCACCTTCGCCACCGACCATTCGCGCCGGGTGCGGCCGGAGCTTCAGGCATTCGGAGAGGGGAGGGTGCGCTGCCACTACCCGCTCGGCGAGCCCGGGCGCGAGGCGCGCCTCGCCGCGGACGGTCTCGTCGGCGCCACCGCGGAGGCGGCCCCATGAGCGCTCCCGTCGTCGAGGCCCGCGACCTCACCCAGATCTACGAGATCCGCCGCGGCCTGTTCCGGGCGCCCGCCCGCCTGCAGGCGGTGGGCGGCATCTCCTTCTCGGTCGAGCCGGGCCGTACCCTGGCCGTGGTGGGCGAATCGGGCTGCGGCAAGTCCACCCTCGCCCGCATGGTCACGCTGATCGAGACGCCGACCGGCGGGACGCTCACCCTCGACGGGATCGACGCGATCGCGCCGCCCCGCGCCGAGCGGCGCCGCCTGCGGCAGAGCGTGCAGCTCGTCTTCCAGAACCCCTACGGCTCGCTCAACCCGCGCCGCAAGGTCGGGACGATCCTGGAGGAGCCGCTCGCCATCAATACCGACCTGCCGGCCTCCGAGCGCACGGCGCGCGCCCGCGCCATGCTGGCCAAGGTCGGGCTGCGGCCGGAGCATTACGGGCGCTACCCGCATATGTTCTCAGGGGGGCAGCGCCAGCGCATCGCCATCGCCCGCGCGCTGATGCTCAACCCGCGGCTGGTGGTGGCCGACGAGCCGGTCTCCGCCCTCGACGTCTCGATCCAGGCGCAGGTGCTGAACCTCCTCGCGGACCTGCAGCGGGAGCTGGGCCTCGCCTACCTGTTCATCTCGCACGACCTCGGCGTCGTCCGGCACATCGCCCACGAGGTGCTGGTGATGTATCTCGGCCTCGCCATGGAGCAGGGCGAGAAGGAGCGGATCTACGCCGCGCCGCTCCACCCCTACACGCAGGCCCTGCTCGGGGCGACGCCGGGCCTCACGGGCGCGCGGCGCAAGCGCATGGTGCTCGGCGGCGAGTTGCCCTCGCCCCTCGACCCGCCGCGGGGCTGCGTGTTCTCGACCCGCTGCCCCTCCGCCACGGACCTCTGCCGGGGCGAGCGCCCGGCCTTGCGGCCCGTCGGCGGCCGGCTCGTCGCCTGCCACTACGCCGAGACCTTCCTGGGCGAGGCCGCCGCGGCGGCCTGACCCGCGCGATCGAAGCGGCTCGGCGCGCCGGCGGGCCGGAGCGCCGACCCGCGCGGGCGTCCGTCCTCGTCGACGACGCGGCGGATGCGCAGCGAAACACGCCAGACACGTCTTCATCGAACTGTCGTTGGGGAAGGCTACGGGAACGGCCGAGTTCGCCGGTAACGAGACGCGCCGGCGCGCGGCTCCGGGAGTGCCTCTCCCGCAGGAAGGCCCGATGCGACCCCACCCGCTCCCCTCGGGGCGCGTCCGGCTGCGCCCGGATCGGGGGCGCATCGACCGCGCTCTCCGGCGGCGACGACAGGCCCCCTCGGGACGCGCGCGGCGGCCGACGCCGCGATCAGCGCCCGGAGGTTCACGATGGCCACTTACACGCTCCAGCTCCTCCACATGTCCGACGGCGAGGGCTCGACGCTCTCGACCCAGACCGCCCCGATCATGGGCGCGCTCATCGACCGCTTCGACGACCAATACGCCAACACGCTGGTGCTCGCCGGCGGCGACAACTTCATTCCCGGCCCGTTCCTGACCGCCGGCGCCGACCCGTCCCTGAACGCGATCGTCGGCGCGACGGCCCTCGCGCGGCCCGACATCGCCATCTACAACGCCTTCGGGGTCAGGGCGACGAGCTTCGGCAACCACGAATTCGACCTCGGCTCCCAGGTGCTCGCCGACGCGATCGCGCCGTCGGGCTCCTGGGTCGGCGCCCAGTTCCCCTACCTGTCGGCCAATCTCGACTTCTCGCGGGACGCCGCCCTGCGCGGGCGCGTCACGGCGGCGGGCCAGGACGCCGCGGCCATCAAGGGCCGCATCGCGCCCTCGGCGATCGTGACGATCAACGGCGAGAAGATCGGCATCGTCGGCGCCACCACGCAGGTGCTGGAGCGCATCTCCTCGCCCACGGGCACCGAGGTGAACGGTTTCCCGAAGGCCGGCGGGCCGGGCGACAAGCTCGTCGAGCACGACGACATGGCGCTCCTCGCGAGCCAGCTCCAGCCGGTCATCGACGCGCTGATCGCCCAGGGGGTCAACAAGGTCGTCCTCGACAGCCACCTGCAGCTTCTGTCGAACGAGCAGGCGCTGGCGCCGCTGCTGCGCGGCGTCGACATCATCCTGGCGGCGGGCTCGCACACGCGGCTCGGTGATTCCACCGACGTCCCGGCCGCCTTCCCGGGCCACGACGCCACCTATGCGGGTCCCTACCCGATCGTGACCGCGGGGGCGGATGGCGCGCCGACGCTGATCGTCTGCACCGACAGCGAATCGACTTATCTCGGGCGGCTCGTGGTCGATTTCGACGCGGACGGCCACATCGTGCCGGGCAGCCTCAACCCGGCGGTGAGCGGCAGCTACGCCTCGACGACGGCGAACCTCCAGGCGGCCTACGGCGCCGACATCGGGAAGGCCTTCGCGGCCGGCTCGATCGGCGCCCGGGTGAAGCAGATCACCGACGCGGTCGGCCAGGTGGTCAACACCAAGGAGGGCAACGTCTTCGGCTTCACGGGCGTGTACCTGGAGGGCGACCGTGCCTTCGGACGGGCGCAGGAGACCAACCTCGGCGACCTCTCGGCGGACGCGAACACGGCTGCGGCGGCCAAGGCCGTGGCGGGCCAGCCCTACCTCGTCTCGCTCAAGAACGGCGGCGGCATCCGGGCCTCGATCGGCGCGGTGAATTCCGGCGGCGGCAACGATCCGAACGCCGGCGCCAAGCTGCCTCCGCTCGCCAACGCCGCGGCGGGCAAGCCTTCCGGCGGCATATCCCAGCTCGACGTCGAGAACGCCCTGCGCTTCGACAACAAGCTGATGGTGTTCGACACCACGCCGCAGGGCCTCAAGGCCATCCTCGAATACGGTGCCGGCCTCGCCCCGGGGAATGGCGGCTACCCGCAGATCGGCGGCGTGAAGTTCTCCTACGATCCGTCCCAGCCGGCGGGATCGCGGCTGCGCAGCGTGGCGCTCACCGACGAGGCCGGCACCGTCATCGCCAAGGTGGTGGAGAACGGCGCCGTCGTGGCGGGCGCCCCGTCGCGGATCAGCGTCGTCTCCCTGAACTTCACGGCGAATGGCGGCGACGGCTACCCGACCAAGCAGAACGGCGACAACTTCCGCTACCTGCTCACGGACGGAACCCTGTCGGCGCCGATCGACAAGGCCAAGGACTTCACGGCTCCGGCCAACGTGCCGGCCAACGTGATCGGCGAGCAGGCGGCGTTCGAGGGCTACCTGCACGAGCGCTACGGATCGGCGGATCATCCCTACGGAATGGCGGACACGCCGGCGAGCGAGGATCTCCGCATCCAGAACCTGAGCCTGCGCGGCGACACGGTGTTCAAGTCCGACCGCTTCGGCACCGGCGGGGCCGACTGGCTGGTGGGCACGGCGGGCGACGACGAGATCTTCGGCTACGACGGGAACGACACGCTGTTCGGCGGCGCGGGCGACGACCGCATCGAGGGCGGGGCCGGGGACGACCTGCTCGTCGGCGACGCGGGCGCCGACACGCTGGTGGGCGGCGCCAGGGCCGACTGGATCGAGGGCGGCGAGGGCAACGACGCCCTGGTGGGCGGCGCGGGCAACGACGTCCTGCACGGCGGTCCGGGCAATGACTGGCTGGCCGGCGACGAGGGGAACGACACCCTGCTGGGCGGCGCGGGCAACGACGAGATCCACGGCGGCGCCGGCGACGACTGGATCGTCGGCGAGGACGGCAACGACGTTCTGGTGGGCGAGGACGGCAAGGACGACCTCTACGGCGGCGCGGGCGACGACTGGATCGAGGGCGGCGCGGGCGACGACGTGCTGATCGGCGGCGCGGGCGACGACGTGCTGCGCGGCGGCGCCGGGGCCGACTGGATGCAGGGCGACGAGGGCCGCGACACCATGCTGGGCGGCGCCGGCAAGGACGAGATGCACGGCGGCGCGGGCGACGACTGGCTGGCCGGCGAGGACGGGGACGACGTGCTGGTGGGCGATGGGGGCAACGACGTGCTGCTGGGCGGCGCGGGGGCGGACTGGCTCGTGGGCGGCGAGGGGGCCGACACGCTGGTGGGCGGCGCCGGGAACGACGTGCTGATCGGCGGGCCGGGCTCGGACACCTTCGTGTTCTCCCGCGGCGACGGGCGCGACCTGATTCAGGACTTCGTGACGGGCGGGGCGGAGCGCGACGTGGTGGAGTTCGGGGGCGGCGTCTTCGGATCGTTCGCGGCAGTCCAGTCGGCGAGCCGGCAGGTGGGCGCGGACGTGGAGATCACGGTGAGCGCCAGCGACGTTCTGGTGCTCCAGAACGTGCAGCTGGCGAACCTGGGCGCCCAGAACTTCACCTTCTCCCTCGCCTGAGCGCGGCGGCGCTGGTCCCGACCCGGCGCCCCCCAGCTTGTTGGCCGGGTCGCGCAGGCCCTACACTGCCTCTCCGGGGCGCCGTTCCCGCGGCCCGACGGGCGCGGCCCGGCCCCGCGCAGGGGGAGGCCGGGGATGAGGGGCGTCGCAGCGGCGTTGATCGGGCTCTGGGCGGTGGCGTCTCCCCTGGCGGGGCGCGCTCAGCCCGCCGATCTCGCCTGGAAGACGAGTTGGGCCGGCTCGGTGCAGGGTCCCTACCCGGTCGGCAACCCCTCGGCCCAGCCCGACCAGCGCTTCGCCTTCCCGGACCCGGCAGCCGGCGCGCGGGACCAGACCTTCCGCCTCGTCCTGCGGCCGAGCCTCTGGGGGCCGCGGCTGCGCCTGCGGCTGTCCAACGCCTTCGGCACCCGACCGGTCACCTTCGACGGCGTGCATGTCGGCCTCCAGCGCGGCTCCGCCGCCCTGGTCCCGGGCACGAACCGGCCCGTGCTGTTCGCGGGCGGGTCCGCGGTCACCGTCGCGCCGGGCGGGATGGCCTGGAGCGACCCGGTCGACCTGTCCTTCGTCACGCCGGCCGCCCTGCCGCTGCTCGACGGGCGCAAGCTCGCCGTGAGCCTCCACGTGCCGGGCGAGAGCGGCCCGATGACCTGGCACGCCAAGGCGCTCCAGACCTCCTACGTCACGCCGCCCGGGGCGGGGGCCAAGGGCGCGGAGGAGAGCGAGGCGGCCTTCCCTTACGCGACCGCCTCGTGGTTCTTCCTCGACGCGGTGGACGTGGCGGCGCCCGCGGCCACGCCCGTCGTGGTGGCGTTCGGCGACTCGATCACGGACGGCACCGCCTCGACCATGAACGGCGACGACCGCTGGCCCGACGTGCTCGCCCGCCGCCTCGCCGGGGCCCTCGGGTCGAACGGCGTCGCCGTCGTCAATGCGGGGATCGGCGGCAACCAGGTCGCCGGCCCGGCCGCGTACGGGCCCGACGCGCCCTTCCCGGGCGGTCCAGCGGCCGGGCAGCGCCTGGACCGCGACGTGCTCGGCCTTTCGGGCGTCACGACGCTGATCTGGCTCGAAGGCATCAACGATTTCAGCCGCAACGGCAACGCGGACGTCGCGGCGGTGGAGGCCGGGATGCGGGAGGGCGCGGCGCGCCTGAAACGGGCGGGCATCCGGGTCGTGGGCGCCACCGTGACGAGCGCGCTCGGCTCGTCCAGTCCCGCGCACGGCTTCCCCGAGCAGGACGAGAAGCGCCAGGCCCTGAACCGCTTCATCCGCGACTCCGGCGTGTTCGACGCGGTGGTCGATTTCGACGCCGCGACCCGCGATCCGGCGACGGGCCGGCTCAAGGCCGCGTTCGTTCCCGAATCCACCACGGGCGGGCCGGGCGACGGGCTGCATCCGAACCGGACCGGCTACCACGCAATGGGTTTCGCCATCGATCCCGCCGCGATCCTGCCGGGCGCCGCGCGCTGAGGCGCGGGCCGCGCCCGGGCGATGATCCGCCACGCGCTTGCGCCGCGCCGACCAGACTCGACAGATGATAGGGTACCCCCCTATATATCACCTGGGAAAGCCGTTCATGGCCCACACGATCAAGGACAAGACCAAGCTCCTGGCGCGGGTGCGCCGCATCAGGGGGCAGGCGGAGGCGGTCGAGCGGGCGCTCGAGGCCGAGATCGGCTGCGCCGACGTCCTGATGCTGGTCGCCTCGATGCGCGGGGCCATCAACGGCCTGACCGCCGAGTTGATGGAAGACCACATCCGCCACCACGTCGTGAACCCGGACAGCGAGCCGGACCGCGACCGCGCCAAGGGCGCCGCCGAACTGATCGAGGTGGTGCGGACCTACCTGAAGTAGCGAGAGCCGCCCATGACCTCACTGCCCGCGCTGCTGCAGCAGGGAACCGCCCATGCGTGGCTGTTCGTGCCGAGCGCGATCCTGCTCGGCGCCCTGCACGGCCTCGAACCCGGCCATTCCAAGACGATGATGGCGGCCTTCATCATCGCGGTGCGGGGCACCGTCGCGCAGGCGGTGCTGCTGGGTCTCGCCGCGACGCTCTCGCACACGGCCCTGGTCTGGGCGATCGCCCTCGGCGGGCAGTCCTTCGGCCGCGAATGGGGCGGCGAGGCGTCGGAGCCGTATTTCCAGCTCGCCTCGGCGGCGATGATCCTGGGCATCGCGCTCTGGATGGCGTGGCGCACGTGGCGCGAGGAGCACGGCCACCCCCATCACGGCCACCATCACCACGACGCGCACCGCCCCATCGCGGCGCGGGACGGGCGGCTGACCCTCGCGGTGTTCGAGGAGGGCGTGCCGCCGCGCTGGCGCCTCGGCGCCGAGACCGGCGTCCTGCCGCCGGCCGAGGCCGTCACGGTCGAGACGGTGCGGCCGGACGGCACCCGCCACCTGTTCGGGTTCGCGCGGCGCGGCGCCGTCCTGGAGAGCCTCGACGTGATCCCGGAGCCGCACGCCTTCACGGCCCGCCTCGCGCTGCGGCATCCGGACGGCGTCGAGACCCACGAGGTCGCCTTCGCGGAGCACGGCCACGCCTCCCTGGACCTGGGCGACGCGGACGACGCCCATGCCCGGGCGCATGCGGAGGACATCCGGCGGCGCTTCGCGGGGCGCCGCGTGACCACCGGCCAGATCGTGCTGTTCGGGCTCACGGGCGGGCTGATCCCGTGCCCGGCCGCCATCACGGTCCTGCTCCTGTGCATGCAGCTCAAACAGCTCAGCCTCGGCTTCGCCCTCGTCGTCTGCTTCAGCCTCGGGCTCGCCCTCACGATGGTCTCGGCCGGGGTGATCGCCGCCCTGAGCCTGCGCCACGTGGCGACCCGCTGGTCCGGGTTCGATGCCTTCGCCCGGCGGGCGCCCTACGCCTCGGCCGTCCTGATCGTCCTCGTCGGCCTCTACACGGGCTGGCTGGGCTGGGAGGGCGTCCGCCACGGCCATGACGGGCGGGCCGCCTCCGCTTCGGCCACCACCCTCCCGAAGCGGGCGTAGAGGACGACTCCATCGGGGGCGACGGTCCGCGCCGGCCTCCGGCGGCCCCGCACCGTCTGGTCTCCCGCCGGGCCGGGTGTCAGACTGGTCGATCTGCGCCCCGGGGCGGGATGTGCGGAGGGTCGATCATGCGCGACAAGATCGTCACGGCTGCGGAGGCCGTCGCCGTCATCCAGAGCGGGGACGCGCTGTGCACCTCGGGCTTCGTCGGCATCGGCGTGCCGGACGCCCTGCTCTCGGCGCTCGGGCAGCGCTTCCTCGACACCGGCGCGCCGCGCGACCTCACCCTCCTGTTCGCGGCCGGGCAGGGGGACGGCAAGGACCGCGGCCTCAACGCCCTCGGCCATGACGGGCTGCTCAAGCGGGTGATCGGCGGACACTGGGGCCTGATCCCGAAGGTCGGGCGCCTCGCCCTCGAAGGGAAGATCGAGGCCTACAACCTGCCGCAGGGCGTGATCTCGCACCTCTACCGCGACATCGCGGCGGGCAAGCCCGGCACGCTCTCGCGCGTCGGCATCGGCTCCTTCGTGGATCCGCGGCTGGAAGGGGGGAAAGTCAACGCGATCACCACCGAGGACCTCGTCAGGGTCATGGAGATCGACGGCCAGGACTGGCTCTTCTACCGGGCCTTCCCGCTCAACATCGCGTTCCTGCGCGGCACCACGGCGGACCCGAACGGCAACATCACCGCCGAGCGGGAGGCGCTCGCCCTCGACAACCTCGCCATGGCGATGGCGGTGAAGAATTCCGGCGGGGTTGTGATCGTGCAGGTGGAGCGCATCGCCCGCGCCGGGTCGCTGCATCCGCGGCAGGTGCTGGTGCCGGGCTCGCTGGTCGACTGCGTCGTCGTCGCCGAGGCGGAGCACCACCACCAGACCTACGCGACCGTCTACAACCCGGCCTACAGCGCCGAGATCAGCGTGCCGCTCGACAGCGTCCGGCCGATGGCGCTCGACGAGCGCAAGGTCATCGCGCGGCGCTGCGCCATGGAGTTGCGGGCGGGCGCCATCGTCAATCTCGGGATCGGGATGCCCGAGGGCGTCGGCGCGGTCGCGGCCGAGGAGCGCATCAGCGGGTTCATCACCCTCACGGCCGAGCCCGGGGTGGTGGGCGGCGTGCCGGCCTCGGGGCTCGATTTCGGCGCGGCCGTCAACACCGAGGCGATCATCCACCAGAACCAGCAATTCGACTTCTACGACGGGGGCGGCCTCGACATCGCGGTGCTCGGGATGGCGGAGGCGGACGCGGAGGGGAACGTCAACGTCAGCCGCTTCGGCCCGAAGCTCGCGGGGGCGGGCGGCTTCATCAACATCAGCCAGAACGCCCGCAAGGTGGTGTTCGCCGGCACCTTCACGGCCGGCGGCCTCGACGCCCGGGTGGAGGACGGGCGGCTGCGCATCCACCAGGAGGGGCGCGCCCGCAAGTTCCACGCGCGGGTCGAGCAGATCACCTTCTCGGGCCGGGTCGCGGCCGAGAAGGACAAGACCGTGCTCTACGTCACCGAGCGCTGCGTCTTCCGGCTGCGCCGCGACGGGCTGGAGCTGATCGAGGTGGCGCCGGGCCTCGACGTCGACCGGGACGTGCTGGCCCACATGAACTTCCAGCCGCTGGTCCGGTCCGTGCGGACGATGGACCCGCGCCTCTTCGCGGCGGGGCCGATGGGGCTGCGGGAGCGGATGCTCGACCTCAACCTCGCGGACCGGCTCGCCTACGACCCCGACCGCAACATCCTGTTCCTGAACTTCGAGGGGATGCACGTCCGCCGGATCGCGGACGTCGCGACGATCCGGGACGCCGTGGCGGCCCTGTGCCGGGAGGTCGGCCGGCGCATGGCGGTGGTCGTGAACTACGACGCCTTCCAGCTCGATCCGGACGTGGCGGAGGCTTACGCAGAGATGGTGCGCTCCCTGGAGGAGGCCCATTACACCCGCGTCTCCCGCTACACGACGAGCGCGTTCATGCGGGTGAAGCTCGGGCACGTCCTCACCCGCACCGTGCGGCCGCACATCTTCGAGAGCCGGGCCGAGGCGCAGGCCTTCCACGAGACCATCGCGGAGACGTGACCTCCGCCCCCCTACAGCGGGAGACTCCAGTGTTCGGCGCGTGAGGCGCGGGCTTGTCCTCTCCCCGCGTGCGCACGGCAGTCCGGGGACATGCGAGGCACGGCTCCCCTCTCCCGAGTGGGAGCGGATCCGGGGGTGAGGGTGGCTCGGGTGCAGCAAGTGAACTGAACCGTACCGCTGACAACTCGACGGTTCAGACCCTTTGCTGCGGCCGAGCCAACCTGCGCGATCTCCGACCGCCCCTACCACTCCCCCGCTCGGGTTACCGTGTGCACACCTCTTCGTAGAACCAGAAAAGTCTTTCGCGGTAGAGGATTACAGGCAGCCTCGAAGTGGATCGCGGGATCCCCTCTCCCGTGCGGGAGAGGGGTAGGGGTGAGGGTCCAGGTGGTTCAGCAAGAATTCTGAAGTGTTCCGCCACCAGCACGACAGTCTACGCTTGATGACGGGACGGTCCGGGACCCTCACCCCTGCCCCTCTCCCGCACGGGAGAGGGGTTCCCCCGCCGGACTCACCGAGTCATGCGCTTGAACAAGCAATTGTCTTGTAAGAGTTTTTCGATCACTGTGCGCACACGGCAGCCCCCTCGGGAGAGGGGCTCCCGCGCGTGCTGGGCTAGCGTGGCGTGTCGTTGAATGAGTGCGTTCCGGAGATCGAGGCGCATTCTCACGGGCCTCGGATTGTCACCAGCCGCGCCGCTGGCGGAGCGAGGGCATGCGCAAGACCCTTGGCCCAGACGTCTTCCCCCTTACCCGAGCTTGCCCGCGGCTTCCTCCAGGAGGCCCATCAGCTCGTCCCCGAACCGCTTGCGCCACTCGGCGTAGAAGCCGCTCTTGCGCAGCTCCTCCTTGAAGGGCGCCGGGTCGACGTCATTGAAGACGAGCCCCTTCGCGGTCAGTTCGTCGCGCAGGCTCGCGTTGAGCCGGGCCACGTCCTTGCGCTCCTCCAGGCAGGCGGCGTTCACGGTCTTGGCGAAGATCTCCTGCAGGTCGGCCGGCATCTGGCTCCAGGCGCGGCGGTTGATCAGGAACCACCAGCCGTCCCACATGTGGTTGGTGATCGAGCAGTACTTCTGGACCTCGTACAGCTTCGCGGTGTTGATGATGACCGGCGGATTCTCCTGCCCGTCGACGACCTTGGTCTGCAGCGCCGAGTAGACCTCGGAGAAATTGAGCCCGGCCGGCGCGGCCCCGAGCGACTTGAACAGCGAGGTCCAGAGCGCGCTGACCGGCACGCGGATCTTCAGGCCCTGGAGATCCTTCGGCTCCCGGATCGGGCGGACGCTGTTGGTGACCTGCCGAAAGCCGTTGTCCCAGATCCGGTCCATGACGACGAGGCCGGCCTTCTCGATCTGGCCGCGCAGGTGGGCGCCCAGAGGGCCGTCGAGGCCCCGCCAGACCGCGTCGTAATTCGGGAAGGCGAAGCCGAGCCCGTAGATCGACGCGGTCGGGATCATCGAGGAGAGCACGTTCACGCCCGAGAGCGCGAAGCATTCGAGGGCCCCCGAGCGCAGCTGCGAGAGCATGTCGGTCTGGCCGCCGAGCTGGTTGTTCGAGAAGATCTGGAGATCGACGCGCCCGTTGGTCTGCGCCTTGATCGCCTCCGAGGCCTTCCGGGCGTGGACGTTGATCGGGTGGGCCTCCGGGACGTCCGTGCCGAGCTTCAGCACGAACTCGGCCGCGTGGGCGTAGCGCAGCGGCAGCGCCGCCCCGATCAGGCCGGCGCCGATCGAGCCGGCGACCAGCGAGCGGCGCGAGAGGGGTGTGCTCGGCATCGTGTCCTCCTGGATGTGTCTCGTTGTGCCCGGTCGGACCCCGCACGGGGTCACAGCGCGATGACGGGCTTGATCTCCTCGAAGGCCTTCATCCGCGTCAGCGCGACGTTGACGTCGTCGAGGGCGTAGCGGTTGGTCACCATCCGGTCGAAGGGCACCTCGTGCAGGTGCTTCGAGACGAATTCCAGCGCCTTCCAGTAGGCCTTGGCCTGTCCGGAGAACGAGCCGAGCACCCGCAGGTTCTTGGCGACGATGGCGGAGGGCCGGATCGTCGTGGTGCCCTGGCCGAGCTGACCGACCACCACGTAGCTCGCGCCGCGCCGGGCGAGGTCGAGCCCCTCCCCGAAGGCGTCGGGGTGGCCGGTGAACTCCATCACCACGTCGGCCCCGCGCCCGTCGGTCAGCGCCCGGACCCGGTCGAGCCGCTCGTCGTGCGTCGTCGTCTCGACCGACATCACCTCGTCGGCGCCGAACTCCCGCGCCAGCGCCAGCCGCGGCGCGGGGGCGCCGAGGGTGACCACCCGGCGCGCGCCCGAGATCTTGGCGACCGCGGTGGCGAGGAGCCCGAGGGGGCCGGCGCCCTGCACCACCACGGTGTCGGTCGGGTCGATGCGCCCGAGCGCGTCGAAGGCGTTCATCACCGAGCGGAAGGCGCAGCTCGCCATGCTGGCGAGCTCGTTCGGGACATTGTCCGGCACCTTCACGCGGCCCGCATCCGGCAGCACGTAGCCGTACTCGGAGAAGCCGCCGAGCAGGTAGGGCGCAACGTCCATCCGCTCGTACATGTACTTGCGGCTGTACTGGCACAGGGTCGGCTCGCGGGCGACGGTGCAGAAGTAGCAGCGCCCGCAGGCGGTGTGGGTCCAGGTGATGCGGTCGCCGACCCGCAGCGGCTGGCCCACCGAGTCGCGGTCGGTGCCCGCCCCCATCGCGACGATGCGGCCGACCATCTCGTGGCCGAGGATGACCGGCAGGTCGACCTTGAGGGCGAGCGAGCCCTGCCAGAGATGGACGTCGGTGCCGCAGATCGAGCAGGTCTCGACGCGGGTGAGGAGCGTGCCGGGCTCCAGTTCCCGGGGGATCGGCACCTCCTCGATGCAGACCGGGGCCTTGAATTCCCGCACCACGGCGGCGCGGCTGCTGGTGGGAAAGCGCATCGTCATCCGGGATCCTCAGCCGCGGGGTGGGCGCGCCGCGTCCGCCATCGCGAGCACGCGGCGGGCGAGCTTCAGGTGGGCGATGTCGATCATCCGCCCGTCGAGGGTGGCGACGCCGGCCCCGTTCCCGTCCAGGAGCCGCACCACCTCGGCCGCCCAGGCGACCCGCTCGGGCGCCGGCGTGAAGGCGGCGGCCACGGCCTCCAGCTGGCCGGGATGGATGCAGAGCTTGCCCGAGAAGCCGTCCGCCGCGCCGGCCGCGGCCTCGGCCCGCAACCCGTCCGGGTCGCGGGGATCCGGGAAGGGCGTGTCGATCGCCGGCACTCCGGCGGCGGCGGCCGCGATCAGCAGGCGGTCACGGGCCGCGGCGATGGGCGCCGTCAGCGTGCCGTCTCCCCGCCGCGGCGCGACGCCGAGATCCGCCGACAGGTCCTCGGCCCCGAAGCAGAGGCCGCGCAGGCGCGGCGACACGCCCGCGTAGTCCATGGCGAGGAGGGAGGCGGCGGTCTCGGTGGCGAGCAGCAGCACCCCGACGCTGCCCGGAGCGAGGCCCCCCACCGCCTCCAGCACGTCGATCTGCTCCGAGAGGGCCCGGAGGTCGGCGGGGCCGGCGCATTTCGGCAGCAGGATCGCGGCGGGCCGCGCCGGCACGACGGCCGCGAGGTCGCCGAGGTACCACTCGGTGCCGCGCGGGTTGATCCGCACGACGAGGCGGTCCGGATGGGCGCGCAGCACCGCGGCGGCGGCCTCGCGCGCCGCCGCCTTCGCCCCCGGCGCGACGCTGTCCTCCAGGTCGAGGATGACGCCGTCGGCGCCGGACGCGACCGCCTTCTCGACCTTGCGCGGGGCATCGGCCGGCGCGAACAGGAGGGAGCGCAGCCTCACCGGACGCCCTCCCCGAGTTCCGCCGCGATGTCGCCCTCGTCCTGGCCGAGCGCCGGCGCCACGCGCCGGATCCGGGCGGGGGTGCGCGACAGCCGGGGGAAGGGCGCGTGCATCGGGATCGCGCCGACCTCCGGATCCTCGACCTCGACCAGGACGCCGCGGCCCTGGACGTGCGGGTCGCGCGCGAAGCCCGCCGGGTCGTAGACCGGGCCGACCGTCACCTCCGCCTTCTCGAAATAGGCGAGGTTCTCGGCGAGGTCGCGGGCCGCGATGAAGCCGCCCACCACGGCGTCGACCTCCTCGACATTGTCGAGCCGGGCGGAGTTCGTGGAAAAGCGCGGATCCTCGATCATCTCGGGCCGGCCAATGGCGCGGAACAACCGGGCGGCCATGTCCTGCGTCGAGGCCGAGAGCGCGATCCACTCGCCGTCCCGGGTCGGGTAGACGTTCCGGGGCGCCGTGATGCTGACGCGGTTGCCGATCCGGGAGGGCGAGCGGCCGGTCAGCCGATGGATGGCCGCGTCGGGGCCGAGGGTCGCGTGCAGGGGTTCGAGGAGCGAGAGGTCGACGACCTGCCCGACGCCGTCGGGCCGCTCGGCGACCCGGAGCGCCGCCAGCGTCGCGAAGGCGCCCGACAGGCCCGCCACCATGTCGGCGAGCGCGAGGTTCGGGAGGGCCGGGGGCTTGTCCGCGAAGCCGTTCTTCGCCGCGAAGCCGCTCATCGCCTCGATCAGCGAGCCGAAGCCCGGGCGCTGGGCGTAGGGGCCGGTCTGGCCGAAGCCGCTGACCCGCACGATCACCAGCTTCGGGTTGAGCGCCAGCAGGGCGTCGGGGCCGAACCCCGCCGCCTCCATGACGCCGGGCCGGAAGCCCTCGACCAGCACCTGGGCACCCGGCACGAGCCGGCGCAACGTGTCCTTGCCCTCCGAGGTCTTCAGGTCGAGGCGGATCGAGCGCTTGTTGCGGCTGTAGACCTTCCACCAGGCGGAGATGCCGTTCTCC
The DNA here is from genome assembly GCF_054052225.1 of Methylobacterium sp. JK268. Classification (NCBI taxonomy): domain Bacteria; kingdom Pseudomonadati; phylum Pseudomonadota; class Alphaproteobacteria; order Hyphomicrobiales; family Methylobacteriaceae; genus Methylobacterium; species Methylobacterium sp. JK268. The sequence goes on along the minus strand of NZ_JBSVZN010000005.1, from coordinate 64,093 downwards.
TGCCAGTGGCGGAGCGGGTCGCCCCGGCCCGGTTCGAGCTTGATCACGTCGGCGCCGAAATCGGCGAGCTGCAGGCTCAGCATGTTGCCGGCCACGAGGCGCGACAGGTCGAGGACCCGGATCCCCGCGAGGGGACCCTCCGCCATCAGCGCGGATAGCGTGCTCATGCGCCGCTCCGGACGGCGCGCGCCGGTGCCCGGCGACAGGGCGTGCTGGCCATGGTTCCTCCCCGGCCGCCCCTTGACGGGACGGTCCGCCCCCGATGGGGCCTGGGGGTATCTTGCGACGAAGGACCTATCGGGATCGAGAAGGATTTCGCGTGGTGGCCATCGCGATTTCTTATGGCTCCGCCAGGATCGCGCCGCCCCAGGCCCCGTCCTGGACGAGGCGGCGCATCTCCGCGACGGCGAGGTCGGCGACGACGGCGGTGGGCCCCACGAAGGGCTGGTCGGCCGCCCAGCACAGGCCGATCGGCCGGGAAATCGCGGGCTCGACGATGCGCAGCATGGCCGGGCGCTGCGCGTCGTCGATTCCCGCCAGCGCCGAGACCGGCAGGATCGTGGCGGCGAGGCCCGAGGCCGCGGCCTTGCGCATGGTGGGCAGGCTGTCCACGTCGGCGATCACGGTGAGGGCGAGGCCCTCCTGCGCGAAGGCCGCCTCGATCATCGTCCGCAGGGTGTGGGTCGGGCTCGGCATCACCAGCGGCAGGCGGGAGACCTCCCGCATGGTGATGGTGGAGGCGCCCGACGCCCCGGCCTTCGTCACCAGGAACAGCTCCTCGCGCAGGACCGGCCGCACGGTCAGCCCCGGCCCCGAGCGGTCGCGGTAGAGGATCGCGAGCTCGAGGCGGTTGCGGGCGATCAGCTCGTGCAGGTAGCCCGAGAGGCTCTCGAACAGCTCCGGGCGGATGCCCGGGAACCCGCGGAGGATCGCGCTCAGGAGCGGGTGCGCCAGGATGGTGGCGACGCTCGTCGGCAGGCCGATCGCGACACGCCCGGTCACCGCCGCCGGTCCGGTCACGTCGGCGACGGCGCCCTCCACCTGCCGCAGGATCGTGCGGGCGTGACGGTAGAAGCGGTCCCCGGCCTCGGTCGGCTGGACGCCGCGGGCCGTGCGGGTGAGGAGCTCGGTCCGCAGGCTCGCCTCGAGCTGGGCGATCTGCTGGCTGAGGGCGGGCTGCGCGACGTTCAGGTGGGCGGCGGCCCGGGACAGGCTGCCCCAATCGACCGCCGCCACGAAGAACCGGATCTGCTTCAGGGTCGGGTGGGACATGATGCGCGTCCGGCTGGTCGTTTGGGCGGGAGAGGGGCGGGCCGATTCCCGCGCCGGCCCGCGCGGACGGGCGAGCGGTGTAACCCCCCGCGGCTCGGGATTGCCCCAGAGAGCGCCTAACAGAACCGTCTCATCTGGTGCAGGGTGATGAGGGAGGCGGCGAGGGAGGTTGAAGGCCGCGTCGATGTCGGCACGGCGCTCGTAGCGGATGGGCAGACGGCGAAAGCGGTTGAACCGCGCGTGGGTGCCCTCTCCCACCCAGCGGTGACGGGCCAGCCGCTCGCTGCTCTCGAGGCCGCGTCGCGCGATGCGTGGCCCAATCCCGCGGGCGCGGCACTCCTGGCGTCGCACCTTGGCATCGGAGGCCTTGTCGGCGTCCCGCTTGTCGGCCGGCAGCGAGGGCGGCCGCGCCGCCCCTTGCGGAGCGGCGGAACGGCATCCAGCGTCGGGGCCGGCATCGGGCTGTCGTGCTGGTTGGCGCCCGTCAGAACGAGGCCGAGCGGCGTGCCGCGGGCGTCGGTGACGAGGTGGCGCCGGGTGCCCGCCTTGCCGCGGCCCGTCGGGTTCGGGCCGGTGGCAGACCCCCCATTTTGGCCGGCACGCTCGCGCGGTCGACACCGGCCCGGCTCCAGTCGGTCTCGCCCGCCGCGTGCAGGCGCTCCAGCAGCACCTGATGCAGGCGCGCCCACAGACCCGCTTCCTGCCAGTGGCGCAGGCGGCGCCAGCAATCTCACGCCGCAGCCGCAGCCCATCTCGGCCGGCAGCAACTCCCACGGACTGCCCGAGCGCAGCACGAACGGAATGCCGGTCAGGGCGGCCCGGTTCGCGATCGGCGGCCGGCCGCCCTTCGGGCGCGGTTTCGGCGAGGGCCGAAGCGGAGCAATCTCGGTCCAGAGATCATCAGGGCGCAGCGGACGGGCCACGCACGTCGACGCGCAAGCCTTCCGTCCGGCGCCGTTCTGCCAAGTTCTCTAGACTGGTGGCGCGTCCTATAGGAGGTTCGAAGCGCGCTTCGGACACCCCCTTAGGTATCGCCCGTATAGTGCGACGGCTGACTGCGTGACACGCTCTTTATCGCGTATGCGACTTCAGGTCGGGAGAACGCGATGAGAGCAGTTGTCTATAATGGACCGCGCCATGTTGCGGTGCAGGACGTGCCCGATGCGCGAATCGAGAGGCCGACCGACGTGTTGGTGCGGATCACGAGCACCAACATCTGCGGCTCCGACCTGCACATGTATGAGGGCCGGACCGACTTCCCGCGTGGCGGCGTGTTCGGGCACGAGAACCTCGGCCAGGTGGCCGAAGTCGGCAGCGCCGTCGATCGCGTGAAAGTCGGCGATTGGGTCGCTGTCCCGTTCAACATCGGCTGCGGGTTCTGCAGGAACTGTGAGCGCGGCCTGAGCGCGTTCTGCCTGACCACGGCGGATCGAAGCGTCATGCCGAACATGGCCGGTGCCGCGTACGGCTTCGCCGACATGGGACCGTATCGCGGCGGGCAGGCCGACCTGCTGCGCGTCCCCTACGGCGACTACAATTGCCTGAAGCTGCCGCCGGACGCCGAGGAGCGGCAGAACGACTATGTGATGCTGGCCGACATCTTTCCGACCGGCTGGCACGCCACCGAACTCGCAGGACTGCGTCCCGGCGAGTCGATCGTCATCTACGGGGCGGGGCCGGTCGGCCTCATGGCGGCCCACGCGGCGATGATCAAGGGCGCCTGCAAGGTCATGGTCGTCGACCGCCATCCCGACCGCCTGCGCCTCGCGGAGTCGATCGGGGCCTTGCCCATCGACGATTCCAAGGGCTCCCCGGTGGACCAAGTCCTTGCGCTGACGAACGGCATCGGCGCCGACCGCGGCTGCGAGTGCGTCGGTTACCAGGCGCACGACCCCGAGGGCCACGAGCACCCCAACATGACCATGAACGACCTCGTGAAATCCGTGAAGTTCACGGGCGGCATCGGCGTGGTCGGCGTCTACGTGCCCCAGGATCCGGCCCCTCAGGACCCGCTCTACAAGCAGGGCGAGATCGTTTTCGACTACGGCCTCTGCTGGTTCAAGGGTCAGACGATCGGCACCGGCCAGTGCAACGTGAAGGCCTATAACCGGCAGCTGCGCGATCTCATCTCGACCGGCCGCGCCAAGCCGTCCTTCATCGTCTCGCATCAGTTGCCGCTCGGAGAGGCCCCGAAGGCCTACCAGCACTTCGACGCGCGCGACAAGGGCTGGACCAAGGTGGTCCTCAAGCCCGCCGCGTGAGCCGCCGGGCCGGGCGGGCCGTCGCCCGCTCGGCTGATCCGCCATCTCGCCGGACGGGCTCAAGCGTGGGGACGCCATGCCGAACTACGACTACGCGTGCGATGAGTGCGGGCCGTTCACGGCGATGCGGCCCATGGCGCAGTTCCGGGACCCCTGCCTCTGCCCGGGATGCGGGGTCGGAGCACCACGCGCCTTCCTCGGCGCACCGGCCATTGCCAGGATCAATCCGGGTGGCCGCCTTGCCCCCGCTGCAACCGAGCCGAGCACGACGTCCCCCCGCGGGGGCTCGGCCGCACATCCAGCCGGCTGCGGCTGTTGCATACGCCGCATGCCGCTGCCGGGCACCCTGTCCGCGGCCGGACGGGTCTTCACGTCGCACGGGCCGGTGCAGCGCCGGGGGCAGTGACAGCACCAAGATGGGGCTGCCCCCATCGAGCGCACTCTCTGTCCAACGGAGGGACGAACATGGCGTCTGACACCCTCAAGGGCCTGAAGGTCGCGATCCTGATCACGGACGGTTTCGAGCAGGTCGAGATGACCGAACCGCGCCGGGCGCTCGACGAAGCCGGCGCCGAGACCCAGATCGTCTCGCCCAAGGACGGCCAGGTGAAGGCCTGGAAGTTCACGGAATGGGGTGACGAATTCCCGGTGGACATGCCCCTCGGCAGGGCCCGGCCCGATCGCTACGACGCGCTGCTGCTGCCGGGCGGCGTGATCAACCCCGACACGCTCCGGACGATCCCGGCGGCAGTCGCCTTCGCGAAGGACTTCTTCGACGGGGGCAAGCCCGTCGCCGCGATCTGTCACGGCCCCTGGACCGTCATCGAGGCGGGTGCTGCGCGCGGGCGGCGCCTGACCTCCTGGCCCTCGCTCCGGACCGATCTCCGGAACGCAGGGGCGGAGTGGGTGGATGAACAGGTCGTCGTGGACGGAAACCTGGTCACCAGCCGCAAGCCGGACGACATCCCGGCGTTCAACCGGGAGGTGATCAAGCTGTTCGCAGGCGCGCGGGGGAGAGCATGAGCCGCGTGAGAGGAGCCGGGGATTCCTGGGTCGGGTCGCGATGCCGATGCTGAGCAGCACCATGGAACAGCGCCTGTTCGGCCCCGCGGGGCGTCCGGTACCGGTCATCGGTCAGGGGACCTGGTATATCGACGACGCGCACCGACCCACCGCGGTCGCTGCCCTGCGCCGCGGCCTGGACCTCGGCATGACCCACATCGACACCGCCGAGATGTACGGCGAGGCCGAGGATGTGGCCGGCGAGGCCATCGCCGGGCGGCGCAACGAGGTCTTCCTCGTCTCAAAGGTCATGCCCAGCAACGCCTCCCGTGGTGGGACGGTGGCGGCCTGCGAGCGTTCGCTCGCGCGCCTGCGCACCGACAGGCTGGACTGCTACCTCCTGCACTGGCCCGGCTCGCACCCGCTCGAGGACACATTCGCCGGCTTCGAGCGGCTCCGCGAGCAGGGCAAGATCTTGTCCTGGGGGGTGAGCAACTTCGACGTTCCCGACCTCGATGCCGCCTGGAATGCGGGGGGCGAGGGTCGAATCGCCTGCAACCAGGTCCTCTACCACCTGGAGGAGCGCGCGATCGAGCACGCCGTGCTGCCCTGGTGTGAGGAGCGCGGCGTCGCCGTGGTCGCCTACAGCCCCTTCGGCCATGGCAACTTCCCTGGTCCGCGCACGCCGGGCGGCCGCGTGTTGGCGGAGATCGCGGCGATCCACGGCGCGACGGCGCGCCAGGTGGCGCTCCGCTTCCTGGTGCGGCGGCCGTCCTCGTTCACGATCCCGAAGGCGTCCAGCCCCGAGCATGCCGCCGACAACGCGGGCGCCGGCGCGCTGCGGCTGACGCAATCCGACCTCGCCCGCATCGACGAGGCGTTCCCGCGCGGCCCCCGGCCGCGCCGGCTTCCCATGCTGTAGGCCCGTGGGAGGCTGGGGTTCAAAATCCCGGGCCGCGCAGGGGACAGCGGCGCCTCTCAGCCTCTTTTCCTTCGTGCCACGCCAAAAAGCGCCCAGGGTTGTCCAGGGCGCGCTGCGCGTCGGCGACATGACGCCAATGCCGCCGGCGCCAGCCCGTGCTGCCTCTCGACGGCCGCAGCCTCGGAGGGACCGGGTTCAGGCCCCCCGCCAGGGCAGTGGCTGGCACACCTCTCGTCCTCGCCTCCTCGGCCACAGCGTCTCGTCGGCCTGCTGCGTCTTTGCTCGCGGTGGAGCTGGAGATCGCGATTGCGGCCCTGTCTTCGATGTGGATGTCCAAAGCAGTGACCTCATCCTCACACGCGGCTGCGATGACCGGTCCGGCGGCGAGGATACGGAGGCTGATGCGCGTCAGGGCCGAGGGCCTCGGAAAGTGATTGCTGGATGAAGCGAAGCGATAACCCACCTTCGAGGTTTCCTCATGCTTCACGTCCACCACGCAGCCCGCCCGAGCGACAGCGCTGGGTTCCAGCGCATGTTCGTCCCGGATCACCTGAGTGTCGGCGTCTTCTTCCCCATCGAGGCATTCCAGCGCGACCAGCCGACCATGCGCGACCAGGAGCGTCTGGCCGTTCGGGCCGAGGAACTCGGCTACGCCGCGCTCTGGACTCGCGACGTCCCGTTACGGGATCCCAATTTCGGCGACCTGGGGCAGGTCTACGACCCGTGGGTCTGGCTCGGCTGGATCGCCGCGCAAACGCGCGAGATCGCCCTCGCGACCGGGTCGATCGTCCTCCCGATCCGGCACCCGCTCCATACCGCCAAGGCTGCCGCTTCCGTGGACCGGTTGTCGAGAGGCCGATTCGTGATGGGGGTGGCGTCAGGCGACCGGCCGATCGAATTTCCGGCCTTCGGCGTCCCCGCGGACGAGCGCGACGTTCTGTTTCGCGAGAACATTGCCGTCATCCGAAAGGTTCTCGAAGAGGAGTTTCCCACGCTGCGCTCGCGCTTCGGAGAGATGCTCGGCAACGTCGACCTGGTGCCGAAGCCGATTGGACGGCTGCCGATCCTCGTGACGGGATCGAGCCGGCAGAGTCCGGAGTGGATCGCCGAACATGCGGACGGCTGGATCACCTACCCGCGCTCGCTTGAGCGCCAGTCCGACCTCGCGGCCCGGTGGCGGGCCACGACGGCAGGTGTAGCGCCGGGGGTGTTCAAGCCTTTCGCCCAATCCCTCTACGTCGATCTCCGCGCCGACCCGCATCACCCGCCGCAACCCATTCATCTCGGGTTCCGCTGCGGTCGTCAATTCCTGCTCGACTTCCTCGTCGCGCTCCGCTCCATCGGAATTCACCACGTGATCCTGAACCTCAAGTACGGCGCCCGCAGCGCGGGCGAGGTGCTCGAAGAAATCGGACTCGAAATACTGCCTCAGTTGAAGATATAACTTCTTGCTTATTGATTTTATAGCGGTATATTTTTTATATTTCTTTGTATACTGCTGGTAATCAGCCGCGCTTGATGCTGGCCAGAATGGCGTCGGCCTGTTTCACCCATGGGAATGGCTTGGGATCGGCGCTCGTGGCCGCGACGACCCGATTGTTCTCGCCGGGCGGGATCCCGGACGCACCCGCATGCATCCCCATCTGCGAGGATCGCACCGGACAACTTCTGAATATCCTCCGCTCGACGCTCTCTGCAATGCCATGACTATTATTTTTTGGAAAAACGCATATCACACCGAGCGCTCTATTCGCATCAGGGATAGCCTCACTCGCCCCCGCTGACGGCCGGCGGACCTTCGGCGCTCCTCTCGATGTGAGGCTCCCGAGCGGCTGTGCGCCGGTGCCCCGTCTCAACACGCGGCCAGGTCTCTCAAAGCCAAGCCTCACAAGTCAGACAAAACCGCAGCGAAACTGATCCGCGTCATGGTCATCGGCGAAGCGGAATGCAGCATCGGCGCGACGCGGCACGCGATCCTCCGCGGTGAACATCGCACGTCCCATTCGGCCCCCGTTCCGGCCGGCCTGTCTCGCGTGAACCTGAAGGAGTGTCCCTATGGCGAAGGCGATCGGCATCGATCTTGGCACGACGAATTCATGCGTCGCCGAGATGGATGGGAGCAGAGCAAACGTCATCGAGAACGCTGAGGGTGGCCGCACGACCCCGTCGGTGGTGGCCTTCACGGAGTCCGGCGAGGTTCTGGTCGGGCAGCCGGCCAAGCGCCAGATGATCACGAATCCGGAAAACACCGTCTTCGCCATCAAGCGGCTGATCGGGCGGCGCTTCGACGACCCGATCACCAAGAAAGACATGGGGATGGTGCCCTACAAGATCGTGCCCGGGCCGAATGGCGACGCATGGGTCGAAATCAAGGGCAAGGCCTACAGTCCAAGCCAAATCTCCGCTTACATTCTGCAGCGCATGCGTGAGACCGCGGAACTGAAGCTCGGCCGAGCCGTCACGCAGGCCGTCATCACGGTCCCGGCCTACTTCAACGATGCTCAGCGCCAAGCCACCAAGGATGCCGGTAAGATCGCCGGCCTCGACGTGATGCGCATCATCAACGAGCCAACGGCCGCGGCGCTCGCTTACGGCCTCGACAAGAAAGGCAGCGGCAAAGTCGCGGTCTATGACCTGGGTGGCGGTACTTTCGATATTTCCATCCTCGAGATCGGCGACGGCGTGTTCGAGGTGAAGTCGACGAATGGCGACACGTTCCTCGGCGGCGAGGACTTCGACAACCGGGTGATCGAATACCTGGCGGCCGAGTTCAAGCGTGAGCAGGGCATCGACCTGACCAGGGACAAGCTCGCCCTTCAGCGTCTCAAGGATGCCGCCGAGAAGGCCAAGATCGAGCTGTCCTCCGCGACCCAGACCGAGGTCAACCTGCCCTTCATCACGGCCGATCAGAGCGGCCCGAAACACCTCAACATCAAGCTCTCGCGGGCCAAGCTCGAAGCGCTCGTCGACGACTTGATCAAGCGCACGATCGGGCCGTGCCAGGCGGCGCTCAAGGATGCCGGGCTGCAGCCGTCCGACATTGCCGAGGTCGTCCTCGTCGGCGGACAGACGCGGATGCCGAAGGTGCAGGAGGCGGTCCAGAGCCTCTTCGGGCGCGAGCCCCATCGCGGCGTCAATCCGGATGAGGTCGTCGCGATCGGTGCCGCGATCCAGGCCGGCGTTCTCCAGGGTGACGTGAAGGACGTGCTGCTCCTCGACGTGACCCCGCTCTCCCTCGGCCTCGAGACGCTGGGCGGCGTGATGACCAAGCTGATCGAGCGCAACACCACGATTCCGACGAAGCGCAGCCAGACCTTCTCGACGGCGGAGGACAACCAGAACGCCGTCACCATCCGGGTCTTCCAGGGCGAGCGTGAGATGGCGGCCGACAACAAGCTGCTCGGCCAGTTCGACCTCGTCGGCATCCCGCCGGCCCCGCGCGGTCTCCCGCAGATCGAGGTGACCTTCGACATCGACGCCAACGGCATCGTCAACGTCACGGCCAGGGACAAAGCCAGCGGCAAGGAACAACAGATCCGCATCCAGGCCTCGGGCGGGCTGGACCAGAGCGAGATCCAGCGCATAGTGCGGGAGGCGGAAGCCCACGCCGAGGAAGACAAGCGGCGCCGTGAGTTGGCGGATGCCCGCAACCAAGCCGATGCGGCGATCTACACGGCAGAGCGCAGCCAGGAAGAGGCTGGCGAGCGTGTCCCTGGCGGCCTCAGGACCGAGCTGCAGCAGGCCATCGCCGCGGTGCGTGAGGCGATCGGCGGCGAGGTCGTCGACCGCATCAGGCAGGCGACGGAGCGGTTGTCCCAGGTGGCACAGCGTCTGGCGCAGGCCGTGAGCGCTCCTCCCGAGGGAGCCGGTGCCGGGGCGAGCGGCGGCGCAAGCAATCCCCAGCCGGAGGTGGTCGACGCGGAATTCGAGGAGCACGGCCGCCAGGACCAGGGCGCGCATTAGCCCACCCTCGGGCGAGGCGTGGCGGCGCGAGGTCTCTGCGCCCGAGCAGGTTTGGAGGCTTCGCCTCACCGTCACGGGCAATCATCAGGGGTGAGCGATGCAGATCGACACGTACACCGATCATCTCAAGGGCTTGATCCAGGCGGCGCAGAGCCTGGCTCAACGAAAGGGCCACCAGCGGCTCACGCCGCTCCACCTCCTGAAGGCGCTGCTCGATGACGAGGACGGCTTGGCCAAGCGGCTGATTCAGTCCGCAGGCGGCCGTCCCGATGCGCTCGCGACGGCGCTCGACCGTGACTTGGCAAAGCTTCCGAGCGTCGAGGGCGGCGGTGCCGGTCAGATCTTCATGGCGCCCGAAACCGCGCGCCTGTTCGACCGGGCCGAGGAGCGGGCTCGCGCAGCCGGGGACAGCTTCGTCACGGTCGAAACCCTGCTGCTCGCCCTCGCGGAGGCCCCGGATCGGCCGGGCGAGCTCCTCAGAGACGCTGGCGTGACGCCGGCGGCCCTCCTCGCCGCCGTCGCCGAGCTCCGCAAAGGGCGCCGGGCCGACAGCGCGTCGGCCGAGGAAGGCTACGATGCGCTGAGGAAGTACACGCGCGATTTCACCGAGGATGCCCGCGAGGGCAAACTCGATCCGGTCATCGGACGCGACGAGGAGATTCGGCGAACCATCGAGGTTCTCTCACGCCGGACGAAGAACAATCCCGTGCTGATCGGCGAGCCGGGCGTCGGCAAGACCGCGATCGTCGAAGGGCTCGCCCAGCGCATGGTCAACGGCGACGTACCCGACACCTTGAAGGACCGGCGTCTCCTGTCTCTCGATCTCGGCGCTCTGCTGGCCGGCGCGAAGTATCGGGGCGAGTTCGAGGAGCGGTTGAAGGCCGTTCTTCAGGAGGTCTCGGCGTCGGGCGACGTGATCCTGTTCATCGACGAGCTGCACACCCTCGTCGGGGCCGGAAAGGCCGAAGGGGCGATGGATGCCTCCAACATGCTCAAGCCCGCCCTGGCCCGCGGCGAGCTGCACTGCATCGGCGCGACCACCCTGGACGAGTATCGCAAGAACATCGAGAAGGATGCCGCGCTCGCCCGCCGGTTCCAGCCCGTGTTCGTCGGCGAACCCTCCGTCGAGGAGACGATCTCCATCCTGCGCGGTCTCAAGGAGAAGTACGAGCTCCATCACGGCGTGCGCATCACCGACAGCGCGATCGTCGCGGCCGCGACGCTGTCCCACCGCTACATCGCGGACCGGTTCCTCCCCGACAAGGCGATCGACCTCGTCGACGAAGCCGCGAGCCGGCTCCGGATCGCAGCGGAGTCCAAGCCCCGGGACCTCGACGAGATCGACCGGCGCGTGATCCAGCTCAAGATCGAGCGGGAGGCCCTGAAGAAGGAGACGGATCCGGGCGCTCAGGAGCGCCTGAAGAGAGTCGAGGAAGAGCTCGCGGCCCTGGAGACGCGGCAGGCCGAGCTGACGGCGCAATGGGAATCCGAGAAGGCGAAGCTCGGAGAGACCAAGAAGCTGAAGGAGCAGGCCGAACAGGCCAGGATCGAACTCGAGCAGGTGGAGCGGCGCGGCGACCTGACCCGCGCCGGCGAACTCCTCTACGCGGTGATCCCGCAACTGGAAAAACGCCTCGCGGAGGCGATGCAGGCGAGCCAGGGCCGGCTGATCAAGCAGGAGGTCACGGCCGAGGACATCGCCGCCGTGGTCTCGCGCTGGACGGGCATTCCCGTCACGCGGATGCTGGAAGGCGAACGCGACAAGCTGATGGCGATGGAAGACAAGCTGCGCCAGCGCGTCGTCGGCCAGGAACCGGCGGTCGTGGCCGTGTCCGACGCGGTCCGGCGGGCCCGCGCGGGTCTCCAGGACCCGAACCGCCCGATCGGCTCCTTCCTGTTCCTCGGCCCGACCGGCGTCGGCAAGACCGAATTGTGCAAGGCGTTGGCCGAGTTCCTGTTCGACGACGAGCGGGCGATGCTGCGCGTCGACATGTCCGAATTCATGGAGAAGCACGCGGTCTCGCGGCTCGTCGGCGCACCGCCCGGCTATGTCGGCTACGAGGAGGGCGGCGTCCTGACGGAGGCGGTCCGGCGGCGGCCCTATCAGGTGATCCTCTTCGACGAAGTCGAGAAGGCTCACCCGGATGTCTTCAACATCCTGCTGCAGGTGCTCGACGACGGGCGGCTGACGGACGGGCAGGGAAACACGGTCGACTTCCGCAACACGATCATCGTCCTGACCTCGAACCTCGGTGCCGAGTTCCTGGCCGCCCTGATGGAGGGCCAGCCGGCCGAGGCCGCCCGGGAGCAGGTCATGGAGGTCGTGCGCCGCGCATTCCGGCCGGAATTTCTCAACCGGCTCGACGAGATCATCCTGTTCAACCGACTGGGCCGCAGCGACATGCGCCGGATCGTCGACATTCAGCTCCAAGGCCTCGACGGACGGCTGGCCGAGCGGAAGATCGCGTTGCACATCGACGATGCGGCCAAGGATTGGCTCGCCAACGCCGGCTACGATCCGGTCTACGGTGCGCGTCCCCTCAAGCGCGTGATCCAGCGCCACCTGCAGAACCCCCTGGCCAAGATGCTCCTGACGGGTGCGATCAAGGACGGCGACACGGTTCCGGTTGTGGTCGTCAACGGCCAACTCACCGTCAACGGCGCCAGCTTGGCACAGGCCGCCTGACGCCGGCCGGGCCAGCAAGGAGGCATGGTATGGCTGACAAGCCCTTGGAGCCCGAGAGTTCTCCGCCCGCATCCGCCGCTCACTCCCCTCCGCCGGATGCTCCCGGGGCGAGCGCGGCACCTGGGTCGGGCACGGACGCGACCGCAGCCCTGCAGGCCGAGAACGCTGCGCTTCAGGACCGCGCCTTGCGGGCCTTGGCCGAAGCGGAGAATACGCGGCGCCGGGCGAAGCGCGACTTGGAGGAAGAACGGCGCTTCGCGGTGACGGGCCTCGCCCGCGAGCTCTTGCCGGTCCTCGACAATCTGCGCCGGGCCATCGCCGCGTCGGAGCAGGCGTCATCTCAGGGCGCGTCGCTCATCGACGGCGTGCGGGCCACGGAGCGTCTGCTGATGGGGGTCCTGCAACGCGTCGGCGTAAAGCAGGTCGATGCCCTCGGCGCGCCGTTCGACCCGTCGCGGCACGAGGCCATGATGGAGGTCGATGACCCCTCGGTCGTGCCCGGGGCCGTGGCCGACGTCATGGAGGAGGGCTACCTCATTCACGACCGGTTGCTGCGGCCTGCCCGCGTCACCGTCACCCGCCGCGGACCGTCCCGGGACGATCACCGTGAGCACACCCCGTCCGAGCCGCATCGGTAGGGCGTCTTCCCCGACGGGTGACGCGCTTCGCCGCAAGACGGCGCAGGGAGGAAGCGTTGAGCGACGATCCCTATGCGATTCTCGGCGTGAAGAGCGATGCCTCCCCGGAGGAGATCCAGAAAACCTATCGCAAGCTCGCACGGAAACTCCATCCGGATCTGAACCCGGGCAATGCGGAGGCGGAAGAGCAGTTCAAGGACGTGTCTCGCGCCTACGATCTGTTGAGCGACCCCGAGAAGCGCGCGCGCTTCGACCGCGGCGAGATCGACATCTCCGGCGTCGAGCGGCCGCGACAGCGCTACTATCGCGACTTTGCCGAGCAATCGGGCGGCCACGCCTATACGAGCGAGGCGGGCTTCGCGGATTTCGACGCCGACGACATCCTCTCCGGGATCTTCGGCCACCGTGCGCGCTCCAATCTCCGGCGCCATGGCGCGGATGTCCGCTACCGTCTCACCCTGGATTTTCTCGATGCGGTCAACGGCGCCACCCGCTCGGTGACCCTGCCGGACGGCGCGACGCTCGATGTCCGCATCCCACCGGGCACACGCGACGGACAGACGCTTCGCCTGCGCGGCAAGGGGGAACCCGGTCAGGGCGGCGCGCCGCCCGGCGATGCCCTGATCGAGATCAGCGTCCGCCCGCACCCGGTCTTCCGGCGGGAGGGCGACGACATCCATTTCGAGCAGGGCGTTCCGCTGCACGAGGCGGTGCTCGGTGGTCGGATCGAGGTGCGGACCCCTGCGGGGCCTGTGACGATGACGCTCCCGAAGTGGAGCAATTCCGGCAAGGTGCTTCGCCTCAAGGGCAAAGGCGTTCCGAGGTCGGACGGGACGGCAGGCGACGCCTACGTCAAGCTGCTGGTCAAGCTGCCGGACAAGCCTGACCCCGAACTCGAACGATGGGTGGCCGAGTGGCATCGGCGCAGATGAGGAGAGGGCGGGATATGGACGAGCGCGAATTTCTGACGCGGGCGAACCTCCGCCCCCACGCCCTTCAGATCTGGATCGAGACCGGCTGGCTCGTGCCGACGCTCCGGGGGGGCGTCTGGCATTACCTGGAGATCGATCTCGCCAGGGCCCAACTGATTCGCGATCTGCAGCACGACCTCGGGATCAACGACGATGGCATCACGGTCGTGCTCGACCTCGTCGATCAGGTCGGCGGCTTGCGGCAGGTGCTCCGCGGGATCCTGCAGGCTCTGCAGGCGCAGCCCGACGCGATCCGTCGGCAGATCGCGGACGAAATCGGCGGCACATGGCCGAACATGACGCCAAACTGACCCGTGTCAGGGCTGCAAGGCGCGCGATCCGCTCATCATACGACATCGCGCCGCCCCGGCAGACCGAGCGCATCGGGCGGGATTTCGCCACGTCCCCAGGGAGGGCCCACACCATGTCTCGAGGACCAGTCGCCTTCCAGCGGTCGGGCAGTTCGACCAGGCGCGGCATGCCGGGCCCGCTGTTTACGCCGCTTCTCGCCCTCTACCACGATATGAACCGCCTGCTCGAGGACGCGGCAGGGGAGGGCGCCCGAGCCTCGGGTGCCGCGCTCCTCGTCCCGGACATCAACGTCACGGAGACGGAGCATGAGGTGCGCATCACCGCCGAGGTGCCCGGTGCGCGTGAGGCGGATGTCGAGGTGATGATCGATGACGACACCTTGCTGATTCGCGCCGTCAAGGAGATCGAGCGCCGGGACGATCGGCAGAACTTTCACGTGAGTGAGCGCGTCTTCGGCACCTTCCAGCGTGCTCTCGCGCTGCCGTTCCGTGTCGATCCCGACCAGGTCGAGGCTCGGGTCGAGAACGGGGTGCTCACGATCACGCTCCCCAAGTCCGAGGCGCAGCAGCGGACGCGGCGGGTCCAGGTTCGTGGCGCCGACCAAGCCTCCGCAACGGCGGCCTCGCCCAGTCAGAACGGCGCCGAGACGCGCCACCCGGACAAGGCGCCTGCGTAGACCGGGCCGCGCTGACCGGACCGGATCACGGGCCGGTCCTTCTGAAACACCCCGAACGGCGAGGATGGCTATGCCTGGTGGAACCGCTCGACCCTCACCTGTCGGTTGGACCTCGGTCGACACCGACGTGATGAACCATTCGCTGGCCCGGAACTGGTGGCTGATCGCCGTCCGGGGCGTGCTCGCCCTCGTGTTCGGCATCCTGGCGCTCGCGATGCCGGTCTCGACCTTGATCTCGCTGATCCTGGTTTTCGCCGCCTACATGCTGGTGGACGGGATCTTCGCCATCGCCGCATCGCTGCGGGCGGCGCGGCATAGCAGGCGCTGGGGCGCTCTCTTCATCGGAGGCATCGTCAACATCATCACGGGGGTGCTTGCCGCCGTGTGGCCCGGCATCACCGCCCTGGCCTTCGTGGTGATGACGGCGGCCTGGTCCATCATCTCGGGGGGCGCCATGCTGGTCGCGGCTTTCCGCCTCAAGCGCGACCATGGACGGTGGTGGCTCGCGCTGGGCGGACTGGCATCGATCGCTTTCGGGATCCTGCTCGTCATGGCGCCGCTCGTCGGTGCCGTGGTGCTGACGTGGTGGATCGGGATCTATGCCCTTGTGTTCGGTGCCGCCATGCTGGTGCTCGCCTTCAGGCTGCGCGAACACCGCAACGATCGGCCGACTCCCGCAATGGCGCAGCCGGCCTAGAGCGCTGCCCGATCGCGTTGCAATCGGCCAGCGCTCTCGGTTCTCGATTTTGCCGTCTGTCCCCCCGGACCGGCATCCACTTCAGCGGAATATGCTCCAGCTGAACCGAACGCGATCACCCTCGGCGTGACGTCGCGAGCCGCGCCGCAACAACCTCAATGGTTCGGACCGAATGGTCGCCCACACCACGAACTCTCTGCTTGGATCGCCATCGTTCCAGAGAAGCGGCGCGCGGTTTCGGGCGATTTTCGTGCCGGCGTTTCGGTACGCCGCTCGGACTGACGGGCGACCCGCGGTCGGGCACACGGTTGAGCCAGGGAGGTCGACCCATGAGCGAAGAGGGACGTCTCATCGTCTGCCCGCACTGCGCGAGCATCAACAGGGTTCCCTTATCCAAGCCGGCCAAGGCGGCGCGGTGCGGGCGGTGCAAGCAGGCGCTGTTCATCGGACATCCGGTTCCGGTCGACGCTGCCCGTTTCGACCTGCATATTCAAAAGAACGACATTCCGGTCGTTGTTGATTTCTGGGCCGAATGGTGCGGTCCCTGCAAGGCAATGGCCCCCGTCTTCGAGAAAATTGCCGCCGAACTTGAGCCGGATTTTCGGTTCCTGAAGGTCGATACCGAAGCGGAGCAGAGTTTGGTGGCGCGGTACGGTATCCGCAGCATTCCGACAGTCACGCTATTCTGGAAGGGCGAAGCGATCGCCCGGCGTGCCGGTGCGGTCGACACCGGGACTCTCCGAGCTTGGCTCCGGCAGCACAAGATCCCGTGACGGCCCGCCCGGGCGAGAAGTGGGAGGCGGGGCCGAACTGACGGGCATCAGTGCGGCGTGGCGGCACCGCGGCGAGCGATGACGGTGATCGGGCGTTTTATGAGAGACACTTAAGCTCAAGGGTGGTTCCATGACTGCGCTTCCTGTCGCCGGCATCGCTCGGTTCGAACACTTCTTCCGGGAAACAGATGAGCTCGTCATCGACAAGAGCGATCTGAAGCGCCTCGGCAGCGTCATCGACCGCAAGCTCCGAGACCTGGTTCTGCGCGCGGGAGCCATCGCCAAGGCGAACGGCCGCGAGATCGTGGAGCCTCACGATCTTCCGATCACCAAGGGCTTCCAAGAACGGATCCACGCGTTCCGCGCCGTGAGCAATGCCGCGGCCGTCAAGGAGAGCCTCGCCCCCCTCACGAGCGGGCCGGCCTCGATGGCGGCCTGCAGCGACGACACCGAGGCGTGGCTCCCCGAGATCGCTGGCGGCCTTTGCCTCACGCTCTCTCGGACCTTCAAGATCACCGACCCTCGCCTGAAGAATCCGCAGACGGAGCACTGGGACCGAGCGGAGCGGCTGCTCGATCTCCTCATGTGAAGGCTACTCTGTACGAACCCGGCCTGCCTGCGGCGCACCTTCAGGTCGGCTTTCATGGGCGCGATGGGGGCGATGGCTGTTCGGGCGTGCGGTTCTCGGCGGCGGGATGGTCGTCCTGCTCGAGGATGATCCTCGGTCGGGCAAACGCGATGCCTTTCTCGGCGAAGGCCTGCTGGATCGACTGGAAGACGACGCGTCTCATGGTGAATTGCTCCATCGGATACGTCATGTATTTGACGCCGATGATCATCGCCGTCTCCTCCATGCGCCTCACGCCTTGCGACTTGGCGGGCTGCAGGAATTTGGGCCCGTGCTCGGGATCTTGCAACAATGTCTCGCCGACGCCCTTGATCACTTTGCGGATCAGCTCGAGGTCCGCATCGAACGGCACCCGCAGTTCGAGCTTCATGATCGCCCAATCCCGACTGTAATTCGTGAGATGTCTGATCTCGCCGTACGGGATCGTGTGCAGCCGTCCTCTCGGGTGCCGAAGGCGCAGGCTGCGGATCGAGATCTTCTCGACGGCGCCTTCCAGGTTTCCGACCTGGATATACTCGCCTAATCGCACGGCGTCGTCGAGGAGGAAGAAGAGGCCGGAGACGATGTCCTTGATGAGCGTCTGCGAGCCGAAGCCGATCGCGACGCCGACGATCCCCGCCCCTGCCAGGAGCGGCATGACATTGACACCAAGAGCCGTCAGCGAGACGAGCAAGCCGGCGCAGACGATGCCGGTGAGCGCGAACACCCTGAAGAGCGCGAGCAGGGTGGCGGTGCGGGAGGCCGGGACGATCTCCTCCCCGTTGCTCTCCTGAGGGCCCGCGGTCGCACCGGCGCCCGCGTCGGGCCTGATCCGTCGGTCGATCAGCGCCTTCGTCAGTCCCCAGGCGAGGGAGGCGAGAAGGAAAGTGATCGTGATGTCCACGGTCGCCCGCGCGAGTCGCGCCGTCCACGATTCGCTCGAGGCTGAGGGGAACAGCGGGATGTTCCAGATCGCCGCCGCGGCCATGAACCCGATGGCGGTCAGGAGCAGGGGCAGCCAACGCCGCAAGGAGGCGAGGAGCCGGTGAGCGGTGTCCTCCTCGCGGGCCCACGGACCGGCCTCCCGATCGCAACGCGCCGGGAGACCCGCACCGAGGACCGCGTCGATGAACGGCAGGATCAGCACCAGCGACAGCGTGAGCAGGCCCGCCACCCACGCATCCGCTCGCCCCGACAGGCCGAGGGCCGCGGTGACGAGGTAGAGGAGCGCGATACCGACGAGGGCGAGAGACCGCCAGCGAGGCGATCGGTCGGCCCGAGAGGTCTCTCCATCATCACAGGCGGGATCGCGGCCCGGCAGCCGCGCGACGCTGGCGGCGGCGGCGAGGGCGAGACTGACGCCGGTCCACAAGACGAAGACCACGAGCGAGAGAAGATCCGGGGACACGCCCGCGAAGCTGAGCAGGCTGACGAGCAGCTGCCCGAACGCGCCCAGTGCACCGAAGGTCACGATCAGGATGTGCATGCGACGGGCGGAGACGTCGCTCAGGGCGACCAACCGGTCGGCGGCGCTCGCCGGCGAGAGCGCGATCCGGGACGCCAAGCAGAGGAGGCGGGTGACGGTGAGCGCGGTGATCGTGCCGAGCGCGAGGACCTGCAGTTCCGGCCCGGCCCGGGCGAGCGCGACATACGTGCCCAAGGCGCCGCATTGAAAGGCAACGATGCGAGCGATCCCGCGGACTGCCCTTCGGCCAACCTTCGAGAGCCGGTCGTGCGGAGACGGACCCGCGTCCTCCCGCGCCGGAGGCCCGGGCGCTTGCGGCTGGAGAAGCGACGACCGGACGACGAGTTCGACGAGGAAGCCGCCGGCGAGGATGCAGGCCAGCCCCACCCATCCGTGGATGCCACCGGCGCTGTCGTTGGATCGGAGCCATCTCGACAGCGCGCCGGGCACGGCCGAAATCTCGGCGCCAGCCGCGACGGTCGCACTCAGCCCTTGGCCGAACCGGTTCAGGACACGGCGGTAGCCCAGCAGGAAATCGGCCGCCTGGGGTGCCTGGCCGGCATTCCGGGGTGCGACCTGCGGAACGTCGGCGTCGGAGGCCGGCTCGGCCGCGGCGAGCCGGTCCGCACGCGCCGCAGCGCCGAGCCACACCGTGCCGGCGCCCGACAGGCGAGGCTTCGTCGCGGGAGAACCGACGCGAGGGGCGTCTGGCGGAGCACTGAGCCGCGCGACGGAGGACGCGCAGCAGGACAGGAGCATCGCAGCAGCCAGCACCATCGGTGCCGATCCGGCCCGGCGCGGGGCGCGGCCGACCCCGCAGCATCCCACTCCACTCTCGATGTCTCGGCCGGCATCGTGTGGCGAGCGCGGATCCGTCACCGCCTACAGCACGAGCTTCGGCCTGGAACCCATTGACCGGATGGCGGCGGCAAGATGCTGATAGTCGAACGGACCTTCATACCGATGTCCGTCGATGAAGAAGGTCGGCGTTCCGTTGACGCCACTTCTGACGCCGCCGAGAAAATCGTTCTTCACCTTCGGTACATACGTGCCGGCGCCGAGAGCGATCTCAAGACGATGCTCCGACAGGCCGAGCGCGCGGGCCGCGTGCACGAGGAAGGGCAGACTCAGCTGATCCTGATGCGCGTAGATGGCGTCGTGCATTCCCCAGAACTGGCCCTGCGCGCCCGCGAACTCGGCAGCCTCCGCGGCCGGCTCCGCATTCGGGTGGATTTCGGTGAGCGGGAAATGGCGGAACACGTAGGTGAGGTCGTTGCCGAAGTGCTCACAGAGCTGCAGGACGTGGACATGCGCGAGGCGGCAGTAAGGACATTCGTAGTCACCGTACTCGACGAGCACCACCTGGCCATGGGCACCACCCCGGATGTGATCCGCTGCCGAAACCGGCACTCTGAGTTCAGCCATTGCTCTTCTCCTGGTTCTCAAGCCGATCCAGCGCGTCGAGGATGCCGTCCGCGCCGGGGTTGATGGCGATCGGGGAGCGGTAGCTCCAGAAGATCGTCCCACCGCGATCCACGACGAAGAGCGCCCGCTCGCAGACGCCTTCACCGTCGCGATAGGCGCCATAGTGCCTGGCGATTGCGCCCTTCGGCTCGAAGTCCGCGAGCAGTGGAAAATGGAGATGACGGGCCTCGGCAAAGGCCTGATGGCACCAGGCACTATCGACTGAAATCCCGACCAATTCGGCGTCGTATTTTTTGAATTCCGGCAGCACCTGATTGTAAACCGCCATCTGGTCTCCGCAAACGGGGCTCCAATCTGCGGGATAGAACGCCAGAATGGCCGGCCGGCCCTTCAGGTCGGCCAGCGAGAGGGTCTGGTCGGGTGTGACGTGGAGCGTGAAATGCGGCGCCCGCACCCCGGGCGCTAAGACCTGTCCCATCCTTCATCTCCCCAAGAGGCCACGGAACGGTCGTTCCGCATCGGACGACGGGGTGGGCCATGGCGGCCCCGACCGGCGCATCCGGTCCGGCGGCGTCCGTCGCCTGAGGCCCGCAACCGGCACGCCTGTTCGGCACCAGGATCAGCCCAGGTAGCGGAACTCGGGCAGCTTCTTCAGCTCGTCCTTGCTCGCACCCGGGAGCGTGACCTTCGCCCCCGTGTCGTCGAACACGAGGGTGTTATACGGCACCGCGACGAGGTGCCCGCCGAGACCGAGGAAGCCGCCGACCTGCAGGACGGCGAACAGGACTTGGTCCTTGCCGACGATGAGATCGTCGATGGTGCCGATCTTCTCGTCCTTGTCGTTCTGCACGGATGTGCCGTGGAGCTTGCTGGCACGATAGCCCTTCGCGACCGTCTGCACGTCGACGCGGATGAGCGCGACCGCTTGCGCGCGAGCCGGCGGCGAATGGGTCGTGGCGAGCACGGTTGCCCCGAGCAGGGTTGCGACGGCAAGAGTGTCGGCGCGCCTCAACATGGCGTTGAGCGGCAACCGGAATGCCACGGCTCTGGCGACGCGCATCTTGACCTCCACGTGTCGATCGCTGGGATGGCCTCGCCAGGGAGGGCGAAGCAGAGGGGCAGTTTCGCTCCGGTCTGCGCCCGCCGCCCTGACGAGGGTCAGCCTTTCGCCGTTTCGTGTGCCTCTGGCCCGGACCGGCCGGCGCGCCGAGCAGGGTGACGCTGATGCATCCGCGGCCCGGTCCGGGGACACGACCTAGGGACAATCCCTAGGTCCCCTCCGAATGGTGCGAATCGCGGCGGTGCGACATCTACGAGCCTGGAGGGACCATCGACGAGCCGCGAGGGAGGAGAGTGTCATGCTCCAGTATGGTCGCGTCGCGCCCGCTTCCGGCCTGCACGGCAGATGGCCGGCCGCCTCGGCCACCGCCCGCTGCGAGCTCACCCTCGGTCGCATCACCCCTGTCGGACGGGTCGACCACGTCTCCGCCGGTGCGCCCCTCTACGCCGAGGGCGATACCAGCGAGTTCGTGTACGGGGTGGTGTCCGGGGTGGTTCGCACCGTCAGCGTCGGGCTTGATGGCAAACGGGTGGTGCGCGGGTTCTATCTATCCGGGGAGCTTTTCGGGATGGAGCGGGCCCGGCTGCATGCCTCTTCCGCCGAAGCCATCAGCGACACGCGGGTCGTCCGCTGCTCCCGCTTACGGTTCGACGCGCTCGCGGCGTCGGATGCGCAGGTCGCGAGCGAGCTCTGGTCGTGGCTGCTGCAGATGACCGAGCGCGCCGAGGATCTCTCCGTGCTCGGCCGCGCCAGCGCCGCTCAGAAGCTCGCGTATTTTCTGACCGACCTGGCGTGCAGAGTGTCGGCCGTCCGAAGGATCGAGCTGCCGATGTCGCGGACGGACATCGGGGACTTTCTCGGTCTCTCGAGCGAGACTGTGAGCCGCACATTCACCACCCTGCGCCGTGTCGGGCTGATCGCCACGCACGGGCGCTACGTGACCCTCCTCGATCCAGGCGCCCTCCGGCGCATGAGCGGCAGCTTGGTGAACGGCGACTGAGCACCCGTATCCGGGGCGTGCTCGGGATCGCTTTCAGGCCGATGGGTTTCCTGCAGCCGGGCGAGACCATGCCGCCTTGTCTGCGGGCGCGGTCCGACGGGCACCGTCTGAGCGGGGCGGGATCCTGCTCTCCGTCGCGTGGTCGCATGTCGGCTCGAATGAGAGCGAGGAGCCTGCCATGACAGATGCCGTCGAGACGATTGCCGAGACCATCCCGCGGCCCGAGGAGGAACCGTCGCCCGCTCGCATCGAGGCATTCAGCGATGGTGTCTTCGCCATCATCATCACCTTGCTGGTGCTCGATCTGCGCGTCCCGCGAGAGGCTGCACTGGACAGTCAGTCCCTCGGTGCTGCGCTGATGCGGCAATGGCCGCTCTACGTGTCCTACATCCTCAGCTTCCTGCAGGTGGGCGTGGTCTGGTGCAACCACCACACGATGTTCCACTACATTCGCCGCAGCGACCACGTGCTGCTGGTCCTCAATCTGCTGCTTTTGCTCAGCGCGGCCGTTCTTCCCTTCACAACCGCGATGCTGGCAGAATATGCCCGCGCCGGGCATGCGGAGCGACAACTCGCTGCCATGGTCTACAGCGCGGCGCTTTGCGCCGCGGGGCTCTTCTTCAGCGCGATGTGGCAGCATGCGCTGCGCGCCGGCCTGGTCTCCCCGCGCGCCGATCCGCACCGGCTGCAGGCGCTGCGCTTCCATTGGATGCTCGTGCCGCTGCTTTACGGGATCGCCTTCTTGCTTGCCTTGGTTGATCCCCGCTTCAGTATTGCGATCTACATTGTTCTGCTGCTCTATTATGGGTTGCCCGGCCCGGCGGTGGTGCGCTGGACCACGCGCCGGGGGGCACGGCGAGCCGCCCCGAAGGAGGCTTCGGACGCAAGCGAGGCCCATGGTCCGACGCCGGCATTCGGGCGGACAAGGCTGAGGTGAGCCCGCGAAGTATCTGCTCTACGAGCTTGCGGGCGGAGGGCGGGGACCTCGCCCGGCGCTTCCGTCGGGGCGGGCGACACCATCGGCTTCGCGGAGGCGATTGCGAGAGACCCGGCGCAGGCATCGTTCCGTTCAGAATACCGGACATTCTCCAGAGCATTTTCCGACGAAGTGGATACCGGTTCGTCGCAGAAAATGCCTAAAAATCAAAGACCTAGAGCAGTATCCGATTGCAACGTGATCGGATGCTGCTCTAGAGAGAACTCAATCGACCGGAGATGCCGGCGCCTCGGCGAGCATTGGTTTCTGTACCGGATATGGATGTCGTGTCGTAATCTCACGGCCGTCGGCCACGAGGTGATGCTTGCTCGCGCGGGCCATGAGGCGCGTCGGTTGGCCGAACGAGCCGAGGCCACGGCGCGACCCCGTTCAGCGGCCCCGCGTCTCGACGGGCGCATCCGAGAGAACGGTGTGCAGTTGCGCCACGACGGCAGCGCCCTCTCCGATGGCGCCGCCGACGCGCTTGACCGAGCCTGAGCGGACATCGCCCACGGCGAATACGCCGGGGATGCTCGACTCGAGTGGAAGCGGACGGCCTGATGGGCCGCCGGCGCCGCTCTCTCGCGCCTGGTCACGCGTGCCCGTTCTGACGAAGCGCTTCTGATCCAGGGCGACACCGGAGCCCTGCAGCCAATCCGTCGCGGGATCGGCACCGATCATCAGGAAGACGTGACGGATCGGCTTCTCCGTCTCCTTGCCGGTCGGTTTGTGCCGCCAGCGCACCCGCTCCAATTGCCGTTCCGCCGATCCGGAGACCGACACGATCTCCGTCTCGGTCAGAACCTCGATGGTCTCGGCCGCTTCGATCCGGTCGATGAGGTAGCGGGACATGCTGTCCGCCAAGCTGGGTCCGCGCACCAGCATCCAGACCTTGGCCGCAAGATCGCGCAGGTAGACGGCGGCCTGACCCGCGGAATTGCCACCCCCCACCACGATGACCTCCTGCCGCTGGCACAGGCGCGCTTCGATGGGAGACGCCCAGTACCAGACGCCATGACCCTCGAACTTCCGAAGATGCGGGATATCGGGCCGCCGGTAACGGGCGCCGCTGGCAACGACGGCGGCTCGCGCTTGGACGCGGCGCCCGTCGGATAACTCGAGCCCGAGAGGATCGCGGGTGACGTCGAGCTTCACGACCTCGCTCGAAATGACGAAATTCACTCCGAATTTCTGGGCCTGAACGAAGGCGCGGCCAGTCAGGACTTGGCCCGGGACGCCCGTGGGAAAACCCAGGTAGTTCTCGATGCGGGCGCTTGCGCCGGCCTGGCCGCCGAAGGCGAGGGCTTCGAGAACGATCACGGACAGGCCTTCGGATGCGGCATACACAGCCGTCGAGAGGCCACTCGGGCCGGCGCCGATAACGGCAACATCAAAGGTCCGGTCCGGCTGATCGATCCGGGTCATGCCGAGGCTGCGTGCCAGCTCGGCCTCGCTGGGATTCTTGAGAACGGAGCCGTTCGGACAGACCGATAGGGGGAGGTCCGCCGGCTTCGCACCATATCGCTCGACCAGCGTGGCGGCATCGCGGTCTTGGGCGGGGTCGAGCACTTGGTGCGGATAGGCGTTGCGGGAGAGAAAGTTCTCCAGCCGGATCATGTCCCCGCTCAACGCAGGCCCGATCAACACCGGGCCGCCGGCGCCGGTCTCGACCAGTGCGACCCGGCGCAGGATCAGGGCTCGCATGATCCTGTCGCCGAGTTCCACTTCGGCGATGAGGAGCGCCCGGAGATTCTCGGACGGGATCAGCACAGTATCGAGGTCGCTCACGGCCACGGCGTCGACGAGCGCCGCACGGCCCGACAACTGCCCTACCTCGGCCACGAACTCGCCGGCGCCCTGCGTCGTGATCGGCGCAAGATGCCCCAGGGGGTCGTGGCGCCTGATTTCCACGGAGCCGGACACGAGGATGAACATGCCGGGCGAGATGTCACCGGTGACGAACAGGGCATCGCCTGCAGCGTAGTGCTGCTCTCGACCGAACCGGCGGAGACGTTCGATCTCTGCGGGGCTCAGTTTCGGGAACATCTGGTCGCGGCGGTTATCGATGACCGACATGGTCGAGCCTCAGCGCAAGTGCGAAACCATCGTCTCGTGCCGGTTACGCCCAGGCGCTCTTGACGGAACGCGCGTCCAGGGGCGGGTGGCGCCGCGCGTGCTGCACGGTCAGCCACTGATCCGTCGTGAATGCCTCGACCACCCACGTGCCGTTGAACCGGCCGATTCCGGAATTCTTCTCGCCACCGAACGGGCTGTTCGGAAGATCGATGACCGGCTGGTCGTTGACATGCACCATGCCGATCTGAAGGCGCCGGGCAAACCGCTCGCCGCGTTCGAGATCGCGGGTGAAGACACTGCCGGACAGCCCATGTTCCGTGTCGTTGGCAATCCTGAGCGCGTCGTCTTCCCCGCGGGCGCGAATGACCGGTGCGACGGGGCCGAAGATCTCGTTGCGCGCCAGCGGCATGTCGTTGGTGACATCGGCGAACACATGCGGCGGTAGAACGAGGCCCCGCGGCTCTCCGCCCGCGAGCTGTCGTGCCCCCGACACGCGCGCCTCATCGATGCGCTGGAGCAGACCCTTCAACTGCTGTTCGTTGATGATCGGGCCGATCATCGTGTCGGGTTCATCCGGATTGCCGACCTTGAGTACCTTGGCCCGATCGACGAAACGCTCCAGGAACGTATCGTAGAGGTGTTCGTCGACGATGATCCGGTTGACACAGATGCAGATCTGGCCCTGGTGCAGGAATTTGCCGAAGATCGCAGCCTCGACCGCTTGATCCACATCCGCGTCGTCGAGTACGACGAACGGTCCGTTGCCGCCAAGCTCCAGTTCGACCCGCTTCAGGATCGACGCTGTGGCGGCCAGTTCGGCAATGTGCCGGCCCACCGGGGTCGACCCGGTGAACGAGATCGCCCGCGGGACAGCGTGCGCGACGAAGGCGTCGCCGATCTCGCTCCCGGAACCGACCACGACGTTGAGCACGCCCGGAGGCAGCCCGGCTTCCTCGAAGATCTTCGCCAGCAGCAATCCGCCGGTCACCGGCGTGTCGCTGGCCGGCTTCACGACAGCGGCGTTGCCGACCGCCAGCGACGGCGCGAGCGACCGGTTGGTGAGATGCAGCGGCCAGTTCCACGGGCTGATCACCCCAACGACACCGACCGGCTTCCGGTAGACACGGCCTTCCTTGGCCGGAATGTCGGTTGGCAGAACCTGGCCCTCGGTCCGGTAGGGCGCCGACGTCGCCCACAGCATGATGGCGCGCGTCGAGGCCCATTCGAGCGTGGCTTTGAGCCGGGTGCTCCCGGACTCACGGATCAACCAGGAGATCACCTCCTCGCGCCGTGCGTCCAGGATCTCCGTCGCCCGCCGAAACACGGTTGCGCGTGTCGCCGGAAGCTCGGCCGCCCATGCGGCCTGCGCCTTGGCCGCGGTCGCGTAGGCCTCGTCGAGGTCGCTGCGGTCGGCCTGCGGGATGTCGAGGATGACCTGGCCAGTGTAGGGATCGCGGTCCGCGAGGACACGGGTGGCCCTCCCGTTGCGCCACGCGCCGCCGATCGGCAGCCGGTCGAGGTCCGCGTAGGGCTGTGGGGCCGCGACTTGCCGAACCGACGCATCGTTCATGGCGCACGCCTCTCTCTGGACCCGGAGGCGTTGGCGGTGTCGCGACCTGCGCGGCCTCGCCCCGCCCTCTGGAGCAGACGTGACAATGCGCCCGGCGCGGAACCCGTGCCCTGACGGGCGTCAGTTCTGATCACGGAGGGCGACCCCGTCGCGGCGGCCTCACTGCCAGCGCGCGCCAGTTCCTCGCGTGGCGCCCTTCGATCCGGCCCCGCCGAGGTCTCCAGATACACTGGGACGCCCACAGAGCAGGGGTGCACGGCTCTCCTGGACAGGGCGCGTCATCGAGCGGGCGATACGAGCCGCCTGCACCCCGGCTCCCACAGCGTGGTGCACCTCACAAAACTCCCGCCGCGCTGGAGGTGACACAGCGAGCCACGACGGTGATCGGGAGTTTTGTGAGAGACACTCAGGGACGGCTCCAGCCAGCGCGTCGATGAGGGCGCGCACGGCGCCAGCCCCGCCCGCATCGTCGATGAAGGGGAACACGCAGTCATTGAGTTCGATTGGAACGGCAAGGAGGAGATGGACGCGGCCTGCGGCTCCGGTCGACCGAGCGTCAAACCGACGGCTCACCTCCCGGCAATATCGACTCCATGCCGGCGACAAAATCCCCTTCATGGCCCGCCGCCAGCCGACCTCTTCAACACTGCGCCAAGGACGCCGTCCGGCAAAGCGGAGAACCGCTGAGGCCCTTCGTGGCGACAGCCGGTGGGGCGCCGCGGTGAGCGTTTCAAGATGAGGAGGATGACAACAGCAGCCGGGGCGCTGCACGACACCAAGCCAAGTGAAAACTGACAAACATTCACGGAGATTAGAACAGGAGAGAAGCATGACAAAGTTCGCGTTGTACGTTCCGCTTGAAGCAAAGCCCGGCAAGGAGAACGAAGTCGCGGACTTCTTGCGGTCGGCGCTCGATGCGGTGAACGCCGAGCCCGGAACGATCTCATGGTATGCGATTCAGGAAGGACCTTCATCTTTCGCGATATTCGACACCTTCGACGACGAGGCTGGACGCGACGCGCATCTGAATGGAAAGGTCGCAGCCGCGTTGATGGAGAAGATCGCGGCAGGCGACATGTTCGCCAAGACACCAGAAATTCATAAGCTGAGCATTGTCGCGGAAAAGTCGGCCAGGTAAGCAACCGTGACAGTCTCGTCGTCAGTGACGACCATACGCGGGTAACGCGCACCCGCGGCGGCATGTCGGGTGGTGGCCCGCCTTCTGCTTCGATCGCCAAGCGGCCCAGACCGGCAAGCAGCCCAGACCGGCAAGCACCTCGCTCGCCAACATTCGGATGGTCAATTCTTCGTCCATCCGGTTTGCGCCGAGGGCGACCGCGCCGGCCCGGGCGCGCCCCGGCCCCGCATCGCGCGCGGCCGCCCGCCGTGTGATCGGCGCCCCCATGGGGACCACCGAGGCTCTGGCGTCCAGCTCATGGCCAAGACGCCGGGTTGCGCGACCGAGAGCAGTGTCCGATCATGGCGCAATCGGACACTGCTCTCGGTCTTCGATTTTTACGCATTTTCTGCGACGAACCGGTATCCATTTCGTCGGACAATGCTCTAATCACCGCGCTGCTCGGCCGGGCGCACACCGGCCGCGGTCGCGATCAGAACCGCCTCCGGCAAGTTGTGGGCACCGAGCGTCTCCATGACCCGGGCGCGGTGGATCTCCACGGTGCGCGGGCTCAGGCCCAGCGCGCGGGCGATGGTCTTGTTGGTGCCGCCCGCGAGCAAGCCCTCCAGCACCGCGCGCTCGCGTGCCGACAGGGCTCCGATCCGGTGATGGAGATCGTCGCGCGTGCGCGAGCGCTCCACCGCGTCGCGGATCTCAGCCAGCGCTGTTCTGACCGCGAACAGCAGCCCCTCCGGGGTCCAGGGCTCATCGAGAAAATCAACCACTCCCGCCTTCATGGCGCGGACCCCGAACCCAACGTCGCCCGCACTCGCGGCGAGCGCCACGACGGGAAGGTGCGCGCGCGCCGCCTTCAGCTCACTTGCCACGACCAAGCCGCCGGTCTCCGCCAGATCGAGCACGACACAGCCCGGCATCAGCGAGCCGGCGATCGCGAGAAGGGCCCGGCCGCTCGCAAAGGCCTTGACCTCGTACCCGCCGGCTTGCAGGGCCTCGACGAGGCCACGCCGCACGTCATCTCTGACTGAGACCACGTAGGCGCGCAGGCCGCTGTCGGTGGTGACGTCCTGCGCGATCCCACCCACCAGTCGGACGTGCCCGTCGGCCGCTGGAATCGGGAAGAACGTGTCCCGGATGCGGCGCACGGCGCGGTCGGAGGCGCGCTGGATCCGGTACTCCAACACGAGGGTCTCGCCGCCGCCGACGCATTCCAGCGCCCGCGCGGCGGCAACGCGGTCGTCCGGGTGGACGCTGACGAGCCAGCTCGCGATATCCGGCATGTCCTCGGGAAGCATGCCCCAGACCTGCGCGAAGGCCGGGCTGAGGTAATCCAGCTGTCCGCTCTGCAGGTCGGCGAGCCAGAGAACGTTGGCCGTATGCTCGGCGAAGCGCCGGAAGCGCTCCTCGCTTTCGCGCAGGGCCGCCTCGGCGCGCTTGCGCTCGGTGACCTCCAGCGCAGCGCCGGTGAAACCGACGGGACGGCCGTTCTCGAACGTGGTTCGTCCGTAGGTGGAGACCCAGCGCTCGACCGAGTCCTCGATCCCGATCACGCGATACTCAACGTGGTAGACGCCGTCCCCGGCAGGGTCGGTGCATCGGGCAACGGCTTCCTCGACCGGCGACCGGTCGTCGGGATGGATGGCGGACAGCCACAGGTCGTAATCGACATGTTTGTCCGGCGACAGGCCCCACACGGCCTTGAGCCGCGCATCCCATTCCAGGGCGCCCGTCGCCGGAACCCAGCTGTAGGGCGAGAGACCAACGAGATCGACGGCAGCCTGCAGGCGCGCCTCGCTCCGACGCAGCCCCGCGGCGGCTGCGCGGCGCAACCGCGCCAGGACGAGATGGGTGTTCACCCGTGCCAGAAGCTCGCGCGCGGAGAAGGGTTTGACGAGGTAGTCGTCGACTCCCGTCCCGAGGCCCTCGACGCGCGCATCCTCGGCCGCCCGTGCGGACAGCAGGATGATCGGCACGTCGGTGAAGTCCGGATCCCGCCGCAGCGCGGCCGCGAGCTCAAGCCCGTTCAGCCCGGGCATCATGACGTCGGACAGGACGAGATCGGGCCGTTGCCGCCTTGCCGCCGCCAGCACCGCCTCGCCGTCGGCCACCGCCTCAACCACCCAACCCCGCCCCGTCAGCAAGCGGACGAGGTAGCTCCGCATGTCGGCATTGTCATCGGCCAGCAGAATGCGTGCGTCCGGCGCGTCGGTCGGCGGGGCGGCGGGCTCCGCCTCCTCCAACACGCGCGACCTCTCCTCTCCCCGCTCCTCGGCTAACCCTGGAAGCCAGCGCAGCACTTCCTCGACGAAAATGGGGGCTTGGCTCGCCGTCGAGGGCAGGCGGCGCATTCCGCCGATCCGCTCAGCGGGGAGATGGTCTGTCCCGAACGGCACCAGGACCGTGAAGGTCGTGCCGTGACCCTCTCTGCTCTCAACCGTGATGGTGCCGCCGTGCAGGCGAACCAGTTCCTGCACCAGGGCGAGGCCGATGCCGCTTCCCTCGTGGGATCGGCTTTTCGGGCTGTCGGCACGATGGAAGCGCTCGAACACGTGCGGCAGGTCCGCAGCCGGGATCCCGACCCCGGTGTCGCTGACCCGCAACTCGGCGCCGCCTGGACTGGCGGCCAAGCGAACGGCGATGCAGCCGTCGAAGGTGAACTTGAAGGCGTTCGAGAGAAGATTGAGGACAATCTTCTCCCACATGTCGTGATCCACGCAGACCGGCTCGGGGAGCGGATCGCAGGCGATGTCGAGCCGCAGGCCGGCGCGGTCGCAAGCCGAGCTGAAGCTCGAGGCCAGCTCTGCCGTGTGCCGTGCGAGGTCACAGGGCTCGTAGCAGGCTTGGGCCCGACCCGCCTCGATGCGCGAGAAGTCGAGCAGGGTGTTGACGAGCTTGAGCAGGCGGAGGCTGTTGCGGTGCGCGACCGTCGCCAGAGCGCGGGCATCGGGGGCGAGCGCACCGTCGGGCTTGGCCAGGAGTTCCTCGAGCGGACCGAGCATCAGCGCGAGAGGGGTGCGGAACTCATGGCTGATGTTCGAGAAAAACGCCGTCTTGGCCCGATCGAGTTCCGCCAGCGCCGTGGCCCGCCGGCGTTCATCCTCGAGGGCGCGTGCCTCCGCAATGGTCGTCGCAATCTGCCCGGCCACCAGGTCGAGAAAGCTGCGGTAGTCCACGTCGAGGACCCGCCGCGGACTGACTCCGACGATGAGGAAGCCCGCCGGTTTCTGGTGGTTGGCGCTCTTGAGCGGCAGGACGAACGCCATTTCCACCGGGTCCGACCAGAGGGGCGTTGTGAATTGGCAGCCCCGGCTCGGAAGATCCGACACCTGCGCAGCCTGAGCGGTCTCGGCAACCAGGCCGAGTGGCCAGGGACCGTCCCCCGCTCCGGCACGGCTGATCGCGTGAACCGTCGGAAATGCGGTACGATCGCCGGCCAGTCGTGTGCCGGCGACCCGCTGCGCTGTTGAACCCTCTTCGTCCACGAGATAAAACGCAGCAAAGGAGATATCTAAAGGATTGCCGTTCAGAACCTCGGCGGCATCGCGGCAAGCGGCTTCGACGGTCGGATGTTCGGCGCTTCTCGCTCCAAGATGGTGCAAGGTTGAAAGCCGCCTTTCTCGAATGACTTCCTCGGTCGTCTCGTAGCAGGCGCAAAAGACACCCTCGATGCTGCGGCCACTCTCATCGAGAATCGGGCTATACCCGAATGTGACGTAGACCTCCTCATGCGGCACCCTTCGGGCGAAGAACATCTGGTAGTGTTCGACCCAAGTTGCCCGCCTGGCCTGCACCTCGTCGTGCATCGGAGCGATTGCCGGCCAGATCTCGCTCCAGGCTGTCAAACCGGGTTGGCCGAGCATTGCCGGGTGCTTGGCCTCTCCTAGAAAGGAAATGTAGGCATCGTTATAGATAATCCTTAATTCATCACCGATCCACAGAAGAATTGGAAAATGAGAATTCAGGCAGATGCTGACGGCCGTCTTGACGTTCCGCGACCAAAATTCTGCCGGCCCGAGTGGCGTGGCCGACCAGTCCTTCGAGCGCATCAACTCACCGAGCTCGCCGCCGCCGCTCAGGAAAGCGAGGGGAACATCTGTGGTTAAAGCCGACGTATCAGAAATCATGGCTCCTTCCACCGCACCATAGGTGTCAAATACCATGACTACACTTCGCATAACAGGGCCCGGGCAGTTTTCGCAAAATCGTTAAATGATAATTATTTATTCTAAGGCAGAATTCTATGTAAGTTTGGGAATCATCCAAAAATAAAATGTAGCTTACAGGCCATAGCCGATGTTCTATCGCACTCCCAAAACGTGACGTCCCGACGCGACCATTTGGATTGTTTCTCAACCTTCGTTTTCGGTCCGGGTCAGAACCTCCGGATTGCGCAAACAGGCGATCACCGGCTCACGTTCGCGCTGTTCCCCCCGCAGCACAGGCTGAACTTTAGCATTTACGTGCTTGGCGATCGCACCCCAGAACTCCCGAAGCTGCGCCGATATATGGGCTTGCATCATCACAACTCCATCGCAGGAGAAACGATCACGCCAATCGTACAGAGGGGCGATCAAGGTCACAGCTGGCATGAAAGACGGGAAAGATTCCAGCAACAACAGTCTTTCTGAAAGCCGGACGCTTCGTAATAACACATGTTAATCTGCTTCCGTGCTGCAACGACAAAGCCCGGTCGCCATACCGTCTGCTCGCATACCGCCAGCCGGTCCTCATCGGCACACCGCTGCGGGGCTGCCTCGGGTCGCTCGCTGCCGTTCAGCCCGTGCCGCGCGAACGGCCGCGCGCTCCCCGCCTGCGACCCGCAGCGGCCAGGCAGCGTCCGGGCGGATCCAGACGCGCGACGCCGGTCAGTAAGCCAGCAGGCAGCCTTTCCAAATGTCCAAGAAGGATCGCGAGCGGCGGTTCAAACCGCAGCCGCTGGATGTCGGAAACACGCGCATCGCTGGCCGCTTATAGAATATTAGGTAATATTTCTCAGAAAGATCTCCCAAACTGAGACCTTATTCCATCCGGCTGCACGTTGATACCTACCAGCGTGGCCGCACAATCTGGTTGAGGATGGCCCCTTGGGAGTGCCGCCGAATAAGCCCGTTGGAGCGCGTGCCGCAGACCGCGGGGCATCGCCCCGGCCATCATCCTCGTTGAAGCAACGCGGAGGCCTCCTCATCCACCACCTCTCAATCTGAGCGGCTCCGGCCCCATGGGCCGATCAGCGAATTCCAGTCGCGGAGGATGGATGCTGAGCGCGGACACGACCGTTGCAATCCACGGCTCCAGCGCCAAATCCGCTCGACCGTCGCCCCGGACCACGCATGTATGCGGGAACCGAGCACCGAGGGCACCGACGATGTTCTCTGAAGAGATCATCGTCACTCATCTCCAGGGTGCTGCCGGGGGGCAGGGCGAGGCGGCGCGCCCCAACCGCTGAGAGGCGGCGCGCAGGCGCCCGGCCGAGACGTCGGTGCCGGTGGCGGATCCTCCGCAACCGTCAGCGGACCGTGATGAACCGGCCGGCGCGAAAGCTGAGGCCCTTCGTCAGGCTTCCGGCCGAACGGAGGGCGCCCATCCCGGCGTTCCGCTCCGGTGCGGGCACCGGCCTTAGAAGAGGGAGGCGAGTGCCTCGCGGGTGAAGTCCTTCAACTGCTCGTGCCGCCCCTCGCGGATCTTGCTGACCCAGTGCGGATCGGACAGAACGGCCCGGCCGACGGCCACGAGGTCGAAGTCGCCGCGTGTGAGACGGCGAATGAGTTCGTCGAGCGGATCAGGACGCGAGCTCTCGCCCTGGAAGGCGGCGATGAACTCCCCCGAGAGGCCGACCGAACCGACCGTGATCGTCGGCTTGCCCGTCAGCTTCTTCGCCCAACCCGCGAAGTTCAGGTCCGAGCCTTCGAATTCCGGCTGCCAGAAACGCCGCTGCGAGCAGTGGAAGATGTCGACTCCCGCTTCGGCGAGAGGGTTGAGCCACGCCGCCATCTCGTCGGGTGTCCGCGCGAGTTTCACCGCGAAGTCCTGCTGCTTCCACTGCGAGAGGCGCAGGATCACGGCGAAGTCCTCGCCGACCGCAGAGCGAACCGCGCGCACCACCTCGACGGCGAACCGGCTGCGCTCGGGCAAGGTCGCGCCGCCGTAGCGGTCCTGGCGCTTGTTCACTCCGGCCCAGAAGAACTGATCGATCAGGTAGCCGTGTGCGCCGTGAATCTCGACCGCGTCGAAGCCGAGCCGCTTGCTCTCCGCGGCGGCACGGCCGAACGCCGCGACCGTCTCGGCGATGTCGGTCTCGGACATCGCGGCCCCGCCGGCCTCGCCCGGGACAGCGAGCCCGGACGGGCCTTCCATGGGGGCGGGCGGCTTCCACCCGGACGCATGCGGCGCCACGATCCCCATGTGCCAGATCTGCGGCGCCATCGCGCCACCGGCGGCGTGAACCTCGTCGATGACCTGCTTCCAGCCGGCGAGCGCGCGGTCGCCATGGAAATGAGGGATCGCCGGATCGTTCGACGACGCCGGCCGGTCGACCACGGTGCCTTCCGAGATGATGAGCCCCACCTCGGGAGCGCGACGGCGGTAATAGGCGGCGACTTCAGGTGTGGGAACGCCGCCGGGGGAGAACGAGCGCGTCATCGGCGCCATGACGATCCGGTTCTGCAGCCGGAGCGACTTGTGCTCGAACGGGCGGAACAAGATGTCGAAGCTCATGGCGCTCTCCAGGATCATGTCGTCCGGTGCGGATGATCATCCGGGGACGGCACTGTTGCGGGACGCTGCGCGGAGTCGGCTGCTCCTCCGCCGCAGCAGGTGTTTCGGCAGGATTCGGGTTCCTCGCCGCTTCGGTCCCGCCGCGCTGACGGCGTGAGCGCTCGCCGGTGGGATCGGACAGACCCTCGGCCACCCCAGGTCGGGGCTCCAGCACCACCGTCTGCGGCCCACCGTCCCAGCGGGCCCTGGCCGGTTCCGCCGGTCATGCGGCGCTCCCTGAGCGTTCGGCCGAAGCTTGAGAGACCTCGCTGCAGCCCGATCCGCGTCGCCGAACAGCGCTGGCAGAACGGGCGTGATCTGGCTCACGCGTGACCGTCGCGCCCCTCTCACAACGTGGCGGGCTCGCGAGGCACGGACGACATCGCCCAACCGCGGCTTCAGATCGCGCGCTGGAGATGATGTCGTCGCGCGTAGGGCTCGCGCGCCCACAGGCGCCTTGCCTCGTCGAATGTCCGGTTCAGTGTGACACGATCATCGACGACAGCGATCCAATCCGGGGCGACATACTGGTGCTGATTTCGAGGCTCCTGGTCGGCACGGGAGATCTTGAGGTGACCACCTTCGACCTTGTCGACGGATCCGATCCGAGTTCCATCGCGATCGACGACCACCATGCCTTCGGTGATCAGATCGAGCAGAGGACGTCCTTCCTCTCCATCACCTGCGTTCCTCGACATGTTCCGCTCTCCATCTGCATGAACAATCGCTTGAGGGATGAGATCAGGTCTGTCTCGCCGTCATCGTCGCATACCCCCTCGGGGTCAGTTCGATCGTGCCGGCGTCCGGCGTAACGACATATCCGGCGCGTGCGAGTTCGGAGATCGCCACCGCAACCGCAGGGTCGGTCCCGAACCGTTCGTCCAGCGTCGCGATGCGCAGACGTGCTCCGGGCAGCCGGTGCGTGCTGCGCAGATACGCCAGGATCTCACGCGCGATCTCCGACAGCATCGCCGACATCCCCCGCCGGTCGCCTCCCGCAGGCTCCGCAGCCCGGCGCCGAGGCACGCCTGTGTCGTCCGTCGTGCTCGGCCGACCAGATCCGCCCTCCTGCGTCGCCTCCGCGCGACTCCGAGGCGAGTTCAGATGGCGTCCGCGGGCCGGCGCGGTACCCGGATCCATCCTAAGTGAGATGCCGGGCGGGCAAGCCGCGCCGGAGATGACCCCGGGGAGCGATTCATCAGGTCGGTGTGCGGGGCGCTCCGCCAACGCGGGGGGGGGCGACCTGACGCCGCTCAGCAATCGGCCGCGTTCATCGCGTCGGTGCCGGGCGCGCCGTTACGCAGCGCGAGCCGATGAATTCGTCGAGCATGCCCTTGAAGTCAAAACTCGATCACTTTGACCAGGCGATCGGCTGCCTTCGATCCGTGGCGGACGTCCACACGAGAGCCGCCGTCAGCGGGCGATCACCCCCGATCAGATCGCTGCGACGCTGCCGTTGGATGAAGCGGGCAAACGGAGTGCCAGATCGGTGAAACATGAGACGGCAGGCCTGCTTTTCAGGTCGCGGGCCGGCCCAAGGTGAACAGCCCGCGACGTCGTCGCGTTCTTCGACGGAACGGCGATCCAGCGCCGCGGCCGCGCTTCGTTTACGTATGTGATTTTTCGCCTGCGCTGATCTGGATAGGGGCACACGCGATGCGTCACTTCTCCTTCCACCTTCGAACCCCGGCGGGCTGCGAGCGCGACGAAATCGGCCTGGACTTGATCGGCATCGAGGCCGCTCATCTGGAGGCCATCCAAGCGGTACCCAACGTCGCCGACGCGTTTCAACGGGAGGGTGCGGGTCCGCTCTTGCGCGACACGGTCGAGATTCGGGACACGCAGGACCGCCTTTTGCTGGATGTGCCGTTCTGGGAGGGTCTGGAACGGCGACCCAGGCCGTGTTCGGCTCCGCGCCCCCGCTCCCCATCAGACCAGCTGTAGCGGCGCTGTGCGTCCTGACCGCTCAATTCACGCATGATCGGCGAGGATACGAGATCCTATGATTGCGATTGCTCCATAATTACAACCAAATTGCGTCGATTTCACCCGATGACTGCTCGAAGCAGTCCTTCTTCAACGGAGTTCTATATGATCAAGGAGCCGTCCGACGCCCAAGATTTTGTCGATCTCACCGTCGAACTCGTGATCGCATATGTCTCGCACAACTCCGTGCCGCGCAACGATCTCCCCGGTCTCATCCAGGGTGTGCACAGTACGCTGAGTGGCCTTCTTGTTCCGCCGGAACCCGTGGTGGAGAAGCCGATTCCACCGGTTCCGATCAAGAAGACGGTCACCCCGGACCATATCGTCAGCTTGGAGGACGGAAGGCCCTACAGGTCGCTGAAGCGACACTTGAGCACACGCGGGCTCACGCCCGAGGCGTACCGAGCAAAATGGGGCCTCCCGCCCGACTACCCGATGGTGGCGGCGAACTATGCAGCCCAGCGCTCTGAACTCGCCAAGGCGAGCGGTCTCGGACGCCGGGGCGCCTGACGACGACCGAACCCGTGCCCGAGCAAGGCGTTCAGTTCGAAATGAACTGTCGGGAGAAGGAGTGTGGCCGACGCATCCCAATCGCCGAACTTTCGATCTGCGGCGGCGCAGATGCGGCAGGCCGAGGGCCTGTACCGCGGTCTGTTCGAGCACGCTCCGCTGCCGCTGCTCGCCGTGACGCCCGACCTGCGGATCGTGAACGCCAATGACGCCTATCTGAGCGCGACGGGTCGGCGGCGCGACGCACTCGCGGGCCTGGACATGTTCGACGCGTTTCCCGACAGCCCTCATGATCTCGCCGCAGACGGCGTCCGCAATCTCCGGGCCTCGTTCGAGACCGTCCTTCGGAGCCAGCAGCCGGATGTCATGCGGCTACAGCGGTACGACATCCAACCTGAGGGTCGTCCCTGGGAGGTCCGCTACTGGCAGCCGTTGAATTGGGCGATCGTAGACGACGCGAGATCGGCGATCGCCCTGATCCACCATGTGACAGAAGCTCGGATCGGCGTTCCGACCCCAACGTCCACGGCCGTGCGCAAGCCGCATCCCGACCAGCTGCTCGATCGTGCTGACGCCGCCATTCGGGAGGCTGCCGAGCTCAGGCGCCGGGTGCACGAAACACGCCTGCTCATCAGGAGGCAGGTCGCCGCTCTCAAACTTGGTGTGACTCGCCGGGACCGGTGAACGCGCGCGTGGCCGCCGATCGACGGGCACCATGTGTCCAGTCCCGGCCGCCACTGCCGTCTTCAGCAGCCGAGCGTTGAGTCACAGGGCCTGGAAAATTTGGTGGGTGCACTAGGGCTCGAACCTAGGACCCGCTGATTAAGAGTCAGCTGCTCTACCAACTGAGCTATGCACCCATCGCTCCGTAGGAGCGGGGTCGGGGCGGCCACCAACCGTCCCGACTGCGAGCGGGGATTTAGCGGGTCGGATCCGGAGAGTCCAGCCCCGAAACCGCCCCGCCGGGCGATTTTTCGACGGCTATTCGGCCGCCGCATGCTGGGCATGCAGGCGGTTCGCGCCGGCGAGCAGCTTGTTGAGCGCCGCCAGGTAGGCCTTGGCCGAAGCCACCAGCGTGTCCGGGTCGGCGCCGCGGGCCGTCACGCTGCGCTCGCCCTGGCGCAGCCGCACCGACACCTCGGCCTGCGCGTCGGTGCCCTCGGTCACCGCGTGCACGTCGTAGAGTTCGAGCTTGGCCTCGTGGGGCACGAGCGCGTGGATGGCGTTGAAGACCGCGTCCACCGGGCCGTTGCCGTCCGCCTCCTCGGTCGCCGCGCGCCCGTCGATGTCGAGGCGCATCGTCGCCCGCTGCGGGCCGCGCGTGCCCGCGATCACGGTCAGCGAGACGAGCCGGATGCGGTCGTGCGCCGTCGCCAGGTTCTCGTCGACCAGCGCCTCGATGTCCTCATCGTAGACGTTCTTCTTGCGGTCCGCGAGCGCCTTGAACCGCTCGAACGCGTCCTGGAACTGGTTGTCGGACAGGCGGTAGCCCATGTCCTCCAGCTTCGCCCGGAAGGCGGCGCGCCCCGAGTGCTTGCCCATCACCAGCGAGGTCTTCTGAACGCCGACCGATCCCGGCGTCATGATCTCGTAGGTGGACTGGTTCTTGAGCATCCCGTCCTGGTGGATGCCGCTCTCGTGCGCGAAGGCGTTCCGGCCGACGATCGCCTTGTTGTACTGCACCGGGAAATGGGTGGCCGCCGCCACCAGCTTCGAGGCGCGCATGATCTGCGTCGTGTCGATGCCGGTCGCGTAGGGCAGGACGTCGCCGCGGGTGCGGATCGCCATCACCACCTCCTCCAGCGCCGCGTTGCCGGCCCGCTCGCCGATGCCGTTGATCGTGCACTCGACTTGGCGGGCGCCGCCCTCGAGGCCGGCGAGCGAGTTGGCGATGGCGAGCCCCAGATCGTTGTGGCAATGCACCGAGAACACCGCCTTATCGGCGCCCGGCACCCGCTCGCGCACGGCGCGGAACATCGCCCGGTACTCGTCGGGCGTCGCGTAGCCCACCGTGTCGGGCAGGTTGATCGTCGTGGCGCCCATCCGGATCGCCATCTCGACGCAGCGGCAGAGATAATCGATCGGCGTGCGGGTCGCGTCCATGGCCGACCACTCCACGTCCTCGACGAGGTCGCGGGCCTGGGCCACGGTCTTCTGGATGATCTCCAGCACCTCCTCCTCGCTCTTGCGCATCTGGTGCGCGAGGTGGATCGGCGAGGTCGACACGAAGGTGTGGATGCGCCCGCGCTGGGCGTGGCGCACCGCCTCGCCGGCCCGCGCGATGTCCGCCGGGATGGCGCGGGCGAGGCCCGCCACCACCGCGCGCTTGGTGCGCCGGGCGATCTCGGCCACTGCCTCGAAATCGCCGTTCGAGGCGATCGGGAAGCCGGCCTCGATGATGTCGACACCCATGCCGTCGAGCATCTCGGCCACCGCGAGCTTCTCCTCGAAGGTCATGGTGGCGCCGGGGCATTGCTCGCCGTCGCGCAGCGTGGTGTCGAAGATCAGGACGCGCTCGGAGGAGGAGGCGGTCTGGGTCATGGAATCCGTCCTTGGGAGGGATCGCCCGGCGCGGCGCTCACGGCGGCGCGGTCGCGATGAGGAAGGTCTCGGGTTCGTCGCGCTCCCCTGAAGGCCCAGGCGCGCGCCCGGACGGCCCTCAGGGGCGGCTAAGGAGGAGGCCGGTGAGGAGGAGCGCGCGCGCCGTCGCCGCCGGGAGGGCGGTCGTCATCGGCAGCGGCAGGGAGCCGGCATGGGCCACGGCTCGGGTCTCCTCGAGGCGGAACGCCTGACCGGGCCTCTCTACCGGGCGCGGGCGGGGCTGGCAAGCCGGCGCGGCCCCACGATGCCGGCCCCGGTGGCCCCCAAGAGGCCGCCCCGGCGGCCCGACGACGCCGCGCCGGCAGCCCGGATTGACCCCCGGGGCCCGCCTTGCGACAAGCTCGGCCGCATCGTCGCCATCGGCGGGGCCGCGCCGTGCGGGATCGCCGCCGCGCCCGTCCCGTCGCCAGGAGAGCGCCCATGTCGCCCCGTTCCGGACTCGCCGCCGCCCTCGCCGCCGCCCTCGGCCTCGCGGCCTGCAAGCCGACCGCGCCGCCGCCGGCCGCCGCCCTCGCGCCCGTCGCCGCGCCCATCCCGGCCGGCGGCCCCGGCTGCGGCCCGGCCATCGCCCGCACCCAGGCCATCGTCGACAGCGACGTCGCCACCGGCAACCTCAACGAGCCCGTCGGCAAGCGCTTCTCGGCCGATCTGGCCCACGCCGCCCAGGCCTGCGCCGCCGGCCACGAGGCCGAGGCCCTGCGCCTCCACGCCGCCGCCCGCGCCCGCTACGGCTACCCGTAGGGCGGGGCGGCCTCGCCTGCTACCGTCGAGACATCCCCGTCCTCGGCGGTCGCGCGGCGCCGCATTCCCCAAGGTTTAGGCAGAACGACCGGGTATCGGGAACTCGGACGATCGCTTACCGAGCGGTCGCTGAACAACTCGGAGAATCCCTCATGCGCGGTCTCGCGGCCCTCGTCATCGCCCTGCTCGTCGCAGCCAGCCCCGCGGCGGCCCTCGACATTTCCGGCCGCTACCAGGTCAAGGGCGCCACGCCCGACAATTCCAGCTATACGGGAACCGCGGAGGTCACGAAGACCGGCGAGACCTACCGCGTCACCTGGTCCATCGGCGGCACGAAGTACGTGGGCACCGGGATCGGCAAGGACGGGTTCATCGCCGTGGCCTACAAGGCGGGCGGCAGCGACACCGGCATCTGCCTGCTCGTGACCGAGGACGGCGACCGCGTCAACGTGGTCTGGACCTACGCGGGCGGCCGGACGCTCGGCGGCGAGCAGTGGACCCGCTAGAGCATTGTCCGACGACGTGGAGGCCGGTTCGTCGCAGAAGATGCGGTCAAATCAGAGACCTGGAGCCGGCTTCACGTTGCGATTCGACCCAAGCCCGATCGAGAGGCGGTCCGCTTGGTGCTCATCGCCGGGTGATGCCCGCGGTTGGCGCGGCTCTTGGGTCCGGTCGGGTCGCCCGGGCGCCCGATACGTCGGGCGCCCGCCCGCCTGACCATCGCCATGCGCCTGACCGATCCCTTCACGGCCATCCCGCCGCCCTCTGCGAGAGCGACCTGCAGCACATGCGGGCCTCGCTGAGCGACGCCGTGCCGCTCGCCGGCGCGGCGGCGGCCACCTTCGTGCACGCGGTGTGCCGTTCCTGTTCACGCCGACGGCGAGCGGCATCGTCAAGCGGCTCCACGCGCGCATGACCGGACGCTTCGCCGCCCACGGGCGGAGGCAGGGGTCGGCCGGCCTCGCGTCCCGCCGCGCCGAGGCGAGGCCGATGGACGAGATCCGAGCGCGGGCTCAGCCGGCCCGGAACACCTCGCGCAGGAAGACCTGAACGAAGGCCGGCATCGCGGCCGGATCGATCTCCTCCGGCCGGCGCACCGTGACGATCCCGGAGAGCTCCGGCTCCGCCTCGGCGGCGAGATGCGCCTCGGCCCGTGCCACCAGCGGCGCGGCGTCCTCGTCCATCACCACGACCCGCAGGCAGGCGAGGTGGCCGCCTCGGCGGATCAGGAACCACTCCTCCGCCGCGTCGGGCGGCGGGACGAGGCCGGTCTCCTCCTTCAATTCGCGCAGGGCGCTCGCCCCGAGGTCGACGCGGCCGTCGGGGCCGATATCGGTGGGGTCCGGCGTGCCGCAGGCGAAGTAGACCTGGCCCGCATTGGCGGTGTGCCTGTTCATGCGCCCGAGCAGGTAGGCGCCGTCGCGGCTGCGGGGCGCCACCGCGGCGAAGATGTTGGTCACCGCCGGGTCGGGGTAGCCGCGATCCCGAAAGGTCGTGAAGCTGGCGAAGTCGGTCTCGAACAGCCGCGCCTCCAGCACCCCGTCGCGCAGCGTCACGGCGCTCGCGAGCAGCACGCGGCCGTTGAACAGCGCCGGCTGCTCGGCGCGGCGCCGCTCCCAATGGGCGGCGATCTCCGCCCGGTTCTCCCGCGGCCAGGCCCAATCGTAGGGCGCCATCGCGGCGGCCAGGCGGGCGGCCCGCGCCAGCGTCACGTCGCCGGTCATGCGCGCAGGGTGCCCTCGCTCACCACGACGGCGCTGCCGCCGATCTCGGCCGCGCGCAGGACGCCCGCCTCGATCACCAGTTGCAAGGCGATCTCGCTCGGCCGGCCCATCTCGTAGCCCTGGGCGATCACCACGTCGTGCGTGCCCTCGCCCAGCGGCTCGAACTGCATCAGCGCCCCGGCGAAGGCCGCGGCGGCCGACCCCGTCGCCGGATCCTCCGCGATGCCGAGGCTCGGGGCGAACATCCGCGCCCGGAAGGTGTGGGCGGGATCCTGGGTCTCGCCGGTATAGAGCAGCACCTTCGGGTGGCCGCCGAAGGCCCGCTCCAGCGCCTCCGCGTTCGGCCGCGCGCGGCCGAGGGCGTCGAGGGAGCGCAGGGGCACCAGTTCGAAGGGCGTGCCGGCGCTGTGCCGGCTCGGCCGGTGGCGGGCGTAGCCGATGTCCTGCGCGGCGAGGCCGAGCCCGGCCGCGACGGTGGCGGCGTCGGGCCCCAGCCCCTCCGCATCCCCCCAGATCTCCGGCAGCCGCGGCAGCCGGAAGCGCGCCCGGCCCCGCCCGTCCCCGGGTTCGACCACGCAGGGCACGATCCCGACCGCCTCCTCCAGCCCGAAGGCGAGGGCATCGGCGGCCTCGGCGCGGCGGTCCTGCAGGCCGAGCAGCACCGCCGTGCCGACGGTCGGGTGCCCCGCGAAGGGCAGTTCCTGGGTGGGGGTGAAGATGCGCAGCCGCGCCCGGTGGCGGGGCTCGTCCGGCGGCAGCACGAAGACCGTCTCGGACAGGTTGAACTCGCGGGCGATGGCCTGCATGGCGGCCCCGTCCAGGCCCTCCGCGTCGAGCACCACGGCGAGCGGGTTGCCGGCGAGCGGCCGCTCGGTGAAGACGTCGAGGGTCACGAAGCGGCGAGCGGCCATGGCGCGGGTCTCCCGGGACGTCCGGCGGCGGCGCCGGATGCCCGCATGTAGCGCAGGTCGCCCGCCGCGCGAAGCCGGGAGCGTTGTTGGGGCAGACGCGCGCCCGCGTTTCGGCCAGGATCGCCCTGACGCAGGGAGATTGGCGGGGGGCGCATGGCACGACGCACGCTCAAGACACGCCTGCCCCCGCCCTTCCTCAGGCGGATCTGGCTCGACCAGGACCGGATCGCGACGCCCGACGCCTACCCGTTCTGCCTGCCGGTCTTCCGCGGCCCGGATTTCGAGGTCGCCTTCGAGCGGCCGGTCACCGTGATCGTGGGCGAGAACGGGTCGGGCAAGTCGACGCTGCTCGAAGGGATCGCCGCCCTGTGCGGCTTCGATGGGGCGGGCGGCAGCCGGGATCACCGGCTCGACCGCGAGGGCGCGCTCGCCGAGGAGGGGGACCGGCTGGCCGCCGCGCTGCGCGCGAGCTGGCTCCCGCGGGTGACGGACGGCTGGTTCTTCCGCGCCGAGAGCCTGTTCGCGGTGGCCCGCTACGTCGATGCGGCGGCGCTCGATGTCGGCGCCGCGCCGCCCGACTACCTCTCGCACTCGCACGGCGAGGGCTTCCTGCGGGTCTTCCGCGAGCGCTGCCTGCGCCAGGGGATCTTCCTGTTCGACGAGCCCGAGGCGGCGCTCTCGCCCCGGCGGCAGGTCGCGTTCCTGGCGCTCCTGCGGGCGATGGAGCGGGCCGGCAACGCGCAGGCGATCATCGTCACCCACGCGCCGCTCCTGATGGCCTCGCCGGGCGCCGCGCTCCTCCAGATCACTCCGGCGGGCCTCGCGCCGGTGCGGCTGGAGGACACGGCGCATTTCCGAATCTACCGCGACTTCTGCGCCGATCCGGAGCTCTTCGTCGAAGCCGCCCTCGCGGCGCGCGACGAGGACGCGCTGTGAGGCCGGCGGCGGGGCCGCCGGCCGCGTCGCTCACGCCGCCTGGATCTCGCCGAGGAAGCGGTCCACCTCCTGCTTGACCGCCAGCGACTGCGAAGCGAGGTCGGCCGCCGCCGCGAGCACCCGTCCGGCGGCGCCCCCGGTCTCGCCCGAGGCCGCGAGCACCCGGGCGATGGTGGCCGAGACGTCCTGGGTGCCGCTCGCGGCCTCCGCGGCGTTGCGGGCGATCTCGCTCGTCGCCGCGTTCTGCTGCACCACCGTCTCGGCGATGGCCGCCGTGATGGCGTTGACCGAGGCGACGGTCTGGCCGATCTGGCGCATCGCCGCGGCGGCGCGCTGCGCCTCCGCCTGGATCGCCGCGATCTGGCCGCCGATCTCCTCGGTGGCCCGGGCGGTCTGGCCGGCGAGGTCCTTAACCTCCGCGGCCACCACCGCGAAGCCGCGCCCCGCCTCGCCGGCCCGCGCCGCCTCGATCGTGGCGTTCAGCGCCAGCAGGTTCGTCTGGCTGGCGATGGTCGAGATGATCGTCACCGCCGCGCCGATCCGCTCGGCGGCCGAGCCGAGCCCGGTCATGGCGGCGTTCGTCGCCTCCGCCTCGCCCGCGGCGTGGGTCGCCACCTCGCGCGAGCGCAGCACCTGGCGCTCGATCTCCTGCAGGGAGGCCACCATCTCCTCGGCGGCGGCCGCGACGGTCTGGACGTTCACCGCCGTCTCCTCGGCCGCCGCGCTCGACGCCACTGCCTGCCGGTTGGTGGCGTCGGCGATCCCGGTCATGGCCCGCGAGGTGCCGTCGAGCTCGCTCGCCGCCGACGTCACGACGTCGAGAGCGCCCGCGATGCTGCGCTGGAAGCCGCGCACCAGCTGGTCGACCCGGTCGGCGCGGCGCTGGCGCGCCGACTGCTCCTCGACCTGGCGGGCCTCCAGCTCCCGGCGGGCGA
This sequence comes from Methylobacterium sp. JK268, assembly GCF_054052225.1. Lineage (NCBI taxonomy): Bacteria > Pseudomonadati > Pseudomonadota > Alphaproteobacteria > Hyphomicrobiales > Methylobacteriaceae > Methylobacterium > Methylobacterium sp. JK268. The sequence goes on along the minus strand of NZ_JBSVZN010000005.1, from coordinate 19,509 downwards.
TCGCGTCGGCCTTGAACCCCGTCACGGCCCGGGCGAGGGCGCCGACCTCGTCGCGGCGCTCGGCGCCGGCGACCGCGACGGTGAGGTCGCCGGCCGCGATGGCCTGGACGGAGCGGTCGAGGCGCAGGAGCGGGCGGCTGATCGAGCGGCCGAGCGCGACCGCCGAGGCGATGCCCACGAGGAGCGCGGCGAGCGAGACCGCGAGCGCGGTCGCCATCATGGCGCTCGCCGTGCCGCCGGCCTCCGCGATGCTGGCGTTGCGGGCGGCGAGCAGGCGCTCGCGCAGCGCCGCGGCGGCCGCGGCGAGCCGGCCGGAGACGGCCTTCCAGCCGGCGACGTCCTTCTCGAAGGCGATGCTGGCGGCGACAAGGGGCTCCACGGTGGCGGCGAGCTTCTCGGCCGGGGCGGCGACGCCCGCCGCGAGGGCGCGGGCCTCCTCGGCGATGGGCGGATTGGCCTTGAGGTCGGCGAGTTCGCGCCGGACGCGCTCCTGCTCGGTGGTGAGGATCTCGGTCTCGCTCGAGGTCGGCCGCGCCACCGTGCGGCGGGCGGAATCCCGCAGCGCCAGCACGGCCTGGCCGAGGCGCAGGGCGGTCTCCGCGGCCGGATCGGCCTCGGCGGCGAGGCGCGCCGTCAGGGTGCCGCCGTAATTCGTGACCCGCGCGGTGAGCGCCACGATCGTGCCCAGCGCCCCGTCGCGCGCCTTGGTGTCGGCGACGATGCGCGCGACGGCGGCGTCCAACGCGTCGAGGTCGGTCCAGAGAGGGGCCGCGTCGGGTCCGATCAGGGCCTCGATCCGGGTCAGGCGGGCGCGCACGCCCTTCTGCGCGGCCTGCGCGGCGACGAGTTCGCCCCCGCCGGGCGCGCGCAGGTAGCGGGTAACCTGAAGGTCCGCGTCGGTGACGCCGTTGGCGAAGTCCGACAATTGGTCCGAGCGCAGGGCGGCGGCCTCGATCGCCGCGACGGTGCCCCCGACCCGGTGCAGGCTGAGGCTCCCGAAGGCGGCGATGCCGAAGAGCAGCAGCAGGATGAGGCCGAAACCGAGGGTGATGCGGGCGCCGATCGACCGGTCGGTGAGGCGGGCGAGGAGGGAGGTCATGGCAGGAGGCTCTGGAGCAGGGGAGGGCGGTCGGTCGTCTCGGCGCGCGCTTCGGCGCGCGCCCGCGCGGCGGCGCCCGATCGCGCTGCGGTCGGGAGCCGCTCTGGGTCTTTGATTATTCAGTATTTTCTGCGACGAGCCGGTATCCAGTTCGTCGGAAAATGCTCTAGGCCCGGATGGCGTCGAGCACCGCCTTGCCGAACTGCGCCTCGAACGGGCCGGCGGCGCTCGCCGCCGCGGCCGCGAAGGCGGCCCGGTCGATGTCGGGGATCACCGTCATGCCCCGCCCCTTCAGGTCAGCCAGCAGCTTCGTCTCGCTCTCGTCGCTGAACCGGCGGCAGACCTGCGCGGCCTTGCGCCCGGCCCTTCGGAACAGCGCCCGCTCCTCCTCCGACAGGGTCTCGTGGAGGCCCCGCGCCATCAGCAGCATGGCGGGCGAGTAGATGTGGCCGGTCAGCGACAGGTACTTCTGCACCCGGTCGAAATTGGCGCTCGCGATGTTGGCGAGCGGGTTCTCCTGGCCCTGGAACTCGCCGGCGCTCAGCGCCCCGTAGAGGTCCGGGAAGGCCAGCGGCCGGGGATCGGCGCCGAAGGCCTTGAAGCCGGCGATCATCACCTCCGATTGCGGCACGCGGATCTTCAGCCCGGCAAGGTCCCGGGGGCTACGCACCGGCACGTCGGTGGTGGTGAGGTGGCGCAGGCCGTTCTCGCCCCAGGCGAGGCCGACGAGGCCGGCGGGCTCGACCTCGCCCAGCGCCTTCTGGCCGATCGGCCCGTCGAGGACGGCGCGGGCATGGCCGACGTCGCGGAACAGGAACGGGATGTCGAAGACGCCGAGCTTCGGCACGAGGTTGGCGTAGCCGGCGCTCGACGTGATCACGAGGTCCATCGCCCCCTTGGCGGCGTCCTGCGTCGTCTCGAACTCCCCACCCAGCGTCCCCGACGGATAAGTCTCGATCCGCAGCCGCCCGCCGGTGCTCGCGGCGATCTCGGACGCGAAGGCGGTCGCGAACTGCCCGGTCGCCGACGGGGTCGCGTTGGTCACCGCGAGCCGGAAGACCCGCGCCCGCGGGCTCGCCTCGGCCCGGCTCCGGGCCGCAGCTCCGAAGGATAGCCCTGAGATCGCCCCCAGGATGAAGCACCTGCGATCCATTGTATCCAATCTTCTTTAGCTCGGAGCAAAATGGCGCGCCGAGAGGCGAGCAATCCAACGTTGCTTTGAGGTCGCTAATACGAGATTAACAGAACACCCTGCGCAACATATCTGGCGATAGGTGGAGGTCGGCGGATCTATAGCAGTCCAGGCCGGGGGAATGGAGCGGTCCGGCCGGTCCTGCCGGGCGCATCAGCGCCGGTGCTTGGCGCGATCCCGGCTCACGCGGCTCTCACCAAGCCCATGCGGCGGAGCTTCGCTCCGCCCGAGAGCTTCGCTCCGCCCGAGAGCTTCGCTCCGCCCGAGAGCTTCGCTCCGCCCGGGAGCTTCGCTCCGCCCGGGAGCTTGGCTCTGCGCACCCGAGCGAAGCCGATGTTCGCATGGGCGCGCGATGCACAGCATCGCCAGATGCGCAGCATCGCCAGATGCGCAGCATCGCCGAGCCATCAGCCGGACATTGTATGATGGGGCGTGGCGGACGGGGCGGTGCGGCGGGCGGATGCCGGGCCGGGCCCCATCCCGGGCTTCGCCCCGCGCGGCGGGCAGGCGGCCCCGGGCGCCGTCGACCACCCGCGGCGCCCGTCGAGGTCGCCGCGGGGTGCGGCGGCGCGGGCGCGCAGCACCGCCCGAGGCGTCAACGCCGGAAGTTCAGCGGGACGGTCAGAACCGTGGCGCGGCCGCTCGGCGGCGGCGGATAGGGCGCGGCCCGGGACATCACGGCCACCGCCTCGGCGTCGAGGGCGGCGTTGCCGGACGACGCGACCAGCCGGGCGCCGCCCGCCCCACCGCTCGCCGTGAAGGTGACGCTCACCACCGCAACCCCAGTGGCGCCGTGGGCCTCGGAGGGGAAGCGCTTGGCGCGCACGATGCGGCTGCGCACCTCGTTCTGCCAGCTCGCGCGGGAGGCCTCGCTCACCGCCTCGCCGGCCACGGGAGCCGCGGTGCGCGCCGCCGTCTGCCGGTCGGAGCGGGAGCCGCCGCCGGCCCGAGAGGCCGTCTTCGCCTGCTCCCGCGGCTTGGGCTTCCGCGGCGTCTCAGACTCCTTGCGCGGCTTCGGCTTCTCGGCGGGCTTCTCGGGCGGCGTCTCCGCCCGCGGCTTCGGCTTGGGGGCCGGCGCGGGCAGCACGGCCTGGGGCTTCACCTCCGGCGGCGGGGGCGGGGCCGCGACGACCGCCTCCTCGGCCGGCGGCGGCGGTGGCTCGGGCGTCTCGGCCGCGGCCTCGTTCGCCGCGGAGGCCGGTCCATCCGCCTGGTTGTCGACCTCGGAGCGCGCGGTCACCGGGATCGGCGCGAGGTTCACCATGATTGCGGCCGGGGCCTCCGCCGGGCGCGGCGCGGCGGCCGGCTCGTCGCGGGTCAGGGCGCGGTAGAGGCCGACATGGAGCCCCGCGGTGAGCGCGGTGGCGAGCGCCCAGGTCAGGGCGCGGAGAGCGGGCGACCGCTCGTCCCGCACCGGCGGCCGGCGTGCCGGGATCGCCGCGACGAAGGCGTCGGGGGGCGGGTGGATCATGGCTGCGCCGCCCCGGTCTCCTCAAGTCCCACCAGACCGACCTTCAGGTAGCCGGCCCCGCGCAGCAGGTTCATCACCTGCATGAGGTCGCCGTAGGACACGCCCCTGTCGGCGCGCAGGAAGATCCGCTCGTCCTTGTTGCCCTTCGCGGCCTGGTCGAGGGCGGTCCCCAGGCCCTCCCGCGCCACGGTCTCTTCCCCGACCACGATCGCGAGGTCGGCCTTCACGCTCACGAAGACCGGGTTGTCGGGCCGCGGCTGCACCGGCGCCGCCGAGGTCGGCAGTTCGACCGGGACGTCCACTGTGGAGAGCGGTGCGGCCACCATGAAGATGATGAGCAGCACCAGGATCACGTCGATGAACGGCGTGATGTTGATGTCGGCAGTCTCGGCCAGGTCGTCGGCGGCGTCGGTCCCGATGCGGATCGCCATGGCCTCACTCCGCCGCGACGCTCAGGTGGGGCTGGCGTAGGCCGCGCCCGAAGGCGCGCCGGTCGAGGTCGCGCGAGAGGTGGCACAGGATCAGCGCCACGGCGTCGCTCATCAGCGCCCGATAGGCCGCCACGGACCGGGTGAGCGCGTTGTAGATCACCACCGCCGGGATCGCCGCGACGAGGCCGATCCCGGTGGCGAGCAGCGCCTCGGCGATGCCTGGCGCCACCACGGCAAGGTTGGTGGTGTGGGATTCGGCGATGCCGATGAAGCTGTGCATGATGCCCCAGACCGTGCCGAACAGCCCCACGAAGGGGCCGGTCGAGCCGATCGTCGCGAGGAGGCCGGTACCCGAGGCCGCGCGCTTGGCCGCGGCGGCCTCGATCCGGCCGAGGACGGCCTGGGCGCGCTCCTTGATGCCCTCGCTCGGCAGGCCGGGCGAGCGGTCGACCTCCTCCTCCGCCGCCTCCAGGAGACGGGCCGGGACGCCCCCGCTGATCGCCTCCGCGGCCGCCGCCAGGCTCTCCGCGGCGCGGATCCGCGTGATCGCCCGACGCATGCGGGCCTTGGCGAGGAACAGGGCGAGGGCGCGCACGAGCAGCACCGTCCAGGTCGCCACTGACGCCAGCGCGAGCAGGACCATCACGCCCTGCACGACCGGGTCGGCGCCCAGGAACATGCCGAGCGGCGAGAGCGGCGCGTGCGGCTTCTCGGACTTGGCCGGCGCGGGCAGCCGGGCTTCCGTGGCGACGGGCGCCGCCGCCGGTTCCGCCGCTTGGGCGGGCTGCCCCACAGCCTCGGCCCGCGGGGCTTCCTCCTGGGCGAGGACGGCGCCCGTCGGGCCGCCCGCGGCGAGGATGACGAGCAGCCCGGCGGCGGCCAGACCGTGCCCGAGACCAAAGTGGCGGCGACGGACGCCACCGCAAGATTTCACGACCATGACGCCACGATCTCCATCACACGTCGTCCGGACAGGGGTTCTGCCTCCTCTGTCGATCGAGGCGCGCGAAGCGACAGCGCCGGCCCCGAAAAAAGTCTCGCACCGGCGCCCCGGACGGCGGCGGTCTCTGGTGGAGGACGTGGCGGGACGTCAGGGGGGCCCGCTGCGGGAGCGGTCCGGTCGGAGCGGGACCCATCGCGTCTCGGGTCTCTCTCGGGGCCCGCGCGGCGAACCTCCGCGCCGCACGCCCGTGCGACACCCGGACCCGCCTCGCGACGCGATCAACCGGGACACGCCGCGCTGAAAAAAAATTTGCGCCGGACGCTGACGCTTCGCACGGCTCGATGGACAAGCCCAACAACAACGGGGCTTGAACGATGAAGACTGGAATGCATCGGTGGTTGTCACGGCGCGTTGCCGCAGGGTCCGCGGCCGCGATGGGGTTCGCTGTGCTCGCGCAGGCGCGGCCCGCGCTGGCGCAGCAGGTCTTCGACTACGACATCCCGCGGGGCGATCTGGCCACGGTCGTGACGCAGATCGCCCGGACCTCGGGCCGGCCGATCGCCTTCCCGGCGGGGCTCGCGGCGGGCCGGGTCGCCGGGCCGATCCGGGGACGCGAGAGCCCCGACGGAGCGCTGTCGCGCGCGCTCGCCGGGACGGGCCTGCGCGCGGTGCCGGGCCCCGGTGGCAGCCTGAGCATCCGGGCCGCCGACGCGTCGGCGACGGCGACCGTGCCGGGCGGGGCCGACCTTGCGGCGATCGACGTGGTCGACAGCGGCGGCGGGCGCTTCGGTGACGACGGCTTCCAGGCCGGCAACGCCGGCGAGACCGTGCGCCTCGCGGGCGCGCCCTTGCGCGAGATCCCGATCGCGGTCACCGCCGTGACCAACAAGGTGATCCGCTCGCAGGGCGTGACGGATCCGAGCGACGCGACCCGCAACGTCGCGGGCGTCACCATCGATTCCAGCCCGCAATGGGGCGGGCAGCCGGCCTTCACGATCCGCGGCATCGGCGACGCGGTCGGCACCCTCACGGTGAACGGCCAGTCCCGCGGCGGCTACGGGGGCGTGCCGATCGACAACGTCGAGCGCGTCGAGGTGCTGAAGGGGCCGACCTCGATCCTGTCCGGGGCGGTCGCGACCGGCGGCGGCCTCGTCAATTTCGCCCTGAAGGAGCCCACGGCGGAGCGGATCCGCGACCTCACGGTCCGCTACGGCAGCTACGCCTACAAGACCATCGCCACGGATCTCGGAGGGGTCGTCGAGGGCCTGGAGGGGACGACTTTCCGGTTCGTCGGCTCGGCCAACCACGCCGCCCAGAACGAGGGCGGCTACCGCGACCCGCACGAACTGCTCTTCGCCCCCTCGCTCCGCTGGCAGGGGGACGGCCTGTCCGTCTCGGGCGGCGTGAGCTACTCGAACCAGCGCTTCGGCCGGCCGTCCGCCACCCTGATTCCCTATCTGGGGGCCGGCGTGCCGGGCGAGATCCTGAGGGTGCCGCGCGGCGTCCCGCGGGGCAATCCCGGCTACGGCACCCTGTCGCAGGATCTCACCGCCTGGACCAAGCAATCCTACGAGGTCGGCCGCGTCCTCGACATGGACGTGACCCTCAACAACAGCCTGCAATATGCCAAGAGCCGCGGCAGCGCCCTGGCGGCGATCTACGAAGACACCCTCACGATACCGGGATTCATCCAACCTCTAGGACTACAGTCCTACAGTGTGTATTCAAGAAACATCACCGACAGGTTCGACATCACGGCGAATTACAGAAGCGATATCTTTAATAACACAATGAAGTTGGGTTATGATTACGTTAAGAAATACGACAGGGCGAGCTTGAATTTCGCGCTGGCATTCCCCGGGAACCTGGATCTGCTCACCGGCCTGACCGAGGACGGAGCGCGGCTGCCGCGCGTCAAGCCGTTCCTGGACATCAGCGAGCGCGACTGGACCGAGGCCCACGGGATCTACGTGATCGACAAGATCGACATGCTCGACAACCGGCTGCACATCCTCGGCAGCGTGCGGCGCGACAGCTACGAGGCGTCCTCGCTCGTGGCCGCGCCGCAGGATGTCGTGTCGTCGGCGGGGCTCAACAAGGGAAGCGGCGCGGGCATTTCCTGGGTGGCCGGCGGGGCGTTCGACGTCGCCCCGTGGCTGACCGTCTACGGCAACCGGAGCGACGGCGTCGCGGCGGACCCGACCTTCAACACCGTCACGGGCGCCATCTACAAGCCGGAGGAGCGCGACCTCGCCGAGATCGGCGCCCGCACCTACCTGTTCGACAAGCGCCTGACCCTCACGACGTCGCTCTACGACCTGGTGCGGAACAACGTCACGATCGCGGATCCGATCGATCAACGCCGGACCTTCACGGTCAACGGCCTGCGCACCCGCGGCGTCGAGGTCGAGGCGCAGGGCGAGATCGTGACCGGCCTGAACCTGATCGCCGCCTTCACGGCGCTGACGCCCCAGCTCCTCGACGAGCGCGCGCGCACCACCACGGCGGCGGCTCTCAACGGCATCCCCAAGCAGATGGCGAGCCTGTGGGCGACCTACAGCTTCCAGGACCCGGCGCTCTCGGGCCTGACGGTCGGGGCGGGCTTCCAGTACGTCGGCAGCTCGCGCGTCGGCTCGTTCGATTCCACCAACCTGTACCGGCTGCCCGGCTACGTCACGGCCGACGCGATGATCGGCTTCGAGAAGGGTGACGTTCGGGTCGACTTCAAGCTCAACAACATCCTGAATGAGTACGCCTACCTGCCGAGCCGATACGCCTACTACATTCCCCTGCTGCGCGGGCGGAATGCGCTGCTGCAGATGACCTACAAGTTCTGACGCGGCGCGCGGCGCGGCCCAGGCGCCTCACCGATCCGAGAGCACGAGACATGTCCTGGCTCAGCGCCGCACTGTCGGCCGTCGTCGCCCTGGCCGCGACGGTCGCCGTCCGGCAGGCGGATCCCGACCTCGCCCTGGTCGCGGGCGCCCTGGCGCTCGCCGCCGTCGGCGCCGCACTGTCGCGGCGGGTCTCCACCTTCCTGCGCGTGCCGATCGGCCTGTTCGGCTGGGAGGCCGTGCTCGCGGGCCTCGCGCGCAGCCTCGTCCCATGCGGGCTCTGGCCCGCCGGGCTGCCCGCGCCCGAGGTCCCGGTCCCGATCGTGGTGACCTTGGCGGGCTTCGTCGTTCTGTTCCGGGCGGCCGCCCTGGTCCCGGCTATCGCCCGGGCGATGGCGATCGCGGACATCTACCTCGACGGGACGCGGCGCCTGACCGCGACGCTGCCGGGCGGGCGCCCGATCCTGCGGATGCGCGAAGCCGCACTCGCCCGGCTCCTCGCGGGCGGCGTGATCCTGCTCGGCCAGCTGGTCGTGGTCTTCGAGCTGCGCTTCGTCCTCGTCTTCAGCGACCTCTCCGACGCGCTGCAGGCCTACGACGCGGAGCGCTACTGGCCGGCCGTGATCGGCCTGCCTCTGTCGATCGGGCCGTACTTCGCCGCCAGCGCCCTGCAGGACGTCCTGATGCGCCTGCTCGGGATCCGCTGGCGCAGCGACCTCTCGGCCCACTATGCCCGTCGCTGGATCGGCACCCCGGCCCATTACCGGATGGTCCTGACCCGGTCGGACACCGACAATCCGGACCAGCGCATCCAGGAGGACTTGGCCGCCTTCATCGGCGGCGAGGGCGACCGGTACGGCGTCTACACGTTCATGGTGGCGCTCGTCTCGCAGCTAAACTCGTTCCTCACCTACGCGGTCGTGCTCTGGACCCTGTCGGCCCGGGTCGATTTCGGCCTGCCCTTCGCGATCCCGGGCCTCCTGCTCTGGCTGGCGATCGCCTATTCGGGTCTCTTCACGGCCGTGACGGCGGCGATCGGCCGGAGGCTCGTCCCGCTGTCCTTCGCGCGCCAGCACCTGGAGGCGGATTACCGCTACGCGCTGGCGCGGCTGCGCGAGCACGGCGAGCAGGTCGCCCTGATGGGCGGCGGGCCGGCCGAGGTGGCGATCCTCGGCCGCCTGTTTCGCCCCATCCGGCACAACGCCTATCGGATCGCGGCCATCCACGGCCTGCTCGGCATGATCTCGAAGACGACGACGGTGCTGAGCGACCGCAGCCACTACTTCATCCTCGGGGCCTTCTACTTCCGGCACGAGGTGACGCTCGGCGACATGGTCCAGATGGGCGCCGCCTTCGCGAGCGTCGCCGAGTGCCTGACCTTCGCCTCGCGGTCCTTCCCGGCGCTGGCGGAACTCCGCTCGGTGCTCGACCGGCTCATCTCCTTCGACGACGCCCTCGCGCGCGCGGACGCGCCGGCGCGCGGCGAGCGGGCGGAGGGGCCGGCGGGCAGCGGGATCGCGCTCGACGACCTGACGATCCGGCTCCCGGACGGCCGCGCCCTGTCCGCTCCCCTGACCCTGCGCTTCCGGCCCGGGGAGAGCGTGCTCGTCACCGGCCCGTCCGGATCGGGCAAGACGACGCTGCTGCGCGTGCTCGCCGGGATCTGGCCCTTCTGGACGGGCCGGGTCGCGGTGCCGGCGGGTGCCCGCCTGCTCACCCTCCCGCAGAAGCCCTACCTGCCGGTCGGGACCCTGCGCGCGGCGCTCGCCTATCCGCATCCCGAGCCCGGGCCGCGGGAGACGGCCGCGGAGGCCCTGGCGGCGGTCGGCCTCGCGCACCTGATCCCGAGCCTCGATGCCGACGAGGGCTGGGCGCAGCGCCTCTCCGGGGGCGAGCAGCAGCGGTTGGCCGCCGCCCGCGCCCTCCTCGCCCGCCCGGACTGGCTGCTTGTCGACGAGGCCACCTCGGCCCTCGACGCCGCGGCGGAAGCCCAGGTCTACGGGGCGCTCATCCGGATGCTGCCGGAGACGACGATCATCTCGATCGGGCACCGCGAGAGCCTCGCGGCCTTCCACACCCGGCGGCTCCGCGCCGGGATCGACGACGACGGGCGCCTCGCCCTGGACGCGTCTCCCGCGGCGGAGGCGGAGCGCGCCCACCGTCTCGGCCCGCATCCGTCCGGAAGGGTCGCCGCGCTCGCGGCGGAAGCGGCCTCACCATGACCGTCGGCGTCCGGGATCGTCGCCCTCGGCGCTGTCGCTTTGGTCCGCTCGTTCGACAGAGGGAGTGGGCCTCCCGGAGTCGATCGGACCGCGCCGGCACCCGGTGGCGCTCGGTGGGACGATGTTCACGAAAGAGAACGACCGACTCGATGACCGGGAGCGTTCTTCGAATGTCGTACTTTCACGTTACAGCACCGTATTGATGATCTATCGAGGAGAATTTTCTGCTTCAAACCGTCGAATTTGAGAAAATTAATCTTACTATATACTGTTGTGTGTCAGGGCGCGTCGTGAGAAAGTGTTTACCTTAGGTCAATCAACCGTGGAGATCATCACAGATGACGTATCCAGCGTACGGTGCCGCGATCCCTGGGTCGGGCGTGCCTGACTCGCGTGCATCGCAACGGGATCGGGGAAACCGCGCTGCGGGGGGCGAGAGCGCCACCGCCGACGCGTTCGACGGCACCGATGCGTGGCCCTGGTCCGACCTGCCCGCCATACGCCTGCTGTCCTTCGGCGATCCTCTCGGTGTGGGCGATGGGCACGCGGCCGGGTTCGACTCCGGGACCGCGTCCTTCCCGGCGCTTCGCCCGCCGGCCCTGACCGATCACACCGGTCCCGGCTGGCACGCGCCGGCCCGGCCGTCCTGGCCGAGCGGGTTCGCGCATCCCGAAGCCCCGTGGGCGGCCGACTTCCTGCTTCGTCAGCTGGAGGATGCCGGGATCCGCGCCGACGTCGCCAAGGCCCTCGACGCCTCCCGCGACCCGTTCCGCCTCGACCACGCCGCGCTGATCCACGTCCTCCAGGACGCGGCGGCCGGGGGCGTCACCGCGGCGGAATTCCGCACCCTCAAGACGCTCGACGGGCTGGTCAGCAAGCCCGGCGGCTTCCGCACCAGCGCCTACGACGCCTACATCACCCACGCGCTGATCGCCGGGGACCCGGCGAATGTCGACTGGACCGGCGGAAGTGCCGGCAACTCGGTGCCGCTCGGCAATCTCGCGGCGGGCTCGTCCGAGCTGCAGGCGGACCGACTGATCGGCAAGTGGTTCCTCGGCACCGACCATCCCGGCCTGAAGGACAGCTCCGGCGCCACGGCGGAGTACGCGCTCGATCCGGACCCGCTCTACGGCTCGAGCGGGACGCCGCGCTGGCAGGACTTCCACCAGGCCGGCCTCGGGGACTGCTACCTCGTGGCGGCGGTGGGCCAGATCGCGCTGCGGGAGCCGGGGGCGATCACCTCGATGTTCACCGACAATCACGACGGGACCTACGGGGTGCGGTTCTACGACTGGAACGACAAGCCGGTCTACGTCACCGTCGACAGTCAGATCCCGTACTTCAAGACGCCCGATCCGGTCACCGGGGAGCGGGTCACGCCGTTCGGCGGGCCCGAGATCGGCGCCACCGATCGCGCGAAATGGGGCGCGCTGATCGAGAAGGCCTACGTGCAGCTGAACGACAGCGGAACCGAATACGATCATGACGTTCTCGCTCAATACGCGAAGAAATACGGCCCCAATGCCATACCCTATCTCGGCGAAGAAAGAGGGAATCACTATATTGATATCCAAGCGGGATATAGTGAACTTATCCATTATGTGACTGGAAAGCATGTCACAGAAACTGAAAATATAGAGGATCCTAACATTCTCAACGCGCTACGCGGCAATCAGGAAGTGATTCTCTCGTTCAACGGTGAAGATTCCGACCGCTTCCTCAGTCAGCATATGTATCAAGTTCTCGACTATCGCGAGGATACGCATGCCTTTGAGCTGAGAAATCCGTGGGGAAGCAACGATTATTGCGTGTTCTGGGCGACACCCGAGAAGATCACGGCGCAAAAGCCGGAGATCTTCTACGCATCCGGAGCGACACACTTCGCCGCCGAGGCCTGAGGCCGATGACCTCGGGAGCGCACCGACCGCGCGCCCGAGCACCCGCCTTCTGATGTTTCAGCACTTTCTACGATGATCCCGGGGTCGCCTCGTCGGAGCGCGCCCTCTCATGCCGCGAGGGTAGAACCATGACGTCCACGTTGTCCGTTGCCCGGTCCTGGATCTCCGATCCGTTCGGGCCCGGGGCATCGCGCAACCGGAAGGACGAGGAGGACGGGACCGCGCCCGACGCCGCCGACACCCGGACGGGGGCCGATGCGCAGCCCTGGGCCGCGCCATTCTCCTTTCTGGCACCGCATCGCTACGAGAGCGGCGGAGCCCACGGGCTGGGCGCGGATGCCGCGACATTCCACGCGCCGAGGATTCCCGACGCGGCCATTGCCCGGCCGGCCGACTTCCTGCTCCGCCAGTTGGAGGATGCCGGGATCCGCGCCGACGTCGCCAAGGCCCTCGACGCCTCCCGCGACCCGTTCCACCTCGACCACGTCGCGCTGATCCACCTCCTCCAGGACGCGGCGGCCGGGGGCGTCACCGCGGCGGAGTTCCGCACCCTCAAGACGCTCGACGGGCTGGTCAGCAAGCCCGGCGGCTTCCACACCAGCGAATACGACGCCTACATCACCCACGCGCTAATCGCGGGCAACGCGGCCAACGCCCACTGGACCGGCGGATCCGCCGACGCGCCGGTGCCACTCGGTGATCTCGCGGCGGGCTCCACCGAGCTGCAGGCGGATCGACTGATCGGCAAGTGGTTCCTGGGCACCGACCATCCCGGCCTGAAGGACAGCCTCGGCGCCACATCGCATTACGCCCTCGACGCAGACCCGCTCTTCGGCGCGAGCGGCGAGGCCGGCTGGCGGGACGTCCGCCAGGGCAACGTCGGGGATTGCTGGCTCGTCTCAAGCCTGGAGGAGATCGCGCTGCGCGAGCCCGAGGCGATCGCGTCGATGTTCACCGACAACCACGACGGGACCTACGGCGTGCGCTTCTACGACTGGAACGACACGCCGGTCTACGTCACGGTCGACAGTCAGCTGCCGTACGCCCCGCCCGAACTGGCCGGCCCCTCCCCCTGGCTGACCTTCGCTGGCCCCGAGGACGGCACCGCCGATCACTCGAAATGGGCTCCCCTCGTCGAGAAGGCCTTCGCCCAGCTGAATGAGTCCGGAACGGAGTTCGACAGGGACATCATCGAGCAAACCAAGAGGGAATTCGGCCCTCATGCCGCCGACGGCATCGATCGTCATCAAGAGAATTCGTACATCGCGATCAATGGCGGATCAACTGAGCTGATACACTACATCACAGACAAACACATGAGCTACTCATACGACCCAGAGAACTCCGATCTGCTCGCGGCGTTGCGGACAGGGGAAGAAGTGCTGGCTGCGCCGGAGAAGGAACTGACGGAAAACTACGTTTCCGACCACATGTTCTCGGTGGTCGGTTACGACGACGAGTCCCACAGGGTCGAACTGAAGAATCCCTGGGGCTCCGGGCCCGGCTACGAATTCTGGACGACGCCGGAGGAACTGAAGCTGAACAGGACGATGCTCTGCTACGTGTCGGAGCCGGCGCAGATTTGAGGCCGCGCCACCGCGGCGACCTGTGCCGGGCGAACCCGGGGCAGGTCGCCGCGCGATCAGGCCGGCGGCGCGTCCGCGCCCTCGCCCGGTCCGATCGCGACCCAGTAATGCGCGACGCTGGTCATCGACAGGTTCTGCGAGGCCGCGAGGATCTCCAGCGCCTCGTGCGGGCGCCGCAGCGGCAATACGCCGGTGACGCGGATCTCCGCCACGGCGGGATCGAGTCGGATCATCCCGGGGAAGTAGGGCCGCAGCGCCCGCACGATCGAGGCGACCGAGCGGTTCTTCGCCACCAGGAGGCCGTCGAGCCAGGCCGTGGCGTCGTCGGGGTCGACGGCTTGGCGGCGGAATCCTCCGCGCTCCAGCGCGACGCGCTCACCCCGCCCGAGCGGCACCCGGCCGCCGGCGTCGAGGGCGATCTCGGCCACCCCATCGAGCCCCGTCGCCGCCAGGAGGTCGGCACGCCGCTCCACCAGGAAGCGCCCCGACCCCGCCTCAAGGCTCAGAGGCCCGGCGTCGAGCCGGAACGGGGCGGACCGCGCCGCCACGCGCAGGAGAACCTCGCCCTCGATCAGCCGGAGGGCGCGCCGGCCGGCGGCGTAGTCCACGTCCAGCGCCGTCCGCGGACCCAGCACCGCCTCGCTCCCATCCGCCAGCCGCACGCTCTCCTGCTCGCCGGTGCGCGTCACGTGGTCCGCCAGCAGATGGCCCAGCGGCACGAACCGGTCCGCCACCAGCGCCCCCGCCGTGCCCAGCCCCAGCGCCGCCGCCAGGCCCGCCAGCACCGACCGCCGGTCGGGCCGCCGACGGCCGGCCAGGTGCGCCGTCAGCGCCCCGCGCGGCAGGTCCTGCCGGGCCGCCACGCCCAAGGGCATCAGGCCCTCCTGCAGCTGCAGCCACGCCGCCTCGTGGCGCGGATCCGCCCCGATCCAGCCCTCGAAGGCGCGCCGCTGCTGGTCCGTCACCGCCCCGGAGGACAGCTCCACCATCCAGCCGATCGCCGCCTCGACCGGCAGGTCGTCGCGCGCAGGCGAGGCCGCCGCAGGTCTCCGCCTGGTCATTCCTGGCGCAGCCGCGCCTCGCAGGCGGCGCGCAGGCCCTGCGCCACGTACTTGCGCACCATGCTCACCGAGACCTTCAGGGTGGCCGCGATGTCGGCGTAGGCCATGCCGTCGATCTGGCTCATCAGGAAGGCCCGGCGGGCCTTGGGCGAGAGCCGGGCGAGCATGGCGTCGATCGCTTGGAGGGCCTGCCCCAGGATCAGGCGCTCCTCCGGGGAGAGGTCGAGCGCCTCGGGCAGCAGGGCCAGCTCCGCCTCGTAGGATCGCCGGAGGTCGTCGCGCCGGCGCGCATCGTAGATCAGGCGGCGGGCGATGGTGGTCATCATCGCGCGCGGCTGGCGGACCGCGGCGAGGTCGGGCACCTGCAGCAGGGCGAGGAAGACGTCGGAGGCGAGGTCCTCGGACGCGGTCACGGTCCAGCGCTGCCGGCCCAACCAGCGCGTCAGCCACGAGCTGTGCTCGCGGAACAGGCCGTCGAGCACAGGTGCATTCCGAACCGACACTGATGCTGCGGCGCCAAAGATCGTGCCCAACTCCCGGTCCCCTTGTGTGCTCTGCCGCAGCGTCAGAACCCTCTACGCCGAGAGTTTATGAAGGGGGGCAGCGCTTGGCAATCCTAACCTTTCGGCAGTGACTAGCAGGAATCGTGCCCTGAAGGCCCAGATAAGAGACCATTGTTTCGTCATCCTTGGGTCATCTCGCTTGGCGAGGCCTGCCGCGCGTCGGCGCGCGCGGCTCCGTCTGTGACGCCCTCGCCGCGGCCCTCTGCAATCCTGAGATGACTGAGCAAGGCGGGACAGTTGTGCCGGGGGCGTGCGGCGATCCGTCGTCCTGCGTAGAGGCGTGCCGTCCCGATTCGCCCAGTAGCGCAAAGTTGTATCGGACCGACAGGCCCTTCCCTTCTATTGTGGTTCTGCAAACAGTAATCTATCGTCGAAAATCAGCCCACCCTTGGGCTGCCCTGTCTCCGTTTGATTGACAGATTAGATGAAAGTGAGAAGGCGCCACTGATATCGGCGCGACAAAGATGGTGAGGGCAGCGAGAATCAGCGAGGTCAGGTGGCGGATCCGGTCGCTCCGGCGAGCCGGGTGCGGGCCGCTGGCCGCCGCGCTGCTCGCCTGCGCGGGGGCGGTGGTCGCGGCCGCCCCCCCGGCACGCGCTCAGAGCCCGCCCGCCTTCGCCATCCCGGCGGGAGACCTCGGGGACGTGCTGGCCCAGATCGGTCTGGCCGGCGGGCGCGTGATCGCGTTCCCGGCCGAACTGACCCGCGGGCGCGTCGCGGGGCCGATCGCCGGGCGCATGAGCGTCGAGGAGGCGGTCGCCCGGGCGCTGGCCGGGACGGGCCTCGCGGCCGTGCCGGGCGCGCACGGGGCCCTCACCATCCGGCGGGCGCAGGCCGCCGGGCAGGCGCGGGACGCGGACGCGCTCCCGCAGCCCGACGAGATCGCGCTCGCCGTCATCGACGTGGCCGACCTCGTGGGCGGCACCGGCGACCGCGGCTTCGCGGCCGGGACCACCAGCACCTCGGACCGCCTCAACATCCCCCTCAAGGAGGATCCGCGCTCCGTCGTCGGCGTCACCCGGGAGGTGATCCAGGCGCAGGCCCAGACCTCGATCCTCGACGCGGCCCGCAACGCCAGCAACGTCACGGTCAATAACGGCGCGGCCCAGGGCCAGGGCATCCCGAGCTACACCATCCGCGGCTTCAACGTGCAGAACGTGATGGTCGGCGGGCGGTTGGCGCCGCGCGGGGTCAACATCCCGATCCAGGACGTCGAGCGCGTCGACGTGATCAAGGGACCGACCTCGGATCTCACCGGCGTCAGCTTCGCCGGAGGCGGCATCAACGTCATCCCCAAGGTGCCCGGCCCGGACCCCATCCGGCAGGCGGAGGTGTTGCTCGGCAGCCGCTTCTACCGCACCCTCGCCTTCGATCTCGGCGGGCCGGTCGAGGGCACCGAGGGCCTGCTCTACCGGGTCAACCTCTCGGGCAACACGGCCGACACGGCGCCGGGCGGCGACCGCTCGCCCCACGAGGGTCTGATCTCACCCAAGGTCCGCTGGAGCGACGGCGCGACCACGGTGACGGCCGGCACCCGCTACTTCGACCAGATCTCGGGCCTGCCGCCGATGACGATCGGCAACTCCGCCCTCCACTTCCGCCCGGTTCACGTGTCCCGCGACGCGCCGATCGGGACGCCCGATGCCGGAGCCTCGTTCCGCGTGTTCAATCCCCAAATCGACATCGAGCACAAGTTCGGCAGTGTCGATGCCGGGGATCTCGGATCCTTCGATTTTACCGCGAGAAATCGTACGGGATACATCTCCAGCAACTACACATCTATTGGATATATCGCCGTTTCAGCATCCGACTCTCCGACGACGGTGGCGCCTGCGGGGGGTATTTTATCAAAAACAGAGAGACAAATTGTTACGCAATCCGACTTGATTGTCTCTCATTATTTAGGTGACTACGAAAATACTATGCGATTAGGAGTCGATTATACGTCAGATTTTCAATCCACATTGAGCGCTTTGACCTATCCGAGCCTGAAGTTCGATGTGCTGGCGCCGCCTTCCACCCTGCCTTTGCCGAGCCGCACCGGCCTTCGCCGCAAGACCTACACGGATGACGACGATCTCGGCTTCGCCTTTCAGGATAAGATCGATCTGTTCGACCGGCTGCATATTCTCGGGACGGTGAGACAAGATTACTACAATGAAGTTGATACCTACAGCACGAGCAAGAGGATCACGAGAACCGATCAGAGGGCACTCACTTACAGCGGCGGCGCGGTTTACGACGTCACCAAGTGGATGAGCATCTACGGCACGATGGCGACCGGCTTCCTCCCGAACCAGGGCATCCTCGGCGACGGGCAGCCGGCGCCGCCGCGCTTCAGCAACCTGAGCGAGTACGGTTGCAAATTCAACCTTTTCAACGACAAGTTCCGCATCACGGTCGCACGCTTTGATAACGAATTCAGCAACACCATTATTTATAATTATGGACCGGGAGGAAACTACCTGGGACCCGGCGATCGAGCCAGCGGGGTCGAACTCGATTTTCAAGGGCAGATTACCGACAATATCAGCGTGATCGGCGGGCTGGGCCGCACCTTGTACAGGAACACCAATGCCAAGCCCGGCGACGCCTACCCGGGCGTGCCGACCTACACGGGCACCCTCTTCGGGGTCTACACCTTCACCGAGGGTGCGCTGAAGGGGTTTCAAGTCGGCGCGGGCACCCGCGCCATCGCCGGCACCTACACCAGCTTCGGGCCGAAAGCCGGCAATTCCACGATCCCGGGCTACGTCCTCTACGACGCGATGCTCTCCTACACGCGGGACGCCGTCACGGTGTCGCTGAACGTCAAGAACCTGCTCGACCGCTACTATTACGAACCGACACAGGTGCCGTACTTCATCCCGGTCGGGCTGGGACGCACGGTCCTGGCCCAGGCCCGGATCGCGTTCTGAACCGATCAGCCGGTCCGGGTCGCCCGGCCCGGCCCGATCGTCACCCAGTAATGCGCGACGCTGGTCATCGACAGGTTGAGGGAGGCGGCGAGGACCTCCAGCGCCTCGTGCGGGCGGCGCAGCGGGAACACGCCCGTGGCGCGGATCTCCGCCACGGCCGGGTCGAGGCGGATCATCCCGGGGAAGTAGGGGCGCAGCGAGCGCACGATCGCGGCGACCGGGCGGTTCTTCGCCACCAGCAGACCGTCGAGCCACGCGGTGGCGCCGTCGAGGTCGACCCGCTGGCGCAGCGGCCGGCCGCCCTCCCGTTCGACCCGCTCCCCGCGGCCGAGCGGCATCGGGCCGGCGGCGTCGAAGGCGATCTGGGCCACCCCGTCGAGCCCCGTCGCCGCCAGGATGTCGGTGCGCCGCTCGACCATGAAGCGGCCGCTCTCGGCCGCGAGGCTCAGCGGACCCGCGTCGAGGCGGAGCGGGGCGGAGCCGGCCGCCACGCGCAGGAGGACCTCGCCCTCGATCAGCCGGAGGGCGCGCCGGCCGGCGGCGTAGTCCACGTCCAGCGCCGTCCGCGGACCCAGCACCGCCTCGCTTCCGTCCGCGAACCGCACGCTCTCCTGCTCGCCGGTGCGCGTCACGTGGTCCGCCAGCAGATGGCCCAGCGGCACGAACCGGTCCGCCACCAGCGCCCCCGCCGGGCCCAGCCCCAGCGCCGCCGCCAGGCCCGCGACGACGGATCGGCGGTCCATGCGCCGCCCGGCCAGGTGCGCCGTCAGCGCCCCGCGCGGCAGGTCCTGCCGGGCCGCCACGCCCAAGGGCATCAGGCCCTCCTGCAGCTGCAGCCACGCCGCCTCGTGGCGCGGATCCGCCCCGATCCAGCGCTCGAAGGCGCGCCGCTGCTGGTCCGTCACCGCCCCGGAGGACAGTTCCACCATCCAGCCGATCGCCGCATCGACCGGCAGGTCGTCGCGCGCAGGCGAGGCCGCCGCAGGTCTCCGCCTGGTCATTCCTGGCGCAGCCGCGCCTCGCAGGCGGCGCGCAGGCCCTGCGCCACGTACTTGCGCACCATGCTCACCGAGACCTTCAGGGTGGCCGCGATGTCGGCGTAGGCCATGCCGTCGATCTGGCTCATCAGGAAGGCCCGGCGGGCCTTGGGCGAGAGCCGGGCGAGCATGGCGTCGATCGCTTGGAGGGCCTGCCCCAGGATCAGGCGCTCCTCCGGGGAGAGGTCGAGCGCCTCGGGCAGCAGGGCCAGCTCCGCCTCGTAGGATCGCCGGAGGTCGTCGCGCCGGCGCGC